>NZ_CP011427.1:3388993-3697083 GCF_001506165.1 Pantoea vagans | reverse complement strand
CGGATCACGCGCGGTTGAAAACGCTGCCCGGTGTGCTGGGTGTGATTGACAGTGATGCGCAACTGCAAATTGTGCTCGGCCCCGGAAAAGCACAAACGGCGGCGGAGAAAATGCAGCTGCTACTGAATAGCAGTGAGCCTGCTGCGCCAGGCGATCTGAGCCAGATTGCGGCGGCGCAGAAACAGCAAATGAAAGCGAAACAGACCAGCGCGCTGCACCGTTTTCTCTCCTGCTTTGCCACCATTTTTACCCCACTTATTCCCGGCTTTATTGGTGCCGGTTTGCTGCTGGGGTTTGCTACGCTGATTGAGCAGATTTTTCATCTCAATCAGCCGGGCGATCATGCGCAGTGGCTGCTGGATACCGTGGCCTACATGAAAGTGTTCGGCAAGGGACTGTTCACCTTCCTGAGCATTCTGATTGGCTACAACGCGCAGAAAGCATTTGGCGGCTCCGGCGTGAATGGCGCGATTATCGCCTCGCTGTTTGTACTGGGTTATGTGCCAAAAGCCACGGTAGGATATTACAGTGGCATGTCGGACTTCTTCGGCATGGCAATTGACCCACGTGGCAATATTATTGGCGTATTACTGGCTGCGATATTTGGAGCCTGGATAGAGAAACAGTTGCGCAAGATTATCCCGGATAATCTCGATATGATTTTGACATCATTACTCACGTTATTAATTACCGGCGCGGTGACCTTTATGGTGATTATGCCCATCGGCGGTGAGTTATTTAAGGGCATGTCGTGGCTGTTTATCCATCTAAATAACAATCCATTCGGTTGCGCCATTTTGGCCGGATTGTTTTTAATTGCGGTCATGTTCGGTATTCATCAAGGCTTTATTCCGGTCTATTTCGCACTGATGGAAACGCAGGGCTTCAACTCATTATTCCCCATTCTGGCGATGGCGGGAGCCGGGCAAGTGGGTGCATCCATCGCGCTGTGGTGTAAAGCTGATAAACACTCCTTACTGCGAAAACAGATCAAAGGCGCGATCGTCCCCGGCTTGTTAGGTGTCGGTGAGCCACTGATTTATGGCGTCACGCTGCCGCGTTTAAAGCCGTTTATTACCGCCTGCTGTGGCGGTGCGCTGGGCGGGTTCTTCATTGGATTGGTGGCATGGCTGGGTTTGCCAGTGGGGATGAATACCGTGTTTGGTCCATCAGGATTAGTGACGCTGCCTTTGATGACCTCATCGCAAGGTATCTTTGCCGGGATGGCGGTGTATCTGGTGGGGTTAATCGTCGCGTGGGTCGGCGGTTTTGCGTTTACCTGGTGGGGCGGCACCAAGGATGTGGATCTGAGTTAATCCCGTAGCGGCGCGAGTTATGGCGTCAGGCTAGTCAGTTAAGCGCTTTTCGGTCGCCATCAATGGCAACCCTACGACGATCGTGCGCGGTTTTTGTAGGGTGCGCACTTTTGGCCTCGAAGAAAGGATGAGCGATAAATCATGCCGCTTCAGGAGTGCCTGATTTGCGCCAATGAAGCGTGATGCAGGTCACACTTTTGCATTTCGCCGTATCGTTTACCTTGGCACGATCGACCTGCGTCTTGCCGTGCCAATCGTAAATAAAACGCTAAGAAAAAATAAAGAAATTATTAACAACTTAGCGTGCTAACAGTTGATTATCTGCGGAATTAAATATTGCCAATAATTTATCCCGCCTCGCATTTATTTCCTCATTGTGACAATAGGTTAGCTGCAATTGCCTTTTGCTTCTCATGGCAGAAAAGTCTATACCTAAAGCCAATTAATCTATAACAACAGTTCTGTCTCTTTTTCGCTGCGCCGTACTTTCTTCACACAGTGGTTCTCAGAAATTAATTGCTCATCGGGGTTGGTGTTATTCCTGCCGCTTTATCCCCTCGCGATGAATTTAACGCTGTTGCAATAACAGCGTGGACGCTGCACGCCCACCGGAGGAAGTATGAAGTTCAAATTAAATCCGATCGCCATCGGAATATTAGCGGCACAGGCACTGTTTTATCCCTATATCAGTGCACAAGCGGTAACATTGGGGAGCTATTCACCGCAGGTCAATGACAACCTCTTTGGTGAGCAGAATATTGATGTGAGTGGCACGAGCGAAACCTTGACCGGTAACCCGGATTTTGCACCGGGTACCGACGGCTCAGTGAGTTCAAGCCTGGCTCAGGTGAATATCACCTCGGGTGCGCAGTTCCTCAACCAGACGCGCCTCAATCCTGGGCCGCAGAACTTTGCCATTACGGTGCCTGATCCCACTACGGGCGGTAATACCACCTTCCAGGTTTACAACTCCGCCAGCCTGGTGGCACAAGCGCCCGTGACCTCAGACACTGCCGTGCCCGATGTGGTGAATGTGAACGGCGATCAATACATCAACGCACGGGTCGCGGATGTCTCTAATGGAGGTTCACTTGATGTGAACATCGGCCAGCCGAATGCTGCTAGCAGCGCCAGCACCAACAGTTGGAGCATGGCTGCCAAACAGACCACGCTGTTTCAGGTAGGTAGCGACAGCACGCTGAACTGGAATTCCAACAATCGCATCAGCTTCTTTGGCACTGCCGCCACCCCTGACGGCGCAGGAGCCACGCAAACGTTTCAGGTGCAAAATCTCGCGACGTACAACGGCAGTTTCAGTGTGCAAACGCTGGACGGTGCCAACCACACCTTCTCGGTCACCAGCGCCAGTGAGCTACAAACCTATAACAACTGGCTGATCAGCCAACTGCAATCAGGCAATCTCGATAAAGCCAACTATCTGACCGACTTCAACAAGGCCGTCACCGTGACCAACGGCAATATTGTTTACGACGTCAGCGCCACGCCCCCGGATGAAGTGACTCAGCATATAGGCAATCGCATCGTGGTGAATGCCGATGGCGCAAACGCGCGCGTCAATCTGGCGGCGGGTAAAACGCTGGAGGTGGTTGGTTCGACGGGCGGCGCAATTAAAGCGTCAAACGGTGCGCAGGCGGTGATTGATGGCAAGCTCGCCAGTCGAGGCACGATCGCTAACAACGGTACAGCGCTGGTGCTGGCGGGCGGCAGCAACGGCAGCACCAGCGCCACTGGCGTGATTAACGGTGGTTTCCTGAATCGCCAGGATGGTACCGGCATTGGTTCTACCGGCTATGGCGCTAACGGCGTGCTGGTGCAGAGCGGCAGTGAGTTCAACAATAATGGCATCGTCAACCTGGCCACCATCGGTAGCAATTCGCAGTACGGTGTGGCGGGGATTCGATTGGAGGATAACGCCACATCCAACAACAGCGGCAACATCAACGTTGGCGTTAATGGTTCCAGTGCCAGTGGTACCGCCTCTGGGGTTTTGTTGACCACCCCAACGTCCACGTTTACCAATACGGCCGATGGGCAGATTTATATCGGCCGGGGTCCACAGAACAGCCTGACGGATAACGTCGCGGATACGGCGATGAATCAGAGCGGCCTGACCAGTGGCATCGCGTTGGTGGCCAACGGCAGCGCCACCAACAACGGCAACATTGTTATCGGTTCAAAAGTACAGAATGCAGCAGGCATGTCGGCCTCAGGTGCCAACAATGTCACGATGCTGAACAACGGCACCATTGATGTGAACGGTGCCGCAGCAACGGTACCGCGTGAAAACGTCGGCATGTCGGTGACCAATAGCAGCGGAAATATCGACAACAGCGGCACCATCAATCTCAACGGCGTCAACGGTACCGGCGTGAAAGTGGTGGCGACCAATGGCAACAGCGCATCGGCCAACTCCACGGGCACCATTAACGTTGCGGGTGGGGCCGATCCGGCGAGCGGAACGCGCAACTTTGGCGTCTGGGTTGAAGGTCAGGGAACCGGCCAAGCCAGCGCAGACATTGATGGTCCGGTGAACCTCAGTGGTAACGGCGCGATTGGCGTGCATGCGCGCGGCAATGCCACGGTGAACGTGGCGGCAAATGCCATTCCCTCCTTTAGCAATGGCAGCAATCAGATCGCCTTCTTCGCCTATGGCCCCAATGCGCTGATCAACGTCGCGGGCAATAATCCCTTCAATGTCACCACCGCCAATTCAACCCTGTTCCGCGTCGAGCAGGGTGCAGATTTTGATGGTACCGACCTGTCTCTCACCGCATCAGGCGCGGGTTCGGTGGCGGTGAATGGCAGCGGCACGGGGGGCACGGAGGTGAATACGCGCAACGCCACGCTTAATGTCAGCGGCGCGGGTGCCACGGGGGTCAATATCGAAGGCGGAGCCACCGGCACTATCGACAATGCCACCACCATCAATCTGACCGGCAACAATGCCATCGGCGCGATTGTGGATGGGCAAAAACATACCCTGGCGGGCAGTAACAGTGGTGCTCCCGTTACCGGCACCCGCCTGAGTTCAGCCGCCGCACTCAGCTCATCACAAACCGGATTGGTGGGTTATCTGGCGCGCAATCGTGCGCAACTCAATAACACCGGTGACATCAATTTCAGCGGGGCAAACGCCACCGGTATTCGGGTAGAGAGCGGTGCCACTGGCAGCAACAGCGGTAACATCAGCATCAATGATGGTGGTACTGGTATTGCGGTCAACAGCAGCGGCAGCACGGCGAATACCACCGCCAATAACAGCGGCAACATCAATGTCAATGGTGGCAGCACCACGAATCGTAGCCGGGGTGTCAGCGCCAGCGGCAGCCGGGCCATTGCCAATCTTAACAGCGGCACCTTGAACCTTAACGGCACGGGCGCGATAGGCGCAGAGGCGATCAATGGCGCGCAGGTGAATATTGCGGCAGGCTCTACGCCGATTTTCAATAATACCGATCAGATTGCTTATCACGCCGCAGGCAATGGTTCACGCATCAACTCGGCTGCGAACGCACTGGATGTGAACACGCAAAACTCCACCGGATATCGCATTGATGATGGTGCAGCCTTGAGCTTTAGTAGCCCAACGGCACTGACCACCAGCGGCGTGAACAGCACGGGCGTGATTGTTTCGGGGAGTGGTAGCAGCCTGAACAGCGCCAATGCCCGTTTCACCGCCAGCGGGCAGGGCAGCACCGCGGTGCGGGTCGAAGGGGGCGCAGCTGCCACTCTGGCCAGCGGCAGCACGCTCAATCTCAGCGGCAGTAATGCGGTGGGAGTGCTGGTGAATAATCTGCGCACTGACCTGAGCAATGCGCTGAATGGCAGCTCGGCACCCACTACCGTCACCAGCAATGCCAATCTGAGCGGCGCAGGCAGCAACGCCATCGGCTTTGATGTCACCAACGGTGCCGAGCTGGTGAACAATGGTGCGCTGAATCTCACCGGCAGCGATAACATCGGTATTCGCTCGCGTGCCGGCAGCACCTTAACCAACAACGGCACGGTGAATGTGGCGAGTGGCACTGGGCTGGATGTCTCCGGCAGCGGCAGCACCCTGGCTAAGGGCGGCGTAATCAACGTGGATAACGGTGCAGCGGGCGTGCGCATCAGTGATGGCGCGCAGCTGGCGCTCACCGGCAGTGACACGGTGATCACGACACGCGGCAATGCGCACGGCATTTTGCTGGATACCGGTGCGACCGCACTGAGCGCCAGCGATGCCACGGTCAACGTGCTCGGCAGCGGCAACGGTATCGAAAACCGTGCAGAACTCAGCAATGTCAGCCTGAGCAATCTCACCCTCAACGTTGGCAACGGTAACGGGATCCGCACTGCCGTGGCCTTTGATCCCGCCTCCACCGTGACCACTAATGTGTCGGGCAGCGGCACCGGGCTGAACATCGCCAATGCGGATGGATCGACCACCCGTGGCGATTTAACGCTGGGATCGGGCTATCAGTTCAATGTGACCGGCGCAGGCGGCACAGGGATCCGTGCCAACACCAGCGGTAATGTGACCACCGCAGCTGACGTGAATATTGATAACCCTGCAGGTGGCTCGGCACTGGTTTCCAGCACGGCGGGCACCATCACCAATACCGGTACTTTTACCTCCAACAGCCTGACGTCTCCGGTGGTGGATTTGCGTGGCGGTAAAACCATATTTGAGAACTATGGATCGATCATTACGGCCAATCCCCAGACGGTGGCGGTGGCCGGAAGCAATGCCGATGATGAAGTGCTGTTGACCGAGGGGGAGGTGCGCGGCGATATCAATCCCGGCGGCGGATCTGATGTATTTCGTTGGACGGGGGGCACGCTTAACGGCAGCCTGACGATGGGGAATGACAACAACAACAGCGCGCAAGTCAGCAACGTTGATCTGGGTACGACTTATCACCTCACCAGCGGCAGCGGTACTGGCAACACCCTGACTTTCAACCAGATTGATTCACGCGGCGGCAGCTTTAGTGCAGACGATCTCAACAAAGGGGTGAATCTGGGCAGCGGCTGGAGCACTATCAACTTCGCCAACACCCAGTGGACGTTGACCGATAACCTCAATCTGGCACACAGCACCATCAATGTGGATGCGGATTCGACACTGTACGCCGGTAATAATGTGCACCCGACGCTGGCAGGCGGCACGGCGGACTCACTCACAGTGAATAATGCGGGGACGTTGGATCTGACCAACGGCACAGGGTCGCCGGGCAACACGCTCAACATCAACGGGTCACTGGCATCCAGCGGTGGTCAGCTTAACCTGATCACCGACCTCAACGAGGGGGGCGCGCTGAGCAACCAGTTCACTGACCATCTCAACGTGACGGGCAACGCCAGCGGCACCACGCTGGTGAATGTGAAACTGACGGACAGCAGTACTGGGGCGCTTACCGATCTCAACCGCAACGGCGGGATTGAAGGCAACGAAGGGATATCCCTGGCCCAGGTGGCGGGTAACGCCAGTCCGGAGAGTTTTGCACTGAAAGACGGCTATCTCGGTGCCGGGCCGTGGCAGTATCGGCTCTACACCTTTGCGCCGGGCAGCACTGACCCCAGCCAGCGTTTGGTCAGCGGTAGTGGCAACAATTACTGGGATTATCGACTGGCAAATTATTACGTCTGCGAAGACGGCGCCAGCTGCCCATCGACCTTTATCACCGATGCGTTCGGTAGCGGTCAAAGCTACGATGCGCGTGCTGCCGTGGTGCCGCAGGTGCCTTCGTATATCTCTGCGCCGGTCGGGCTGGCGTATTACACCTCGGCGATCATTGACGATCTGCATAAACGTCTTGGCGACTTGCGCCATGAGCAGACGCGGCCAGAGGGCGAGGGCGGCGAGATGTTCCTGCGCTATATCGGTTCAAACCTGAAATACAAAAGTGACCAGCGTTTTACTGATTACGGTTACGACTTTGATTTGGATTACAGTGCGGTGCAGGTGGGCGGTAACCTCTTGCGCCTCGACGGGGAGAAAGACAGCCTGCGCGGTGGTTTGGCCTACACGCGCGGTAACACCCGTATTCGCCCAGATGCGGCGGATGGTTACAGCAGCACCACCTTTGACAGCGACAGCCTGGCGTTTTACGGCACCTGGCAGCGTCAAAGCGGTTTCTATCTGGACGGCGTGCTCTCGTTTGACTGGCATCGCGGCGAAACGGCTATTGCGCGACAGCAGCAAGAGGCGAAGTTGAAGGCGCACGGTTGGACCGCCTCACTGGAGAGCGGCTATCCGTTCGACCTGGGCGATGGCTATAAACTGGAGCCGCAGGCGCAGTTGATGTATATGAAGCTCAACATGAATGACTTTACCGATCAGGATGGCAATAAAGTGCGCTATGGCGATTACCACCAGACCATCGGACGTCTGGGCGCACGGCTCGATCGTACCTGGACGGATGACAGCCAACGTCAGTACACCCCCTATCTGCGCGCGAATTTCTATAAAGGCTGGGGCGGTACGGCAGAGACCAACGTCTCTTCAGTGGATAACCCTGCGTTGGGGGCAACCTTCACCAGCGGTCACTTTGGTCAGATGTGGGAAGTGGGCGCAGGCGGCACCGCCACGCTGCAAAAGGATGTGTCGCTGTATGCCGAAGCTGATTATCGCAAAGAGATTAACGGCAACGGGGCCAAAGGCTGGCGCTACAACGTGGGCGTAAGGTGGCAGTTTTAGCCGACGACCCTACAGGGATGTAGCTGTTTTCGTAGAGTGCGCATTGATGCGCACTCTGCTCATCAAGCTAAACAATGATTTCATTTACCCTAAATGAAATTTTATTGATTCTTTTCCACTATAAAAAACAGGGACATTACCCGTTTGGCCTTTAATTCAGGATGAAAATTAATTATTCGTGCTAAAGCCCGCTCCTTGCGCTGCCGAAAAGGTAAAAAAGTATTATCGATTTTTCCTTTAGCCTGCATCTTGCAAGGACAACACACATGCGGAACAACCAGCCCATCACTCAGCGTGAGTTTATTTTTGACGACGACGCCACGCTGATGTCGACCACCGATCTCAACAGTTACATCACCTATGCCAACGATGCTTTTATTGAGGTCAGCGGGTTCGAGCCGGATGAGGTCAATGGCCAACCGCATAATATGGTGCGTCATCCGGATATGCCGCCGGAAGCCTTCGCCGATATGTGGGCAACGTTGAAACAGGGTGAACCCTGGACTGCACTGGTCAAAAATCGCCGTAAGAACGGCGACCACTACTGGGTGCGTGCCAACGCGATTCCGGTGGTAAGAGAAGGCAAAGTTCAGGGCTTTATGTCTGTGCGCACTAAGCCATCCGTGGAGGAAATCCGCCAGACGGAAGCGCTGTACCGCGATTTCCGAGAAGGGCGTGCCAAAGGACGCCGTTTCCACAAAGGCTTGTTGATCGGCACCGGCTGGCGTCGGTTTGGCTCCCTGTTGAAAACCATGCCGCTGCGCTGGCGCATCCGCTCCACGTTGCTGGCACTGCTGCCGCTGTCGGTGGGTGGGGTGGCGTTGCTGGGAATGAACACTCTGCAACTCGGCTGCTTTACCGGTGGCATGGCTGTCTTGCTGCTGTTGGCCAGCCTGTGGCTGGAGCAGCAAATTTCTCGCCCGATGGAGCGCATCTGCCGCCAGGCACTGAGCGTAGCGACCGGTGCCAGCCATAAAGTGGAGCAGATGGATCGCGTCGATGAAATCGGCATCACCCTGCGCGCCATCGGTCAGCTGGGCCTGATGTTCCGCTGGCTGGTGGATGATGTCAGCGGTCAGGCGATCAACGTCTTAAGCGCCAGTGATGCGATTGCCCGTAGCAACGATGAGTTGAGTCGTCGTACCGAACAAGCCGCAGCCAATGTGCAGCAAACGGCGGCCACCATGAATGAAATGACCGCCACGGTGAAAAGTAATACCGATACCGCCAGTGAAGTGAATAACCTGTCGGAGAACACCAGCCATGCGGCGTTGAAAGGCGGTGAAGTGATGCAGGAGATGGTGGGGATGATGGCGGAAATCGCTGACAGCTCCAAGCGTATCGCCAATATCACCAGCGTGATTGACGGGATCGCCTTCCAGACCAACATTCTGGCACTCAATGCCGCCGTAGAAGCGGCGCGAGCCGGTGAGCAGGGGAAAGGATTTGCCGTGGTCGCGGGTGAAGTGCGCAGTCTGGCACAACGCAGTGCCAAAGCCGCCAGCGAAATTAAAACCCTGGTCGAAACCAGCGCCAGCCGCGTGCAGTCCGGCAGCGATCACGCAGATGCGGCTGGCCGTACCATGCAGGAGATTGTTGGCCAGGTGCAAAACGTGACCGCGCTGATCGCACAAATCAGTTCGGCTACCGCTGAGCAATCCATCGCTCTGAGCGAAGTCAGTACGGCGGTGGAAGATCTGGATGACATCACGCATCAAAACGCCGCCCGCGTGGCAGAGAGCGCCGAGGCTTCAGGGCGGATGGCACGTCAAGCCAACCGCCTGGTGGAAGCCATCAGCGTATTTCGTTAAAGGGTTTCGCGCGCGGCACGTAACGCGCCGGGCGGCGAGCCGACAATACGCTTGAAGGCACGGCTAAACGCCGCCAGTGAACCGTAACCGAGGTGGAAGGCCACGCTTTCCACCGCTTCACCCTCATTCACGATACGTTCAACTGCCAGGCGCATGCGCAACTCGGTGAGATAGCGCAGCGGCGTCATGCCCGTGGCGGACTGAAAACGCGCGGCAAACACCGAGCGCGAGCTGCCTGATTCACGCGCCAGCCGCTCCACCGTCCAGTTTTCCCCTGGTGCGCGGTGCATGGCTGCCATTGCCTGGCTGAGTCGCGGATCGCGCAATGCCTGCACTAAGCCACTGCCCTTGCCGCAGCCGTTTTCCACCCAGCCGCGAACGATTTGCGCGGCCACCACATCCGCCAGTCGGGACAAAATCCCGGCAAAACCGGCTTTACGATCGCGGGTTTCACGCTCCATAGCATCCAGAATCGGTTGGATTTCCGGGTACTGTGCCAGCAGGGTACTCACCAGCATCACATCCGGCATGGTATGCACCAGCGGCTGCATGCCACCGAGTTCAAATGCCATGCAGGCGCTAAACAGGATGACATCGCTGTCGTCGGGGCAATCTTCGCCGCTGTCGCCTATCGAACAGACGCTGCCGCAAATCGGCTTACTGTTAAAGGTGCCGATCGGCTCGCAGATCGCGTCTTCAGATGAAATTAATGCATGCGCTTTGCCGTGGGGGATCAGCAGCGCATCGCCGGCTTGCAGTGGATAGATCACGCCAGATGCCGAGCGGATCAGCAACGAGCCCCGGCCAACAAAGTGCAGTTGAGCTTTACCCGGCGCGTCATCGTACTGCAAACCAAACGGAGTATGTAAGGCAATACGCTGATACTTCACGCCATACAAGCGCATACCCATCAGCAGTTCACTGGTCAGATCTTCATAGCGGCTCATACGAATCCAGACGAATAATCAAAAAACAAAGTTTTTGTATCATAGAT
This sequence comes from Pantoea vagans, assembly GCF_001506165.1. NCBI lineage: Bacteria > Pseudomonadati > Pseudomonadota > Gammaproteobacteria > Enterobacterales > Erwiniaceae > Pantoea > Pantoea vagans. The sequence continues at coordinate 3,686,259 of NZ_CP011427.1, read as the reverse complement.
CGTCTTGCTTTGTCTCACTATGCTTACAACCTGAATTTTTGTGATGGGGATCGCAAATGAGTCTGGATACTGAAGTTGTCGAAACAAGTATAGCGGTGGATAAACCCGCATGGGGTGCGGTATTTGCCATGGCCTTTGGCGTATTCGGCCTGATTACCGCCGAGTTTCTGCCGGTCAGTTTGCTGACACCGATTGCCGACTCGCTGCAGGTGAGTGAAGGGCAGGCGGGGCAAACGGTGACGGTAACGGCGCTGGTGGCGCTGCTCACTAGCCTGGTGATCGGTAACATTACGCGACGCCTTGACCGTCGCATGGTGATGCTGGCCTTCACGCTGTTACTGATTGCGTCGGCGCTGCTGGTGGCTTTTGCTGAAAACTTGCCGATGATCTTGCTGGCGCGTGTACTGCTTGGCATGGCGATTGGCGGCTTCTGGACGCTCTCCACCGCCATCACCATGCGATTGGTGCCACCAGAACAGGTGCCGCGTGCACTGTCGATTGTGTTTAGCGGTATTTCGCTGGCGACCATTATTGCCGCGCCTTTGGGCAGCTATCTGGGCGGTTTGATTGGCTGGCGCAACATCTTCCTGTTAACCGGCGTGTTAGGTGTGCTGGCGCTGTTCTGGCAATTCTTTACCTTGCCAGCCATGCCGCCAGAGAACAAAGCGCGCAGCGGTGGGGTGCTGGATCTGCTGCGTAACAGCCTGATGCGCTGGGGTATGCTGGCAGTGATCATGATGTTTACCGGTCACTTCGCCTTCTTTACCTATCTGCGCCCGTTCCTGGAGAGCAGTGCCCAGCTCAACATTAATCAGCTGTCGCTGGTGTTACTGGCATTCGGTGTGGCGAACTTCTTCGGCACTTCGCTGGCCGGTTTCCTGGTGACGCGCAGTGTGTCATTGACCTTGACTGGCATGGCGCTGGTAATGAGCGTCACGGCTGTGGTGCTGGTGAGTTTTGGCAGTCTGCCTTGGCTGGTCGGTGCGGGTGTGGCGATGTGGGGTCTGGCATTCGGTTCGATGCCGACCGGCTGGTCAACGTGGATTTCCCGTGCGGTGCCGGATGATGCGGAGTCCGGTGGGGGTCTGCTGGTGGCGACGATTCAGTTGGCGATCACCGCAGGTGCAGCGGCAGGCGGCTGGATGTTTGACCTCCAAGGGGCTGGCGGCGTGTTCATGGCCAGTGGTGTGTTGATGCTGTTAGCGGCCATCACCATTTTCACGCGGGTACGCCATCACGGTTAAATTCGTTTTAGCGCAATGAATCGCGCCGCTATACAGGATGTGCATAGCTACCGTCTTGCACGTCAAGGTTTCAGTAAGGGGCGGCCTTCAGGCCGCTCGCAGCCTCCATTACTGTAGCGGCGCGATTTATCGCGCAAAACCAACCGCACCATTCACAGTCATTAATCCCGTCCATTCATTAAAACCTGGATTTTTAACCCTTTGCACAAGGGTTAATCCAAATGTGCCTTTGTCTTTCAAATTAATCGAATAACTTTGGCAAATCTCTCCGCTTTTTACTCCTCAATGATCAGCCTACTATGTATCTCAACAAGGCGATGACGCCTTATCTGATAAAACATTGACTGAGGAATTGACCATGAAATCTATCAAAACTTTTGCTGCTGTTGTTGCCCTGTCTGTTCTGCCATTCGCCAGCTTCGCGCAAAGCGTGACTGCCTGTGCCTCAACGCTTGATGGTGCAGAAGCGCAAATCGCTGCTCAGGCGCATAAAGCTGGTGCTTCCTATAAAGTGACTGAAGCCAACTTCAACAACGGCGTGCACATGACTGCCGAACTGACCAAATAAGTCTGCGTTAACGTTCTGTGCTGACAGGGTGCCTCCGGGCGCCCTGGCGGCGTTGGTAACCTGATAAATTCCTGTCACTTTCTCCACGAAATGATTACTATTCTCAAAAAAAATCATCCTTCGTCAGCTCGCCTCGGGCTGTCTTTATAAAATTGGTTGCACTGTCGAGCTTTCACTTCACTGCCAAGAGGCGGTGGTTTTGCTATGGAGAAGTTATGAAAGCGAATAAAACAACGTGGGCGCTGCGTCCGCTGCTGCTGGCAACGGCCCTGTTGTCATCCTCTGCAGTACTGGCGGCCGAATCTCAGCCGCTGAACCAGGTGATCTCAAAAGGTGCTTACGAACTGGCGTTCAGCAACAGCGATAACGCGCTGTTCGTTGCCACGGCGCAAAATGCCAGCAGCAAAGGCGGCACTGTTTATCGTCTCGACCCGCAGGATCTGGCGGTGAAGCAGACGATCAGCACTGAACTGCCAACCTTTGGTGCCACCATCAACCAGAAAACCAATACCCTGTTCTTCGGTAATACCCGTGATGCCGCGGTCACCGCCGTGGATGCGACGAGCGGGAAAGAGATCAACTCGCTGGTGCTGGATGCACGTAAGCGCAGTGAGAGCGTACGCCCACTGCAGCCGCGTGAACTGGTGGCCGATGCCGCAACTGACCGCGTCTATATCACAGGTTTGGGTGAGCAGAGTGTGGTGTGGGTGGTGGATGGCAAAACCCTGAAGCTGGTCAGCACCGTGCCGAATACCGGCAAGATGGGCACTGGCCTGGCGCTCGATTCTGCTGCGCAGAAGCTGTACGTGACCAACGCTGATGGCGAGCTGGTGACGATCAATACGCGTCTGAACGCGATTGAAAAACGCCAGAAAATTGATGGCGAAAAAGATCACTTCTTCCTGAACATTGCGTTGGACACCAAAGGCCACCGTATCTTCCTGAGCGACTCCAAGCAGCCTCAGGTGCTGGTGCTGGATGCGCGCACTCAGCAAGTGATCCATAAGATTGATGTGCCAGAATCTCTGGCAGTGCTGTTCAATGCCGATCGTAACGAGCTGTATGTGACGCACCGTAAAGCGGGTGAGATCAGCATCATCGACGCCAGCACCTACAAAGTGAAGCGCACGGTCAAAGCCCCAGGCCTGCCAAACAGCCTGGCGCTGTCTGCCGATGGCAAAACCCTGTTTGTCAGCATCAAGCAGCCTGGCACCCGTAAAGAGCCACCGAAGAACCCAGATAGCGTACTGCGCATCGCGCTGTAAGCGGTAGTTATCTGAAACTCAAGGGCGGCGTGTGCCGCCCTTTGCATTTCCTGGCTTTCGTCGCGAAGTCCTCCCCGCTTTTACGCTACCTTTTATGACGACAACACCAATGGAGAGGAAGCAATGAGCCAGTTTTTTATGCATGAGAAGAGCGATCTGGTCAACGAAGCCATCGAAGGGGTTTTGCTGAGTACGCCGTGGCACAACTTACGCCGCCTCGATCTTGGTGATGAGATCCGCGTGGTGGTGCGTTCGGATTGGGATAAGAGCAAAGTGGCGCTGATCTCAGGTGGCGGATCGGGCCATGAACCCGCGCATGCCGGTTTCGTCGGTAAAGGCATGCTCACGGCGGCGGTGTGCGGCGATATATTTGCCTCGCCGAGTGTGGATGCGGTATTGAACGCCATTATCAACGTCACCGGTGAGGCCGGTTGCCTGCTGATTGTGAAAAATTACACCGGCGACCGCCTCAACTTTGGCCTGGCTGCCGAGAAGGCGAAAAATCTCGGTTATAAAGTCGAAATCGTTATGGTTCAGGATGATATCGCGCTACCGGAAAATCCGCAGCCGCGCGGTATTGCCGGGACCGTGCTGGTACACAAAATCGCCGGGTTTGCCGCGGAGCAAGGGCACTCACTTGAAGAGGTTCAGGCGCTGGCACAACGCGCCATCGATGCGACCGCTTCGATTGGTCTGGCATTCGCGACGTGCCACATCCCGGGGGAAACGCGTGATGACCGTGTGGCGGTAGGCCACAGCGAGCTGGGGATGGGCATTCATGGCGAGCCTGGCGTGGTGACGCTGGACACACAAAACAGCCGCAAAATCAGCAGTATCATGACTGATAAACTGGCGCAGGCATTGCCAGACGGTAAACAGGCGCTACTGTTGATCAACAACCTCGGCGGGTTCTCGCAGCTTGAGCTGGCATTGCTGACACGTGAAGTGTTGCAGTCACCGCTGGCGGCCCGCGTTACCCATCTGATTGGCCCGGCAACACTGGTGAGCGCCCTGGATATGAAGGGCTTCTCGTTGTCGCTGCTGGCGCTGGAAGAACTGTTCCTTGAGGCTTTAAATGCGCCAGTGCAAGTGCTCGGCTGGGTGCCAGTTTATGACTTCGCGCCGATCAGTTTGCAGAGTGCAGAGAAAGTGGGCAGCATGCTGGATTTCGATCCATCCGAAAACGCGGAAGTGGCTGCGACCGTTGATCGTGTGACGCAAACGCTGATCGATCTGGAGAGCGAGCTGAACGCGTTGGATGCCAAAGTCGGCGACGGTGATACCGGTTCAACTTTTGCCGCAGGCGCGAAAAAAATTCAGCGGGGTTTGCGTGACAGGCAGCTGCCATTGGATGAGTTACCGACCTTGATGGCGTTGATCGGGGAGCAGCTCGCGACGGTAATGGGCGGATCGAGCGGTGTATTGATGTCGATTCTGTTCACCAGCGCGGGCCAGCAGCTGGAAGAAGGTAGCGCGTTACCGCAGGCGTTGATGCATGGGCTGGAGCGTATGAAGCACTATGGCGGCGCGCAGCCGGGGCATCGTACCTTAGTGGATGCACTGCAACCGGCACTGGAAGCGCTGGTGGCGGGTGAGTCGCTGGCAGTCGCGGCGAAAGCGGCACAACAAGGTGCGGATGCCACCGCGCAAATGCAGAGCGCCAAAGCAGGCCGTTCGGCGTATCTGAATCAGCAGAGTCTGGATGGAGTGAAAGATCCTGGCGCGTATGCCATTGAGAAAGTGTTCGCGGTGCTGGCAGGTTAAGGGGTTGGGGTGCGGACATCAAACCGCACCCACTCACGCACTTACTCAGCTGCTTCGCGCATCATCTCATCATGCGGAATATCAGCCAGAATCTGCTCAAAACTGCGCAGACGTTTATAAATCGACATCAACTCCACCAGCGTCGACCAGGAGGAAATCAGGTACTGGAACGAAGAGCGCACCTGATCAAACACATTGGTAATCTGGTTGAGTAAACCCAGCGTAATCGTGCCTGCCACGATTGACGGAAACAGCAAAAACAGCCCGAACACGTTATCGACCTGCAGATAGAGAATGCGGGTGATGTTGAAGTACAAATAGTGGAAGTAAAGACGGAAATAGTTAAAGCGCACGCGACTGAACAGCTCATTGACCGTCGGCGGTGACGCGCGGTCAGCATTATCTTCACCGTATACCAGCTCTTTACGGTAAGCGGCTTCCACACGCTGATTACGGAACTCCAGCCCCGGTAATTTAATCCCCACCACCGCCAGCAGCCCGGTGCCAAACACTGACCACAGCACCGCAGCAATCACCAGCGCGTAAGGGATGTTACCCAACAGCGGGATATCTTTGACGTGATGTGACAGCGCGATCAGCACTGGCAGGAAGGCCACAAGCGTCATGATGGCTTGAATGAAACTTACGCCCCAGTCTTCCAGCGTGCTGGCAAAACGCATGGTGTCTTCCTGCACACGCTGTGCGGCACCTTCGACCTTACGCAGGCGCTGCCAGTTGTGCATGTAGTAGTTATTCATTGCAGTACGCCAGCGGAATACCCAGTGGCTGATGAAGAACGAATTCATGACGCCAATCACGACGGCAATGAGTGCAATACCCAAAAACGCCACAACTTGCTGGTAAAATTCGGTAATTTGTACCGATCCTGCCTTGGTTAAGGCTTTTTGGATTAAATCATAGAACGGACCATACCACGCGTTGACCGCCACGCCGACTTGTACCCCAAACCAGGTGACGAAGATGATCAGGGCTGCGCCCCATACTGACCAGCGCTGCCACGGATGGTTATCAATCACCTTCCAGGCAAGGGCGAAAATGGACGCCATTATCCAGTAATAGCCATAGAACCAGAGCTGGGCCGGGTGAATAAAACGGGAAGCATTGGTGGGCAACGGCTGCTGTATTGCTGCATGTAGCGATGGCCACAGTGCAGGCAGATTATCGGCAAAGCCAAACCAGGCAAAAATCGCAATCAAACTCCAAATCGCTGCCGAGCTGAAAAACAGCGCTGGCCGCGGAAAATAGGACTTAAACATAGGCACTCCGCTGTTGTGTGTACTCTTTTATACCCTGATAGACATGATCTGTCTTTTGTAGGTTGTTTCTGACGATGACAGCATCGTCCCGGCGATGTAAAGCGCTGCCATCAGTTGTTAAGTATTTTGTGCGCATTTGTTTCGAGAAACTAAATTATTAACGGGGAAGGTGTTACACTACGCGCATTGTTACCGGTAACAGTAACACTGTATCCCTTAAGTCACCCATAAAAAAACAATACAACGCAATCACTTAACTTTCATGCCGCATCATCTGCGGTACTGAGGCAATGTCATGTCAGAACAAAAAAATGGTCATAGTCGCAGGGATTTTCTGCTGAGAACCATCACCCTGGCACCCGCAATGGCGGTTGGCAGTTCGGCGATGGGCGCGCTGGTGGTGCCAATGGCCGCTGGGGCAGCAGAGCAACCTGTCGCACCGCAACAGGCACGTGATTACCAACCAAACTGGTTTACCGCAGAAGAGTACGCTTTCCTCAAAGCGGCCGTTGCGCGCCTGATCCCGAATGATGAACGCGGTCCTGGCGCACTGGAAGCCGGTGTGCCGGAGTTTATCGATCGTCAAATGAATACCCCTTACGCCACCGGTAGCAACTGGTATATGCAGGGGCCGTTCAATCCCGATCTGCCGAAAGAGCTGGGTTACCAGTCTCCGCTGGTGCCGCAGCAGATTTATCGCCTGGGGCTTGCCGATGCGGACAGCTGGAGCAAAAAGCAGCATGGCAAAGTGTTTGCCGAGTTAAGCGGTGAACAACAAGACGCGCTACTCACCGCCTTTGAGAGCGGTCAGGCCGAGTTCCCTCAGTTGGCGGCTAAAACCTTCTTCTCCTTCCTGCTGCAGAACACCCGCGAGGGGTACTTCAGCGATCCGATCCATGGCGGCAACCAAGGCATGGTGGGCTGGAAGCTGATTGGCTTCCCAGGCGCACGTGCCGACTTTATGGATTGGGTAGAGCGCGGCGAACGTTATCCGTTCCCGTCAGTGGATATTCGCGGGGAGAGGGCGTAACCGTGGCAAATGAATTGAAAAAAGTAGACGCAGTGGTGGTCGGTTTCGGCTGGGCCGGGGCGATCATGGCGAAAGAGCTGACTGAAGCCGGTCTTAACGTTGTGGCGCTGGAGCGTGGTCCGCATCGTGATACTTATCCCGATGGATCCTATCCGCAGTCAATTGATGAACTGACCTATAACATCCGTAAAAAGCTGTTCCAGGATTTGTCGAAAAGCACCGTAACTATCCGTCACGATGCGTCGCAAACCGCCGTACCTTATCGTCAACTGGCGGCGTTTCTGCCGGGCACCGGCACCGGCGGTGCGGGCCTGCACTGGTCGGGCGTGCACTTCCGTGTCGATCCGGTTGAGCTGAACCTGCGTAGCCACTATGAGCAGCGCTATGGCAAAAGCTTCATCCCGGAAGGCATGACCATTCAGGATTTCGGTGTCAGCTACGATGAGCTAGAGCCGTTCTTTGATCAAGCTGAGAAAGTGTTTGGTACTTCCGGCAGCGCCTGGTCGATTAAAGGTAAGCTGCAGGGTAAAGAAAAGGGCGGAAACCCTTACGCGCCTGATCGTTCCAGCGATTTCCCGCTGCCCGCGCAGAAGCGCACCTATTCGGCCCAACTGTTTGCTCAGGCGGCTGAATCAGTGGGTTATCACCCCTACGATATGCCGTCTGCTAACACTTCGGGTCCGTACACCAACACCTACGGCGCGCAGATGGGGCCGTGCAACTTCTGCGGTTACTGCAGCGGCTATGCCTGCTACATGTACTCCAAGGCGTCGCCAAACGTGAATATTCTGCCCGCACTGCGTCAGGAACCGAAGTTCGAACTGCGTAACAACTCCTACGTGCTGCGTGTGAATCTGACCGATGACAAGAAGCGCGCCACCGGTGTGACCTATCTTGATGGTCAGGGCCGTGAAGTAGTGCAGCCCGCGGACCTGGTGATCCTCTCGGCCTTCCAGTTCCACAACGTCCATTTGATGCTGCTGTCAGGCATCGGCAAGCCATATAACCCCATCAGCAATGAAGGTGTGGTGGGGCGTAACTTTGCCTACCAGAACATTTCGACCCTTAAGGCGCTGTTCGACAAGAACACGACCACCAACCCATTCATTGGTGCGGGCGGTGCAGGTGTGGCGGTGGATGACTTCAACGCCGATAACTTCGACCACGGTCCGTATGGCTTTGTCGGCGGCTCGCCGTTCTGGGTTAACCAGGCGGGCACCAAGCCGATTTCTGGATTACCGACGCCGAAGGGCACGCCGAACTGGGGCAGTCAGTGGAAAGCGGCGGTGGCGGATACCTACAACCATCACATCTCGATGGATGCGCACGGTGCGCACCAGTCCTATCGCGCTAACTACCTCGATCTCGATCCGAACTACAAAGATGTTTACGGCCAGCCGCTGCTGCGTATGACCTTTGACTGGCAGGACAATGACATCAAGATGGCACAGTTCATGGTCGGCAAGATGCGTAAGATCACCGAAGCGATGAACCCGAAAATGATCATCGGCGGCGCAAAAGGACCGGGCACCCACTTCGATACCACCGTGTACCAGACCACGCACATGAGTGGCGGGGCGATCATGGGTGAAGATCCGAAAACCAGTGCCGTGAACCGTTACCTGCAGAGCTGGGATGTGCCGAACGTGTTTGTGCCAGGTGCGTCTGCGTTCCCGCAGGGCCTCGGTTACAACCCGACCGGTATGGTGGCAGCGCTGAGCTACTGGTCAGCCAAGGCCATTCGTGAACAGTATCTGAAGAACCCCGGCCCGCTGGTACAGGCATAAGGAACAAGGCGATGATCAAAAGCATTTTAGCCCTGTTTCTGGGCACGATGACCTTCGCCGCGGTGGCGGACGAAGCAGGTTCTGACGCACTGGTGAAGCGCGGTGAATATCTGGCGCGTGCGGGTGACTGCGTCGCCTGTCACAGCACGGCGGGCGGCAAACCTTTTGCCGGTGGATTACCGATGGCCACCCCGATTGGCACCATCTACTCCACCAACATCACACCGGATAAAACTACTGGGATTGGTGACTACAGCTATGACGATTTCCAGAAAGCGGTGCGTCACGGCGTAGCGAAAAATGGCGATACGCTCTATCCCGCCATGCCATACCCATCCTATGCGGTGGTGAGCGATGACGATATGCAGGCGCTGTATGCCTACTTCATGCATGGCGTGCAGCCGGTGTCGCAGGCAAACAAAGACAGCGATATTCCATGGCCGCTGTCGATGCGCTGGCCGCTCTCCATCTGGCGTGGCATGTTTGCGCCGGACGTGAAAGCGTTCCAGCCAGCTGCACAGGAAGACCCCGCCCTGGCGCGCGGTCGCTATCTGGTGGAAGGCCTCGGACACTGCGGGGCTTGCCATACGCCACGTAGCATCACCATGCAGGAAAAAGCGCTGAATAATGGCGAAGGCAACGATTACCTGTCTGGCAGCAGCGCTCCGATTGATGGCTGGACCGCGAGCAACCTGCGCAGTGACAACCGTGACGGTTTAGGCCGCTGGAGCGAAGACGACCTGAAGCAGTTCCTGCGCTTTGGCCGCAACGATCACACCGCGGTATTTGGTGGTATGACCGATGTGGTGCAGCACAGCCTGCAATACCTTAATGACGAAGATATCAGCGCGATTGCTAAATATCTGAAATCGTTGGGTGCGAAGGATGCCAGCCAGACAGTGTTTACGCAGGATGATGCGGTCGCCAAAGCGTTGTGGAAGGGCGATGACAGCCAGCCAGGCGCATCGGTGTATGTCGATAGCTGTGCGGCCTGTCATAAAACGGACGGCAGCGGCTACCAACGCTTCTATCCAGCGCTGCGTGGCAACCCGGTGGTGATGGCAGAAGACCCAACCTCGCTGATTCACATCGTGCTGGTGGGCGGCACCTTGCCTGGCGTGCAGGGCGCACCTTCGGCGATCACCATGCCGGCGTTCGGCTGGCGTTTGAACGACAACCAGGTTGCGGATGTGGTCAACTTTATCCGTGGCAGCTGGGGTAATGGCGTGAAGTCGACGGTGACGGCGAAGGATGTGGCGAAGCTGCGCAAAGATGCGCCGCAGCAGGGCAGTGCCGATATTAAGGTGCTGGAAGGGCAGTAATACCCCGCGCTGCGTTTAACTGAGCGATGAACTGCGCCGCTACCGATCGCAACGATTTGGTAGCGGCGCAATTTATTGCGCACACCAGCAGTGATGCTTCACCACTTCCACAAGCAATAAATCAACCCAAGTCCCGTCTCATTTTCCCTCCCTATGATTGCAAGAGCTAAGCCCAGCGAACATAATCTTGGTTTATGAAATTCATTAAATTAATTTTTTCGTAAACCACAGGAGGTCAGTGTGTTTGGAGAGCGTTTACTACGTGCGCGTTCCGCTGCGGGCTTTTCTATGAAGCAGCTTGCAGAAAAAGCAGGCGTCAGCGCAAATATGATTAAGAAATACGAGCACAACCTCAGTGTGCCGGGCTCTGCCGTATTAGTAAAAATGTCGCGCGCCTTGGGCGTACGTAATGAATATTTCTTCCGTCCGACCACGGTTGAATTGAAGAACGTTGAGTACCGCAAACGCCATACGCTATCAGCCAAAATGCTGGCGCAGATTCATGCGGATGTGATTGATCAGGCTGAGCGGTGGCTTGAACTGGCGAACCTGTGGCCAAATTTTCCGGTCCCTGCTTTTACCCAACCGCAACTGCCTCTCGAGCAAATCGAGAATTACGGGCAAATTGAAAAGGTTGCAGAGCATATTCGTCAGCAGTGGGGATTAGGTTCTCAGCCGATAACGCATTTAATTGATGTGCTGGAAAGTCATGGGATTTTGGTCATTGTCACTGACGTTGACCACTCCGACAAATTCGATGGCTGCCAGGCGATGGTCGATGCCATTCCTGTCATCGTTATTTCAGCAAAATGGCCAGGTGACCGTCAGCGTTTTACTCTGGCACACGAACTTGGTCATTTGATTCTGCATCATTCTCTTCCATCTGATCTGGATGAAGAGAAAGCCTGCAATCGATTTGCCGGTGCCTTGCTTTTCCCTGCTGGCGCGGTATTGCAACATTTTGGCAAGCAGCGAACACGCCTTGAGGAACAAGAGCTTTACCTGCAAAAAATGGATTATGGTCTCAGCATGCTGGCCTGTGTTTACCGCGCTGCCGATCTGGCCGTGATAACTGAGGGCAAGCGCAAAGATCTGATCATGATGTTTTCAGCGCGTAAATGGCGAAAGCAGGAACCTGGTGAACAAGTCGCACGCGAGAGCACCACGCTTTTTCCTCAGTTAATCTTTCGAGCGCTGGGAGAAGGGATTATCAGCGAAGGTAAAGCGGCTGAGCTGATGGGCGTCTCGCTAGTCGCCTTCCACCGCAAGCGACAGTTGGGGTGGTCGGATGATCATTCTCATCAGTGATGCCAATATTTTAATTGATATGGAAGAGGGCGATTTGTTAGATGCGAAATAGTGGGCGGCTCTATTTTCCGCCCACGACCCTTCGATAAATCAAATATTCTCCAAATCCAGCCCGCGCGTCTTCGGACCGTAAATCCCCACTGACAGCATCACCATCAACATACTCAGCACGATAAAGGCGATCACGCCCTGGCTGCCGGCGTACTGCAGAATAATGCCAATCAAAATACTGCTGAACACGGTCGACAGGCGGCTGAAGGAGTAGCAGAAGCCCACTGCACGCGCGCGAATATGGGTCGGGAAAATCTCGGTCTGGTAGGCGTGATAACTGAAGGTCAGCCACGCGTTGCTGTAGGTGATCAGGAATCCACAGATGATCATCAATACCGGGTTGGTGACCAGTGCGAACAGCGTACCGAACACCACGGTCATCAATGAAGAGAGAACGATCTGCCATTTGTTCTCAATCTTGTCGGCGTAGCGGCTGCAGATCAGCGAGCCCAGCGGGTAGGCCAGCGTGATGAAAAAGGCATACAGCAGGCTGTGGGTCACGGTCGCACCTTTACCTGAAAGCAGCGCAGGCAGCCAGTTGCCGAAGCCAAAGAAGCCAATTGCCTGGAAGAAGTTCATCACCACCAGCATCAGGGTACGTTTGCGATAAGCCGGTGCCCAAATCTCGCTGAAACGGCCTTTTTTCGGCAGCTGTGCGGCGGCATCGCTGTTAGAGAAGTCTTCACCCGGCGCAATACCACAGCGTTTTTCCATCTCACTCAGTACGTTATGCGCTTCCTGATGGCGGCCCTGCTGTGCCAGCCAACGCGCAGATTCTGGTAGGTTTTTACGAATCAGCCAGATCACCAACGAGCAGACCGCACCGGCAATCACCACCCAACGCCAACCTTCAAGGCTCAGGATGGTTTGTGGCACCAGCCACCATGACATCAGTGCCACCGCCGGCACCGACAGGAACTGAATAAAGAACGAGAAGGCAAAGGCGCGGCTACGCAGGTGCGCGGGGACCCATTCGGACAGATAGGTATCGATGGTCACCAGCTCAACGCCAAGGCCAATCCCGACCAGGAAGCGGAACAGGATGATCATCTCCGCACTCTGCTGGAACGCCATCAGCAGTGAGAAGACGCCGTACCACGCGAGGGCACACATAAAGGTGAGACGACGTCCAAATCGGTCGGCATAAGGCGCAAGTAGGCTGGCACCAACAAACAGGCCGAGGAAAGTGGCAGAAGCAAAAGCTGCCTGGTCGGCAAAGCCAAATACCCCTGCGGAGCCGGTATGAAACACGCCAGCAGCGAGTAGGCCAGAACTGATGTAGCCCGTTTCGAACAGATCGTAGAGCTCAAAAAATCCTCCCAGTGCCAGCAGCGTAATAAAACGCCACAGCCCTGCAGAAGAAGGCAGTGCATCAATGCGCCCGGCTAAGGTGCGACGATCGGCTGCGATGTTGTTATTCGCCATCCCTGTCGAAGTGATTGTTGTCATTACTGGATAAACCTCGGTGTTTGCAGAACTCGCGCGGTTTTATGGGTTTTAAAAATAATTAACCGTTAGCAAGCGAAGGAATAGCAGAATAATCAATTCATCGGAAGTTGCCGAGAGGCGTAACGGTGACATTTTCGCAATCTACGTTGCAGTTCACAGAAGTGTGATCGCCGTCCATGGCGATGCGCTTAGTGCAGGCTGGGATAGACGCCCGGACCAATCGGTAAGCCGAGTGCGTACCAGACCAGTAGCAGTACAATCCAACTGATGAAGAAAACCACCGGATAGGGGAAAATCAACACATAATAGGTGCCAAGTTGCGCATCTTTTTGGTATCGCTGTAGGAAACCAAGGAACAACGGCAGGAACGGTGACATCGGTGCCAGCGGCAAGACGGCAGAGTCAGCTATGCGGAAAATCATCTGTGCAAAGGCCGGATGGAAACCAAGCAACATAAACATCGGCACAAATACCGGTGCCAGAATCGACCAGATAGCCGAGCCGCTGGCGATAAACATGCACAAAAATGCCGACAGGAACATCAGGCCAAGGAAAGCGGGTGCGCCGCTAATCCCGGCACTCTCCAGCATATCGGTCAGGCCGATAGCCATAAACTTGCCCATGTTGCTCCAGTTGAAGAAGGCGACGAATTGCGATAGCGGGAATACCATCACAATAAAGCCCGCCATGCTCTTCATCGGATCGACCAGCAACTGCGGAATATCATCGGCCCGACGAATCTGCTTCGTCACTGCGCCGTAAGCAATCGCCACCACAAAGAAGAACAGGATGATGATCGGCACAATGCCCTGAATAAACGGCGAAGGAATAATGCCGCCGGTTTTCGGGTTGCGCAGCGGTGCGTGTTCCGGCACCACCAGTAGCGCCATCAACGCAATAAATACCAGTGCAGCAATACCAGCCGCTCTCAGGCCGCGATTTTCCAGTGCCGTCAGCGGCGGCAGGCGGTCTTGATGACCACCGTTCCATGCGGGCAGGCGCGGCTCAACGAATTTATCGGTGAGGATCGCGCCCACTACCGTCAATACGATCACTGAACTGGCCATAAAGAACCAGTTATCGATCACGCTGACGTGCACGGTATCGCTCACCGCTTTCGCCGCTTCGGTACTGATACCCGACAGCAGGACGTCGGTGGTGACGATCAGCAGATTGGCGGTAAATCCAGACGCCACACCGGCAATCGCTGCCAGCAGACCCGCTACCGGATGACGACCCACCGCGAGGAAGATCAGTGCGCCGAGTGGTGGCATCACCACCAGTGCCGCATCCGATGAGATATGGCTGAAGAAGGCGATAAACAGCACCATATAGCTGGCGTAACGACGGCTCACGCGTGAGGCCATCTTCACCATCAGCGATTGCAGCAGGCCGACTTTCTCGGCCAGGCCTGCACCAATCACCAGCGCCAGAATCGAGCCGAGTGGCGTAAAACCACTGAAGTTTTTGATGATGTTCGGCAGGATCCACTGAATCCCAGCCACGCTCAGCAGGTTATTGACGCGTACCAGCTCGCCGTTGGTGGGATTTTTCACTGCCAGATCAAAGGCGCTGATAATGGCGGTAGCCACCATCAATACCACGATCAGATAGACAAACAGTAAGAATGGGTTCGGCACTTTATTGCCGACGCGCTCTATCCAGCTAAACAGCTTCCCTGGGCTGCGGTTCTCCGTGGTCACTTCCATCAGCTTTGCCTCATTAGTCGTCTTGTTGTATTTGCATGCCCGCGTTGGGGCTGTCATTTTTATAGTGTTTTAGATATTTCTGGGCGCATAAATGCGCCCCCTACAACTGTGGTAAACCTTACAACTGCGCCTAAGCCCCGTAGTGTACGCATTGATGCGCACTTAGTCGGAGTACCGCGCTTATTTCAGGATGACAACTTCGATGGTGTGACGTCTGCCGGTATCGGGCAAACATAAGGCTGTTCGCGGCGCACACGCTGAAACTCCTCACGACAGCGTGCCAGCGCGTCCTCGTCCTGTAACAAGGTCAGCGCGGTGGCGGCCATCACTTTGGCGGCCAGACACATGCCTTTGTGACCCAAAGAGGTGCGGCCCTGTGCCACCAGTTGCCAGGTGTGCAGCGGGGTACCGAAGGCAAAACAGGGCGCGAAGCACTGTGCCGTCGGCGTGACCCAACTGACATCGCCGACATCGGTTGAGCCGTACAGCAGCTCGCGCGTGACGGCGTACGGCGCCACCTCATCCATCAAAATCTTGTCACCCAGCGCTTCTGTCCACGCCACGCCCGCTTCACCGCCGGTGCGTGCCGCATTCAGGCGCGCATTGCGCAGATCGTCTTTGGTCAGCGTGGCACGGATCTCGGCGGCAAACTGCTGCTCATCCGCGCTGTAAGCTGGCAGGCCAAACTGATGCAAATTGCGCTCCATGACGGCTTCCAGCGCACGATTGGGCACATAGTTGGAGCAGGCTTTGTCGAATCGTACCGTCATGGTGGTGTCCGTCATCAGGGCCGCGCCTTTGGCGATGTTGATGACGCGCTGGTAGATATCCTGGGCCTGATCGAGTTCCGGTGCGCGGATCAGATACAGCACTTCGGCATCGGCCTGCACCACATTGGGAGAGACGCCGCCAGTATTAGTCACGGCGTAGTGCACGCGGGCTTCCTGCACGATGTGCTCGCGTAAGAAGTTGGCACCGGTATTCATCAGGGTGACGGCATCTAAGGCGCTGCGGCCCAGATGCGGGGAGTTAGCGGCGTGCGCGGCGACGCCCTTGAAATGAAACGCGGCCTGAATGTTGGCAAGGGTGCTGAGGTTGAACATGCCGCTGAACCCTTCAGGATGCCAGGTGACAGCCGCATCGACATCATCAAACAGTCCTTCACGCACCATAAAGGTTTTGCCGGAACCGCCTTCTTCGCCCGGACAACCATAAAAACGCAATGTGCCGCGTTGACCGTTCTGCGCCCACCAGGCTTTAATGGCAAAGGCGGCAGCCAGCCCGGCGGTGCCTAATAAATTGTGCCCGCAGCCGTGTCCGTTGCCGTTCTCGACCAGCGGTTGTGGCGTGGCGCAGCCCGATTGCTGGCTTAAACCGGCCAGTGCATCGAACTCACCCAGAATCGCAATCACCGGCTTGCCGTTGCCGATGCTGGCGATAAAAGCGGTATCGATATTGCCGACGCCGCGTTCAACGCGAAAACCTTCCTGCTCCAGCGCATCAGCCAGAATGGCGGCAGACTGCGTCTCTTCAAAGCGGGTTTCCGGCACATCCCAGATGGCATCGCTGAGCGCAGTAAAGCGCGGCTGATTCTCGTTGATGTAATGATCGATAAAGTCGTGATGGCTCATCGCTGGCCTCCAAACTGCGCCTGATTCAGCGCCAGGGTGGCCAGCGTTTGCACCGCGGTGGCCATGATCGCTTCATCAAAATCGAATCTGGCGTTGTGATGGCCTGCTGCCAGATCGCAGCCGAAGATCACATACGAAGACTGGCCGCCGCGCTGCTGCACGCGCTCCAGCATGTAGGTGGCATCCTCTGAACCTGCCGCCTGCTGTTTGGTATCAATGACCGAGGTGAAAATGCCCATCGCATCGGCCTGCTGGTGGATGAAATCCACCCACGGTTGGCTCGGTGTACAGCTGCGAGCACCGCCCATCAGTTTGATATCGTACTCAACGCCATACATCGCCGCCGCGCCAGCGATGACGCGCAAAGCCTGCTGATAGATATCGTCGTTAACCTGATTGCTGACGCCACGGGTTTCGACTTTCATCAGCGCGCAATCCGGTACCACGTTACGGCCGGTGCCCGCCTGTAATACGCCGACGTTAACGCGCGCCACGCCGCCGCTGTGTTGCGGCAGATTATGCAATGCCAGCGTAGCCTGTGCGGCAGCGAGCAGGGCATTGCGGCCCTCTTCTGGTTTACCGCCTGCATGTGCGCCGATACCCGTAAAACTCACATCCAGTTTGGTGGTGGCGAGGAAGCTATCACTGCCGCAAACGATTTCGCCTGCGGGCACGCCTGTGCCAAGGTGGATGGCGGTAAACAGATCCACATCATCCACCACGCCTGCAGCGACCATGGCTTTCGCACCGCGCACGCCTTCTTCGGCGGGTTGGAAGATGATCTTGATGGTGCCGCTGAGCTGATCTTTCATCTCCATCAACACGCCCGCCAGCGCCAGTCCGATGGTGGTGTGCCCGTCGTGACCGCAGGCATGCATCATGCCGGCATTGCAGGAGGCAAAGCCCTCGCGGGTCGGGATATGGTCGGCATCACGGCTTTCGTTCTGGTCCAGTGCATCCATATCGACCCGGAAGCCCATTACTGGGCCGGGACGACCGGTTTCCAGCGTGGCGACAACGCCACAGAAACCGCCTGAGAAATGGGAGATCCACTGCGGCAGCGCACCTTGTTCTAGCGCGCGGGCTTCTTGCTGCGCCAGCACCTCGGCGGAGGGCAATCCCATACGCGCATCAGCATCGATCACTTCACGGCCCAGCTTCAGCTGATAACCAAGGCGATGCAGCTCTTCAGCGACCAAGGTCGCGGTACGGAACTCCAGCCAGCCCGATTCGGCAAATTGGTGCAGATCGCGACGCCAGATTTGCATCTGCGGTATCCGCGCGTTGACGAGGTCGGAGAGGGTTTTCATCGGCATATCCTTTGTGTTGGTTTTTTATGCATTAACCCGAATCTACACAATGGTATTGGTGCGCATAAGATGCGAATATCTTGTCACTGATAAACAACGGTTATCACAAAAATCATGCCTGCCAACCTCAAACTTCATCAGCTGCGTGCCTTTGTCGACGTGGCGCGCCAGGGTAGTATTCGGGCGGCCAGCCGCTTATCGGGGCTATCGCAGCCCGCACTGACCAAAGCGATCCAGGAACTGGAGCTGGCGCTCGGTGCGCGCCTGTTCGAACGGCGTCAGCAAGGCGTCACGCTGACTGACATCGGTGATAACTTTTTTCGACATGCCAGTCTGGTGCTGGAAGAGCTGCGCGTGGCGCAGGAGGATATTCAGCAACGCCTGGGACTGGCCGGTGGCCGGGTCAATATTGGTGTGGGCGGCAGTATCGCGCGTACCATCATGCCGCAGGTGATCACTCAGTTTCATCGCGAATATCCGCTGGTGAAGGTGCGCATTGTTGAGGGGCAACTGGTGTCGATGGTGCATGAACTGCGACAGGGTGCGCTGGATTTCACCATCAATACCTACGATCAACACCATCTGGATCAGGAACTGATTTTTGAACGCTTGATGCAGCGAGAATATCAGGTGGTGATGCGCAAAGGGCATCCCATGGCCCATGCGCGATCCCTCACGGAGTTGCAGCACTGTGACTGGACCATGCCGACGCCGCAAGGCAGCTATTACCGGCTGTTGCACGATTTGTTTGGTGAACGCGGCATGGCACCGAAGATCGTCGTCACCTGTGAGACCTTTATGGCCTGTACCAGTCTGGTGGCGAAGAGCGATTTCGTCAGTATTATTTCGCGCGATGTGATTGAAGATCCTACCCACGGCGGGCAGTTAATCGCTCTCGATCTTGACGATCCGCTGCCGAAAGCCACGTTCTATTTGATTCAGCGAAAAGACACCGCGCTGACGCCGATGAGTGCCTATATGGCGCAATTATTCCGGCGTTACTGTCAACAAAGGTAAGAGTGCGGCCTGGCTCCCATCTGATTAAAAATTGCGCACTACACTTGCACTGGACGTTCCAATTCTGGAGAACTGACCATGCAAATTACTCCCTATGTGTTTTACAACGGCCGCTGCGAAGAGGCGATCGCCTTCTATCTTGAGGCGACCGACGGCGAACTGCTGTTCAAAATGACCTTTGGCGATATGCCAGACGAAACAACTGTCGAAGATGAAGGCTGCCCATCTGGCATGACGTTCTCACCCGAACAGATAATGCACGCGCACCTGCGCATCGGGCAGGGCGAACTGATGATGAGCGATGGCGCACCGCAGGCGAATTACGCAGGATTTTCCGTGAGCTTATCAACGCCGGATGAGGCACAAGGCAAGCGGTGGTTTGATGCATTATCGGCAGGCGGAGAGGTGACGAAAAAGTGGGAACCGACCTTCTGGGCGCACGGCTTTGGCATGTTCACCGATAAGTTTGGCGTGCCCTGGATGGTGAATGCCTATAAACCACAGATTTGACAGGTGTTGTTGAGATGCGTGGCGGCACAATTCATTGCGTGTATGTTACCAGGTGCGCATAAATGCGCACCCTACGAAAACCGCACACGATCGTTGTAGGGTCGCCATTTATGGCGACCTGGTCCATGCAATCAGAAGTTGTAACCCACCACCAGGTAGTAACCCCAGCCGGTTGATTTCACTTCAAACGGACCGTTGCCGAAGTTCAGCTCCTGACCATCCGCCCACTGTCCGCCGTTGTGGAAGTAACGCGCCACGGTAGAAACGTGCCAGTGATCGTAGTTCAGCGACAGGATGTGGCTGGAGGCGATCGAGTTGCTGGTACGCGATGGACCGGTTTCGTCACGCAGATCCGAGCCCCAGTCGAAGTTGGTGAAGCCGATATAGCTCAGCTTACCGCCCCACAGATCGGTAATCGGCACAAAGTATTTCACCTTGAAGCGATAACCATCCCAGCTGTTTTCGTTCGCCGCACCATAGTTCTGCCACTGGTACTTGGCATACACGTTCAGTGACAGGCCGATATCGCTGTGGGTATCAATATCGGTACCCAGACCCATGTACCAGGTGTTTTGACGCTGTGACGCGTTGCGACCCATGTCATAGATATAGTTGTTCGCGAAGTACCACTCTTTAAACGGACCAAATGCCAGGCTGGTGCCGGTCAGTTTATCGATAGAGAAACGCGGCTCAATTTCCATGAACAGCGGCGAACCGTGGTCGAAAATGCCGTTTGCGTTGCTGTTGCCTGCGCCAAAGAAGTTGGTCAGGTCGGCATAGCCGTAGAAATCGAACCAGTCCTTTTTGGCAAAGGCTTCGTATTCGAGATACACATCGTTGTTGAACTGAGGTCCGAAGCGCGTGTGATAGCTGCCCACCACGTTTACGCTCTGATGCCACCAGTCAGAAAGATACTGCGGATCGCTGTCTGCCGCTTGTGCCGCGCCGGTCCAGCTGCTGGCCAATAAGGCCCCTGCTATCAATGCTTTAAATTTCATTATTGTTATCCACATGCTTGTGATCGCCGCGAATGCGCCGCGATCGTGTCAAATCGATCCCAGGGGATGGGCAGTGTGTTGGTTTAAACGGTCTGAATCGCCGAATTTTCAAGTGCGCGTAATGTGCCTGTAACAGAGCGATAGGAAATAGATTTTGATCACGTTTGTCAAAATGTGTTGCATTTTGATTCATCTGAAATGTGACTGTGATCACAAAAAAGGCGTGTTGCGAACGGAACCCCGCAACCGATTACGTTGTCGCGTTCAGCGGTAATTTGATGGGATGTTGAAAAGGAGGGAGTGGCGCGATTTATCGCGCGGCCTGAAGACCGCGCTCTACCGAAAAGGTTAGCAACCGTCGAATCAAGGCAAGGTCACACGTACCTGCAAGCCAGAAATCTCGCCTTGCGGATTATGACAGTTGGACAGCGCCACCTGCATTTGATGCTTTTGCGCCACGCTACGAACAATGGATAACCCCAAGCCGCTGCCTTGTGCCTGCACATCCGGCGAGCGTGTGAAGCGGTCAAAGGCGCGTTCAATAAAGGATTCCGGCATGCCTGGACCATTATCGATGATATCCACCACGGTGTGATTGCCCACGCGATGTAACAGCACATCCACCAGACTGCCCTCTGGCGTGTGCAGCATGGCATTGCCTATCAGGTTATCGAACAGGCTGCGCAAATCGGAGCGGCTGGCGTGCAGGCGGTAATGCGTCGTGCCGTTAAAGCCAATATCAATCCCGCGTTTGTCTGCCACCACCATCAGTTGCTCAATACTCTCTTTGAGCAGATCGTCGATGTCGATGGTCTCGACGGAGGCTACTACCGACTGATCTTCCTGCCGTGAGATGTTGAGCAGTTGCGTAACTAAGTGGCGCGTGCGCGTGACGCCCGCTTCCAACTGGTCAAACTGTCGGCTGGCCTCGCCCGGTTGAATATGCTGACGCAGATTTTCCAGTTGGAGAGTGACGGCGGTCACCGGCGTGCGTAATTCATGCGCGGCATCTTCCAGGAACTGACGCTGTGAAGACCAGGCCGCACGCAGTTTATCCAGCAGCGAGTTATAAGCCGCGACCAGCGGCAGCACTTCATCGGGCAGGCTGTTGGGTGAAACCGCGTGGGGGTGCAGCGTTTCCTGGGCGGCAATTTGCCGCGACGCCACGCGTAAATCTCGGGTAATCGCGCGAACTACTAACCATATCACCAGCAGCGAGAGTGGCATCATTAGCATCAACGGAATGATGGCGGAAAGTACCCGCTTCACCATCAAGCTCTTCATGTAGCCAATGTTATGCAACACCTGAATATTGCCAATTTCACTGCCTAACTCACCGGGGCGGGTATAGACACGCCATTCACAGTCATCGCCGCAGTCGCCCACTTTCAAATCTGACCAGCCTTTTTTGGGCTGGAGCGGTGCCTGTAACGCAGGCCAGGAACTGGCGCGCAGGTGGTTGTGGTCATCCCACAACTGCACGATGTAGGTACTTTTTAGCTTCTCTTGCTGCATCACCATCGGCATTAGCGCGGGCATGCGTTGGCTGGATGACCAGGCATCGGCGATCTTCGCGAGTTGATCGTCCTTCATGGTGCCCATCATGTCGCCATAGCAGTGGTAGAAGTACCAGGTGACGCCGCCAATCATCGCCAGGTGCAACAGCACCAGGGTGAGCAGCAGTTTGTTACGCAAGGAGCGCATAAAGGTGAAAGGTTTCATATTGCCGGTACTCGCCAGCCCAGGCCGCGTACGTTACGAATCACTTCGTTATCAAGCTTGCGGCGCATGCCGTGGATCAGCACATCAACGGCGTTACTGGTGACTTCTTCTCCCCAGCCATAGATGCGGTTTTCTAATTGTTCACGCGATAAAATCGCGCCGGGACGTTCCAGCAGTGCATACAGCAGCGCATATTCACGGGCGGTGAGTTGTTCGCGTTGCCCTTTATACAATACCTCACGCGTCATCATATCCAGCTGCACATCGCCGCTACCTAACAGGGAATCCGCCGCACCGTGACGACGTCGGGTGATTGCACGCATGCGCGCCAGTACCTCTTGCAAATCAAAGGGTTTGAGCAAATAGTCATCGGCACCGCTGTCGAGGCCTTGAATACGCTGTTGTACGGTGTCACGCGCTGTCAGTACCAGCACCGGCGTCATATCGCCTCGGGTGCGAGCACGTTTCAATACGTGGATGCCATCTTCACGCGGCAAGCCTAAATCAAGCAATACGCAGGTATAGCCGCCCTCAGACCAGGCATTGGTGGCATACACGCCATCGCGCACCCAGTCCACTGACCAGCCCGCCGCTTCCAGCGCCTGCTGCAAGTTGGTGCCAATCATTTCATCATCTTCTACCAGCAGCACGCGCATAGTGTTCTCCCAGACTGATGAACGCAGTTTACCTTCGGATTCTTAGTAGATAATTACACTGCTCTCCCTCCTTGCTAATTCTGCGCTAATTTTCTGCTAATTAAGGGATAAATTTAACGCGCTACAGTGACTGCACTGGACATATTGTCGAAGCAGGAGGTTCCCATGAATCAGAGCGAATTTATCCGTAGTTTGCTGGACTGGATAGAAGACAACTTAGGTCACGATCTGCATCTGGATGAAGTAGCACGCCGCTCGGGATACTCCCGCTGGCATCTACAACGTCTGTTCCGTCAACACACGGGCTTCTCTCTGGCAGAGTACATTCGCCAGCGCCGGTTGACTGAGTCAGCGCTCACGCTGATTAACAGTGATGAAGCGATTTTACAGGTGGCGATGAGCTACGGGTTTGATACCCAACAGGCCTACACCCGCACCTTTAAAAATTACTTTAGCGTCACGCCGGGCCAGTTACGCCGCCAGCGTCGTGTTGAACAGGAACGTTTGTTATTCCCGCTGGCGGTGGCCAGTTGAGGCAAGCTCACTCTATTTTCTCAGCGCAGTCTTCGTAGCGGCGCAATTCATTGCGCGTCTTTCAGCGGCACTTTAGCCTCTGCTATGCGCGATAAATCGTGCCGCTACGAATATGTGCAGTGATGAAATTCGGTGCTAATTCTGTCGTTTACTTTTAATCTTCAGTTCTCACTCTCTTCATCTGTCTGAGAACATGGACAACAGCGATAATCTCACCGCTATGATGCTGTTTGCGCGCGTCGTAGAGCGGCAAAGTTTCAGTGAAGCTGCGCGAACCCTGGGTATCTCAAAATCGCATGTCAGCCGTGAAATTGCCCGGCTGGAAGTGCGGCTCGGCATCAAACTGCTGCAGCGAACTACGCGCAAGGTGGTGCTGACCGAGCTGGGGCAGGCTTACTATCCGTTCTGTACCCGCATGCTGGAAGAGATGCACCGTGCCGATGCTTTTGTGCAGCAGGTACATCAACTGCCCGCCGGGAATGTGCGCTTGCAGGCGCCCATCACCTTTGGTTGCCAGTGCGTGGTACCCACCCTGAATAACTTTATCCGCCGTCATATTCACATCAACGTCGACCTTGAACTCACCACCAGTGACGACCCACAACCCAGTGCAGATGTCGCGATCGTGATCCGCGCCCGGCCGCCGGAAGTGGCCAATTTTCGGGAATTAAGCACGATTGAGTGGGGCTTGTATGCCACGCCCGATTATCTGGCGGCGCATCCTGCCATCGATCATCCTGAACGCCTGACCCGCCACGATTTGCTGCTTTTTCACGGTCCGGCGCATACCGCTGCACTGCCGTTTCGACGCGACAAACAGCGACTGGCGCTGGACGTACATAGCCGCTTTCGTGCCAATAACAGCATGGCGCTGCTGAATGCCGCGCTGGCGGGCACGGGTATCGCTTATCTGCCTGCGTATATGACGCAAGAGGCGTTAGGGTGTGGGGAAATTCAGCAGGTGTTACCGGAGTGGCAGATGGATCGCTTGCACAGCTATCTACTGCTCAAAGAGCAGCCACAGCCTTCGTCACCGGTCACGCTGCTGTGTGATGCACTCATCAATACATTAGGTGAAGGTTGATTGTTGTTATCTGGCAACAATGCAGTGCTGGTTGGCAAATATCCCTCTCGCCCTGTTTTCTCCGCTTCAGCGCTGTTAGCCTGCTAAAAAGCAAAAACAGGGAAATCACTATGTCGTCCTCTTCAACCGTGTTAGCGCCTGAGCAGCAACACTGGAAGCGTAACTTGTGTGTCTGCGTGCTGGGTTCGTTCAGTACCATCGTGGCGATGACGTTACTGTTACCTTTTTTACCACTCTACGTGCAGCAGCTTGGCGTGCAGGAACCTGCCGCGATTGCCCGTTGGTCTGGGGCCGCGTATGGCGCAACCTTCCTGAGCGCGGCGCTCACCGCACCATTGTGGGGTAAGTTGGCCGATCGCTATGGCCGTAAACTGATGCTGATCCGAGCCAGCCTTGGGATGGCGATTGCCATGTCACTGATTGGTATGGCGACCGCGCCGTGGCAGCTGGTGGCGCTGCGTTTGTTAGCCGGTTTATTAGGTGGCTATGCCTCTGGCTCAACCATTCTGGTGGCGTCGCAGACGCCTAAAGAGCAGACTGGCTGGGCGCTGGGGGTATTGTCATCCGGCATTATGGCGGGCAACGTGGTGGGGCCGCTGCTGGGCGGGATACTGCCACCTCTTATCGGGATTCGTCACACCTTCTGGCTGACCGGTGCGGTGATTTTCCTCGCCTTCCTTGCCACCACCTTTTTGTTAAAAGAAGCACCGCGTCAAGCCGGTAAAAAAGCGGCGCAGAGCAATATTGAGGAAGATAAATCGATTAATCTGCCGGTGGTCAGGCTGATGTGGTTATCAGGCATGTTGCTGATTTTCGCCAACATGTCGATTGAACCGATTATCACGCTGTATATCGGCCAGTTTGTCCAGGGTGAACATGCCATTACGGTCACGGCGGGGGTGGTGATGGCCGCCGCCGCATTGGGCAGCATTCTCTCTGCACCGCGTTTGGGCCGACTGGCGGATCGGGTCGGGCATGGACGGGTGTTGGTTTATGGCCTGATTGCCTGTGCCGTGCTGCTGATTCCCCAGGCGTTTATTACCCAAGCCTGGCAACTGGTGGTATTGCGTTTCCTGATGGGGATGGCGCTGGGCGGGTTGATGCCCTGTGTGACGGCGTTGATTCGCCATAACGTGCCGCAAGAGCAGGTGGGGAAAATGCTGGGCTATTCGACTTCGGCTCAATATGTCGGCCAGGTGTCGGGCCCGCTGTTTGGTGGATTTGTCGGCGGCGCATTCGGCATGCAGCCCGTGTTTCTGGCGACCTGTGTGATCATTGCGCTATGCGCATTGTTAAATGCACGAGTGTTAAAAAAACCGTAGCGGCGCAATTCATTGCGCATCTGTTAGCTGCAGAACGTGAAGCAATAAAAAGGCGGGCTTCTCAGCCCGCCTTTGTCATTTTAACCCAGAGGCTTACTTCGCATCTGGCAGTGCATAAGCAATCACATAATCGCCCAGCTTAGTCCCAAACGAACCGTGACCGCCTGCTGCGATGACAACATACTGCTTGCCATCCACTTCATAGGTCATCGGTGTTGCCTGGCCACCGGCTGGCAGACGTGCTTGCCACAGCATTTCCCCGGTGTTGGTGTCGAACGCGCGCAGATAGTTATCGGCAGTCGCACCAATGAAGAACACGTTACCGGCGGTGGTGATTGGGCCGCCCAGCATTGGCATACCCATCTTGAACGGCACTGGAACCGGTGCGCTGTCGCGAACGGTACCGATACGTTTCTTCCA
This sequence comes from Pantoea vagans, assembly GCF_001506165.1. Taxonomy (NCBI): domain Bacteria; kingdom Pseudomonadati; phylum Pseudomonadota; class Gammaproteobacteria; order Enterobacterales; family Erwiniaceae; genus Pantoea; species Pantoea vagans. The sequence goes on along the minus strand of NZ_CP011427.1, from coordinate 3,660,281 downwards.
CACGGTTTCGTTGGTTTTCAGGTCAACAGCAGAGACATAGCCCCATGCTGGCTGTTTACACGGCAGACCGAACGGAGACAGGAACGGATTCAGCTCCACACCATAAGGCACGCCATACTGTGGCTGGATACCGGTTTCGGTACCTGAACCACCTTTGTCATCAGCTGGGGGTTCGATCGGGTTACCCGGACCGCGTGGCACCAGTTTAGAGACAAACGGCAGCGCCATTGGGTTAGCAATCGCGATCTGACGATGTGGATCAACCGCGATACCACCCCACTCAAACATGCCGAGGTTACCTGGGAATACCAACGTACCCTGCTCAGACGGCGGCGTGAACGGACCTTCATAGCGCAGACGCTTGAAGATCACGCGGCACACCAGCTGGTCGTACATAGTCGCGCCCCACATGTCCTTGTCCGTCAGATTGTTTTTCGGACGGAAGGTCAGTTCGGAGTACGGCTGAGTAGGAGAAACGTGGTCACCTTTCGCAGCACCCTGCGGCACTGGCGTCTCTGGTGCTGGCACGACAGGCTTACCGGTACGGCGATCCAATACAAAGATGTTACCGGTTTTCGCCGGGGCATAAATCACCGGTACGGTGTTGCCCTCTTTGTCGGTGATATCGGCCAGCGTCGGCTGTGACGGCAGGTCCATATCCCACAGATCGTGATGCACCGTCTGATATGACCATACCAGCTTACCGGTAGTGGCATTCAGGGCCAGCACGCTGCTCGCATAACGCTCTTGATCAGGTGTACGGTTGCCGCCCCAGATATCTGGAGTGGAAACGCCCATCGGCAGGTAAACGGTATCCAGTTTTGGATCGTACACCGCCGGTGCCCAAGAGTTAGGCGAGTTCATGGTGAAGCTGTGTTCGTCATCTGGAATCGCGTTAGGATCTTTCGCGCCCGGATCAAACACCCACAGCAGCTTACCGGTGTTGACGTCAAAGCCACGGATGGCGCCTGACGGCTCACGGGTTGAATAGTTATCGGTGACCGCACCGGCAATCACGATAGTGGTATCAGTGATGATCGGTGGGGAAGTCGGCTCATACTGACCTGGGGTCAGCACCGGCTGTTTGTGCTGCAGATCCAGCTCACCGTTGTTACCGAATGATGGGCAACGCTCACCGGTTTCGGCATCCAGTGCGAACAGACGACCGTCGTTTACCGGCAGGTAAATACGGCGCGAGCACAGCGCAGGCTGGGTGTTGGCTGCATCAGCGGCAGCAGGCATTTCATGATAAGAAACACCACGGCAGGTAACGTGCTGGAAAGTTGGATTCGGCTTCAAGCCCGGATCGAATTTCCATTTCTGCTTACCGGTGGTCGCATCCAGCGCAAACAGAATCTGGTGCGGTGAACACAGATACAAGGTGTCGCGGATTTTAATCGGCGTTACTTCGTCGGTGATTTCACCCGGATCGTTCGGGGTCTTGAGATCGCCGGTCTGGAACTGCCAGGCCACCTGCAGATCTTTCACGTTGCCGCTGTTGATTTGCTTTAATGGTGAGAAGCGGGTGCCTTGCTGGTCACGCGCATAGGCTGGCCAGTCAGCATCCTTGATGTTGCTCAATGGCTGCGCTTGCGGGGCATTATCCGCCGCCGCAGGGATTTCACCATTCAGCTCCTGCGGATCGTGGAATACCGCCCACGCCAGAACCAGTATGCTGGCAATCAATGCAACGGCCATCAGACCGAGAGCACCTTTACCCGCATGGTTCAGGCCGCGATAGACAAACGGCAGAATCAACCAGATGCCGAAGATCACCAGCACATCGGTACGTGGTGCCAGCGCCCAGAAGTCGAAACCGACTTCCCAGACACCCCACACCAGCGTAGCCAACAGCAGTAAGGCATACAGCATGATTGCTGCGCCGCTACGACGCCACAGCAGGACAGCGGTGATCAACATAATCACACCGCCAATAACGTAGTACCAGGAACCTCCAATGGCGGCTAACCAAACGCCGCCAACCAGCATAAATGCGCCCGTGAGCAGTGCGAACAGCACTGTCAGGAAACGAATCACGCCAAAAGATGAGGAAGCTTTCCCCATAATATTAACCTCTTTCTTTGCCATAAACTTAAAAGAAAACAACGCATTGGGTTGTTTTCCGACATAGAGTACGAAGTGACTTAAGATGTACGATCGGCGCGCTTCCATGACGCCAGATGATCCCTTTGCGTTAAATTTTATCTTAAAAACGTTAACGGGTTTGATTTTTTTAGTGCTTTGCACTTCTGGAATGGTAGTAGTGCGACATTTTATGAGGAAATTAAAGCGTTATCCCCGAAGAGATCGGGCCTTTACGCCAAGGTGCGGAGTTTTGTGTAACCGTTTACACTTCAATCAGGACGCTGCTGGTGCGTTGTTCCTGCCAGCCAGAAAGCTGTAAGTCTTCATACTTCGCCAGCGGCAGGGATAGCTGCGGCGTGCGTAATATCACTTCTGCTTCTCTTTCCCGGCATGAGCCAAGCAGAAATGGAAAGCTAAACTTGAGATAATTATCGTTGAAGAATTCATCAGTCAGAACTATTCCACTAAAGGGAAATGAAGCAATATTCTTCCAGCAAGTACCCGGTGGCGCCAAATCATAAAGCCAGAAAGAAAAATGCTGAGCTGCTTCCCGCAAGGCCTTATCCTGCTGAAGTAAACCGGTATAGTTGATTGCCAGACGCACATTCTCTGACTGCAGGCTGGAATAAATTTCCGGTGCCTGTAAAAAGCGCGTCAGTATATTTCCCGCTAAAGGGATGATTATTAATTCAGGCGTATCGGGCAACTGATTGTGCAGTGAAATTATGTTGCATCCGTTAAGTAATCTCGGGCTTTCCTGTTCACAATGCATAAAGGGTGCTGAATAACAGACACCGGTCAGTGCGCCGTCGAAGCGACGGATACGCTCAGTAACATAAGGATTGTATGAACTGTTTTCCATTTATCTCTGCGAATAAATTAATTAATTGGAGCGTCTTAATTATTATAAGGACGGCAAGACTGCTGTGATTTTTACACTTCCAATATAGACCGATTTGTTTGAAAAGATCACGTTTTTTAGCTGTCTCTGATAAAGAGATAATCGCCAGCGAAGCGGTAATAATTAAATAGTTATTGGAACTTTCGGAATGATTTGGATATTTTCGGTTAAAAACAATCAGCCTGCTAATATTCAGAACTCTATGCTTAGCAGAATTTAAGATAAGCAACTGTTTTTAAAGCGCACGGCTAGCCATTGCCTGTACCTGCAAGATGCCGCACTCTGTGGCCGGAAAAACATAATGAGAGCCAGCAAAGGGCTTTTCACCAGGTTGGTGCAATGACGCCAGCCGGAACAGTGATTGAGGATGGGATAAAAACTATGGGTTCACAGGTATCCGCAGCAGATGATTCGCTGTTGCGGCACAGGTCGTTTGTCGCCTTCTGGTTGGCACGCACCTGTTCATCGTTTGGTTTTCAGATGTTCTCCGTTGCGGTCAGCTGGCAAATCTATGCCATCACCCACAGTGCGATGGCGCTTGGCATGATAGGACTGATGCAATTCTTGCCTTCTGTACTATTGGCTCTGCCTGCAGGCCATCTGGCTGACCAGTTTGATCGTCGTCGCATTGTCTTATTGGGGCAGTTGATTGAGTGTCTGGCCTTGTTGGGACTGGTGGTGCTGACGCTACTGCACTGGGCGGATAAGCTCGAAATTTGGGGATTGGTCTTTTTGATCTCCGTTGCTAAAGCCCTTGAGTGGCCTTCCATTACCTCTATGCTGCCAGCGCTGGTGCCGCCGTCGATTCTGGCGCGAGCGATGGCCGCCAGCTCCGTTGGCGGTCAGGCGGCGGTAATTATCGGACCGACTCTCGGTGGTCTGCTGTATGTTGCGGGCCCCGATGTGGTGTACGGCGTCGCGGCATTGTTCTACCTGATTTCTCTCGTGCTGGTCAGTCGATTGCGGTACGAGCGCCCACCGCAGGTGCGTATGCCGATGAACCTCACCAATATGTTTGCAGGTGTACGGTTTATTCGCGAGCGTAAGGATGTGCTCGGGGTCATTTCTCTCGATCTGTTTGCCGTATTGCTCGGTGGAGCAACTGCACTGCTGCCTATTTTTGCCCAGGACATTCTGCATACTGGGCCTTGGGGATTGGGCATGCTGCGCGGTGCACCTTCTGTCGGAGCACTGCTGGTGGGCGTATGGTTGAGCCGTCATAAACTGGAAAAGCACGTCGGCATGATCATGTTCGGCTCGGTTGCTGGTTTTGGCGTCGCGACACTGGTGTTTGCGCTCTCTACCCAACTTTGGCTGTCGCTGCTGGCGCTGGCGGCACTCGGCGGCTTCGATATGGTAAGTATGGTGATCCGGGGTGCGTTGGTGCAGTTGGATACGCCGGATGACATGCGTGGACGTGTTAATGCGGTCAATGCCATCTTCATTAATACCTCTAACCAGCTGGGCGAGTTTGAATCAGGCATGTTGGCGGCTTGGATGGGGGCGGTGCCAGCGGCAGCGCTCGGCGGTATCGGCACGCTGGTGGTGGTGGCGGTATGGATGACAATTTTCCCTCATCTGCGTAAACGGCAGAAGCTGGAGAATGAAACCGTTTAAATCTGTCGGGCGTACCAAGGTGCGCTCTTGGGTTATTATCCTTTGCGGTTTGTGGGATGCGGTTGGTAAGGTGCGGCCCTCAGGCCGCCCGTCGCTGCCCACCAATACTCGCACTGATTAAACGGTCGCGGTTTTCCCCAGGCTGGCGTCAAATTGTTTCCAGCTCTCTGTCATATCCACCACGGTTTTCGATTTTCGCGCTTCATCGATTTTAATCGCAGTAAGACCCGCTTCCAGGGCATCCACGACTGAGACTTTCAGCGGGGTGCCCTGTTTAATGTGTTTGACGATCTCTTCTGCCATCAGCGCATCGGCACCGTAGTGGCCATCATAGGCATTGCCACTGTAGGTGGTATCCACTTCGCGTTCGCCAGTGCGGGCGTTGTGTACGCGGAAGTAGTTACGCACAAAATCCCCCTCAGCCATGCCATCAGTGCCCATAACGCAGAAGCGGCGGAACTCATCCGGGACGTTGAGGTTGGCGTGGAAGGCGAGGGTGGCGCCGTTGGCGTACTCAATCAGTGCGGTTTGATAATCCACAATATCCGCATCGCCATCAAACACCGCATCGGTGCTCGACCAGCCGCTAGGTTTGACGTGATACACCTCCGACTGCGGCGTGACCGCGCCGGTAGGCGCATGCTGTGGCGTGAAGTTTTTACGTCCGCCAAAACTGGCCACCCGTATTGGGCGCTCACCCACTAACCCCTGATAGAGATCGATATCGTGGCAGCATTTTTCCAGAATGTAAGGACCGGCATACTTCTCCAGACGACGCCAGTCGCGCTGGAAGAAGGCACCGTGATAGGGCTTGATGTGCTCAGTGGCTTCAATGGAGGTGATTTCGCCCAGACGCTGCTCATCACGTGCGTTCAGCAAATCGTGATACAGCGGGGAATAACGCAGCACCAGACCCACCAGAATTCGCTCATGGCCATATTGTTGCACCAGTTGCGCCATCGCCATGGTCTGCTCTTCATTGATCACTACCGGCTTTTCCGTGAAGACGGTGTAACCCGCAGCCAGACCCTGACGAATGTGTTCAAGGTGCATGAAGTTCGGTGAACCCACCAGCAGCAGATCAAAGCCACCATGCTGTAACAGGGCGTCAACGCTGTCGAATGCCACGCCTGCATCAATGCCAAAGGTGTGAAGATTCGGCAAGCCAGCAGGTGCTGGATCGACGTAACCCACTACGGAGAACTTTGCGTCGGCTTTGTTGAACTCTTTCACCACATGGGAAAGACGAAAGCCCAGACCAATAATACCCACTTTCATGTTGTACCCCTGAAGCCCGTTGCCTGTTAGCTGCCCGACCCATCAGGCTGCTGATAATCTGACCGTTAACTTATTACGCCAGAAAAACTAATGTCAATCAGTAACCCAGATCTCAAACTGTTAAATTTAATTATCTTTATGTTTTATATGAAAATTAATTAACTATAGGGAATGCGTATTTATTTGTGATTGCGATTTAAGTTTTTTTCCCCTATCTTTCGCACATCTATAAGCGTCATGCCGTGTGCGGCAGGCAGGAGGAAACGCGTGCAATCACTTTTGCTGGGAATTGATGGCGGTGGTACGCACTGTCGTGGACGCCTGACAGATAGCGCCGGTCGTGTGCTGGCTGAAGCCACAGGCGGGCCTGCCAATGTCTGGTCGCAGTTTGATGGGGCTATTCAGGCGGTTGAAAACGTTATTGATGAGCTGTTTCTGCAAGCTGGCTTAGCCGCTGAGGTACGTGATCGCACCACCCTGGTGGCGGGGCTGGCGGGTGTTAATGTGGCATCGGTTCACGCCCGCCTACAGAGCTGGCAGCCACGCTCACAGGCACGTTACTTGTTTACCGATGTTGAGATCGCCTGCGCGGGCGCACATGCCGGTGCGCCGGGGGCGGTGTTTATTGTCGGGACGGGCAGCCAGGGGGCCGCCTGGGATGGCGTACAGTTTACCTTGCTGGGCGGTTGGGGTTTTGCCTTGTCCGATGACGGCTCAGGTGCGATTCTCGGACGGCGCGCACGGCGATTGGCGCTGTTGGCGCAGGAAGGTATTGTGCCCGCGTCACCGTTGACCGATCGCATCATGGCACTTCATCAACACAGCCCGGAACAGATGCTCATTTGGTCACAGCAGGCAACGCCCGCTGACTGGGGCCGGGTGGTGCCAGAGATTTTCGCCACTGCGCAGCAGGGCGATGAACACGCGGTGGCACTGCTGCAGCAAACGGCAGCCGAGATTGAGCAGATGGTGCAGCCGCTGTTGGCCCGCAGCCATGGCAAGCTGGCGCTGATGGGCGGCTTAGCCGTACCGATTCAACCCTGGCTGTCGGCCGCGATTGTTGCTCAGTTGGTGCCGCCACAGGAGGATGCGCTTAGCGGCGCGTTACGTTTGGCAAGCCAGTTCAGTCAGCAACCGGCTTAACCCTTTACTTGCAGATAAAGAGATCCATGACCGCTCCCAACGTCACTGCCCGCATCTTGCGGCTGATTGTCGAAAATGCACCGATCAGCCAATCCGATCTCAAAGTGCGAAGCGGCCTGAGCATGTCGACGGTTTCTCAGGCCACGAATCGCCTGCTCTCCGGTGGCATTGTGCAAGAGCTGGGGCTGCGTCGCGTTTCAATGGGTCGACCCAAAACGCTGCTGGGTTTGAATCCAGATCACGCCAGCGTGGTCGGCATTCAGCTCAACGCCGAACGTAACCTCATTGTCTTAACCGATCTCAGCGGCAATATTATCGGCGAGCAGCAAATCCCTTCCGGCGCCATGACGCCTAAACAGCTGGGTGATGCACTGGCAAAGTTTCTGCGTGGTGTGGAAGGCAAAAAAGTCGGCGCTATTGGTCTGGCGCTCTCCGGACTGGTGGATGCCAGTAACGGTGTTTGCGTATTATCCCGCGCGCTGGGCTGGAACAATGTACCGATTGCACGCCTGTTGGAAGAGCGTTTTTCGCTGCCGGTATTTATTGAAAATGATGCCAACGCGCTGGCGATGGCGGCGCTGGTGTTTGGTCAGTTGGGGCATGCGCAGTCAGCGGTGATTGCCACATTCGGTAAAGGCATCGGTGCGGGGATCTTGCTTGACCGTCAACTCTATCGCGGTCGCCATGGTAAAGCCGGAGAAATTGGCGTCTCGCTGCTGGGTGATGGCTCTGAACGGTTGCTGGAGGATGTTGCCTCATCCCAGGCTATTTTGCAGCGCGTGGCTGTGACGATGAAAGAGGCGGCGCCACAGACACTGCGCGATCTGGACCTGCAGCCCACGCCTGAGGTATTAACCATACTGGCGGAGGCAGGGCAGCATCTGGGCATATCCCTGGCAAACCTTTCCGTGGCGTACGATCCCGATGTGGTGTATCTGGCGATGGAGCCGCAAATGGCATCACGCATTTTGCTCGATCACATCACCCAGAGTTTCCAGACTTACCGTCTGAAGCTGACGCCACACATGACACCGCTGCAGTTCCTCACTGAGTCCAATCGTATGTGGGCGCAAGGTGCGGCAGGGTTCGCGGTGAATAAGTTGCTGGATTTACTGGCGGCGAAGGCGGATGAGGAAGTCGTTTAGTCTCAGGTCGCCATAAATGGCAACCCTATGGCAATCGTAAGCGGTTTTCGTAGGGTGCGCATTCAGGTACAACCGGGCACATGGGTAACAGATCAGACCGGGCACATAGGTAACACTTTTGTGCTCAGTCGATTCGAATAATACTTTTTTCTGCCCGGTCATAATACGCCAGTATCACCCTGTCGAAGAGGATGACGTCAACTCCGTCATCCACTTCCAGGAACCTCACGTACTCACCCCGTAATGCCGAACTCAGGAACGTGCGCCCGTTCAGGCTCAGGTCACCTTTTTCTCCGACTTTATATAGCTTTGCCCCCTCCGGATAGTTCACCTCAGGCACTTTTCCATCCCAACTTCGCGGTGAGGGCACCCATATTTTTGCGGGCGGTACCTGTCCATGAGCCTCATGCGGCTTCTCCCGATTGAACTCATTACGCCATCCGTTACACCACACCCGTTGTTCCGACAGCGAGCCAAACACATCATGGTGGCTCATCGCGGTCTTCATCGAGAGATGCATGCGCTCGTGACGGGCATTTTGCCCCGGACATCCCGGCGTGGTTCTTTCTGTTTTAATACCCAACTTCATCAGCCACACGCTCCACTGTGTCAGCGCCAGGATGCCCGGCGCGACGAAGGGAGAGCCGTTATCGGTGCGGATAATGTCGGGGAGTCCACCTTCGCGGAAGGCGGCTTCCATACAGCCACGCACGAATGTCGTGGTCTCTGACGTGCCGGGCTCACAGCACAGGAGGTAGCGGCTGTGGTTGTCGGTGAGGGTGAACGGGCGGCACCAGCTGCCGTCTTTCAGGCGAAAGCGGCCCTTAAAGTCAGCGCTCCAGACGTGATTATTCCTGTTCGCATCGGTGAGTTCGTTCAGATTTCCCGGCGTACGCTTGCGCCTTATCCGTGGAGAAACCAGCCCTTCTTCTTTCAAAAGGTCCCCTATCGTGCTGGCCGCGGGAACGATGAAGTCAGCGTTGTTATTGAGGAACCAGTGGCGAATTTTTTTAGGCCCCCAGTCGGGATGCTGCTGGCGAAAGAGGACGAGTTGTCCGGCGATATCCGGAGGGATTTTTTCTGGCTGCGTGAGACGGGCACGGGAGCGATTTTCAACAGAGGAGAGCTCTTCAGCATTAAATCGCTTAAGCCATTTATAGCCGGTTTTTCGACTAATGCCGTGAAGGTGGCAAAGCTCGGTCATGGATTTCTCGCCTGCCTGACAGGCGAGGATGAAATGAAGGCGTTGCATGGTAACAGTCTCAGTCCAGGGCATAGTGAGTCTCCTCTGCTATACCAATTTATAACTGTTACCCATGTGCCCGGTCTAAAGTGTTACCTATGTGCCCGGTTTGCACCTTCATGCGCACCGGAGAACATCAACGCAACCGCAATCCCTGCTCATCAAACAGCATGCCGCGCTCAGCGCAAATCTGATAACTCACACGTTCGCCAATCTCATGCTCCGCCGCGTTACGCTCCTCAATGACCAATAACTTCTCTTCGCCAATATCAAGATAGAGGTAATTGGTGTGCCCGAGCATCTCGCTAAAGGACAAATCGGCGCTAAAGCTCAGGGCCTCAGCGTTGTGACTGGCCGGTGCAAAATGCTCCGGACGCACGCCAAGCGTGACCTTTTGCCCCTCGCGGCAAGCGGCATCAATCTTCATGGTCAGCGAGTGAATGCCCAAGGCGGGCACGCGCAACTGCACCGCACCAGGCGCAACTGCCGCGACTTCTGCCTGCAGGAAGTTCATCTTTGGTGAACCGATAAATCCGGCGACGAACAGGTTATCAGGATCGTGATACAGCGCCATCGGCGCACCTACTTGCTCGATGCGGCCCTGGCGCAGCACCACGATGCGATCGGCTAAGGTCATCGCTTCCAACTGATCGTGTGTAACGTAAATCATGGTATTACCCAGCGAGCTATGCAGGCGCGCGATTTCAATGCGCATCTGTAAACGCAGCTCCGCATCCAGATTCGACAGCGGTTCATCGAACAGGAAAATACGCGGATGACGAATAATGGCGCGACCAATGGCGACACGCTGGCGTTGGCCGCCAGAGAGGGCGCGCGGCAGACGGTCCAGCAGTTCAGTCAGGTGCAGGCTCGCTGCCGTCTTGTTAATCGCCTGCTCAATCTCAGCTTTGGATTTCTTCATCACCTCCAGCGGATAAGCCAGATTGCCGCGCACCGTCATGTTGGGATAAAGGGCATAAGACTGAAATACCATGGCAATCCCGCGTTCAGTGGCGGGTTGCTGAGTCATATCTGCACCTTCAATCAGCAACTTACCGTCACTGATCTCTTCCAGCCCGGCAATCATGCGCAACAGGGTTGATTTACCACAGCCGGATGGGCCCACAAACACCACGAACTCACCGCTGTTAATGGTGAGATCGATGCCGTGGATGACGTTGACATGGTCATAGGACTTCTTCACGTTTTGCAGGTGCAGTCTAGTCATGCGGTGCCTCAATCAGAGTAGTTGGCCCATGTAGATGGCGTTGCTGCGCAGAATCGGCGTGAAGCCGAGGCGCTGATAAAAGCCACAGACTTTCTCATTTTGCAGGCTGACACCAAGGTAAACCCCGGGTACGCCTGCTGCCCGCAGCTCGTGCAGCAACTGTTCAATCAATTTACGTCCCCAGCCACCTTGTTGTGCCGCGGGCAACAGGTTGATGTGCAGATGTGCGGGCCACTGGCTCACCAGCTGTTCTGCGGCTTCATCGGGTTGGTGAATCGCATCCAGCACTTTGCTATCCAGCGGGGCGCGAGGCGTGTAATCGCGGTACTGCTGTTGCAGGCGAGGCCACCACGATGTGTTTAGCTCAGCCTCAAATGCGCGCGTATCGGGTGCAGCGACGGCATAGCCCACCACCTCACTTTGTTGTTCCAGTACGTAAGCAAACTCAGGTGCAAAGCGCGCGTACGGAATAACAAAACGCAGGCCGGGCAGCGCCGGATCCGAGTAGAGCGCCGTAGCGTCGGTTCCGGCGTTGGCGGTTTCTAAGCAAATACGCGACAGGGCGGGAAAATCAGCCTCGTTCGCGCGACGAATAACACCTTCGGCCGTCATGGGGTGCCTCTGTGGTCAGGAGATGAACAGATTTCACGGTAAAGAAAGCTGACTTAGTTTTCAAGGTGTAATAATTGACCTGGCGCACAAAGCAGACATCAACCCTAATTTACGGTTATGACCTTTGAAGCTTTGATAGCCGCATCCGCCCACGCTATGCGGTAATCCGTGCTGCCTGTCCCTGTAGGGCCCAGTGATTGACTCGATAACTATAGAATTTTCATATGATATGTCAGTGGTTTAATTGTATTGGTGGTTTATGCTGATGCACAAGGGTGATGCTCGTTTAATGTGCGATATCTGCACGAAACCACAGGGTTCTCTGCTGTTTAAGCCGCTTTTCTTCTCACTTTTTGCACTGCATCACAGAGCAAAAATTCCACATTGGCGATGTTTGACTTTCTTTTGTTCATAAAGTAAGTATGAATTAACGGTGTTATTGCAGCTGAATCAACCTGTCAGGACAGGCAGGTGTCGAGATGAAGGGATGCCAGTCATCTGTTGGAGAAACCGAGCATGATGTGTGATTCAACCCAGCGTTCGTCCCGTATGAAAAGCTCACTGCGCGGCCTGTCGCGTCTGGTTTCAGCCGGGATCGTGCTCGGCGCAACCATGGCGGCGGCCCAGGCGGTGACGCTGAATGAATGGGATATTTACAACTATCCGCAGCAGACCGAAGCGGTGGATGAAGCGGTTAAGGCGTTCCAGCAAAAAAATCCGGGCATCACGATCCAGCGCTCGGTGCACTCGTTTGAAGATACGCGCATCCCACTCAAGCTGGCGCTGACCGCCGGTGATGGCCCGCAAATCGCTCAGGTCAATCAGGGCGGTGGCGATATGGGATCGCTGGTGAAAGATAAGTTGCTGTGGCCGATGGATGATTACGCCAAGACCTACGGCTGGACCACACGCTTCCCGGACTCGATTCTCAAACGCAACCGCTGGTCTGATAAGCAGGATTTTGGCAGCGGTAACCTGTATGGCGTGGCGAGCCTGGGTGAAATGGTCGGGCTCTATTACAACAAAGCGTTGTTGGATAAAGCGGGTGTGGCCGTCCCTAAAACCTTGCCGGAACTGGAAGCAGCAATGGCGAAGCTGAAAGCAGCGGGTACGCCGCCGATGATGCTTGGTCTGCTGGATGGCAACATGGGGCAGCAGTTGCTGAGTACCCTGTGGGAAGCGCAAATAGAGAGTAAAGACCGCAAGGCGCTGGACGATCTGATTTACGACGTCGGGGGGACTTTCAAAGACGATAAGCTGGTGAAAGCGGCAACCATGATGAAGAGCTGGAAAGACAAAGGCTACCTCTTCCCGGGTTTCGAAGGTATTGGGCATGATGATGCCGCCACGCTGTTCCAGAATGGTCAGTCAGCTTTCCTGGTGAGCGGTACCTGGTATCTCGGCCAGTTTAAAGACAACAAAGATCTGCACTTTGCGGCGATGCCGATGGGCGAGGGAGTGCAGCATGCGTTGATGGTCGGCGGGACAGACCTGGCGTTCTCGATTACCAACACCGCGAAAACCAAAGAGCAGCAAGATGCGGCTGCCAAATTCATCGATTACATCGTCTCGGATGAGATGGCTAACCGCTGGTTGAAAGTCGGCTTCCTGCCTGCGGGCACCAGCAAAAACGCGCAGATCCCAGCGGACAACCCACTGCTGGCTGAAGCCTATCAAGTTTGGGTGACCCTCAACGATCATGATGGTCTTGGCCATTATCTTGACTGGGCCACGCCGACCATGAACGCGGAGTTGAATCAGAATGTTCAGCTGTTGCTGGCAGGACGGCAGACGCCGGATCAAATGGTCATTAATTTCGATAACAACTACCAACGTTACCTGAAAACCCTGAAGCACTGATGACGTCCGGCCCGGCCACCACGCCGGGCCGTGAACAGGCCCGCAAGCGAGTAAGGTTATGCTGAACAAATCTGCCTGGCGCAATGCGCTCTATCTTCTGCCCGCCGTGCTGGTGTACGCGGTGTTTTTACTTCTGCCGCTGCTGGCATCGCTTGGCATCAGTTTCACCGAGTGGGATGGCACCTCCTGGCCGATTTTCACGGGCATTAGCAACTATATGCGCATGTTCCAGGATCCGGTGTTCTGGGTGGCGCTGGGCAACAATGCGCTGCTGATGCTGTTTTACACCCTGCTACCGATTGGCGTAGGCCTGCTGCTGTGCAGCTTCCTGTATGACACGCGCAATGCCAAAGAGCGTAGCGTATTGCGCATCCTCTTTTTCCTGCCGTATATCATGCCCATGGCGGTGCTGGGCGTGGTGTGGCGCTGGTTGTACAACCCGGCGTTTGGCCCCATCGATCAGTTTCTGCGCGCTATCGGTTTACCGCAGTTGGCACTCTCCTGGCTGGGCGATTTTACCTGGGCGCTGCCAGCGGTCGGGCTAGTGGCGACCTGGTACTTCTTCGGCTTCTGCCTGGTGCTGTTTATGGCCGGTTTGCAGCGCATGGATCCGTCGCTGCTTGAGGCAGCCGATTTAGATGGCTCCTCACGTCGTCAGAAATTTATCCGGATTACGCTGCCCTCGCTGCGTCCGGAGCTGCGTATTGCGCTGCTGTTGACGGTGATTGCCAGCCTCAAGGCTTTCGACCTGGTCTACGTGATGACGCAAGGCGGGCCTGGCACTTCAACCATGGTGACCAACATCTTTATGTATAAGCAGGGCTTCGACCTGCACTACTTTGGCTATGCCTCCGCGGTGGCGGTGTTCAGCATGTTGATTGTATTGATGATCAACGCATTAATTCACTTTGCCATTCGGGAGAGACACTGATGCGTGGCACGCCAATAGCCTCTCGCGCGCTGATCTGGATTGTCGCGCTGATGACCATTCTGCCGTTTTTGATGGCGCTGATGACCTCATTCAAAACCCAGATTGAGTTGTTTCAGGGCGTGTTTACGCTGCCCTCGTCGCTGAACTTCAAAAACTATATCACTGCCTGGCAGCAGGGTCACTTCAACGTCTACTTCATGAACTCGGTGCTGGTGGTGATTCCGGTGGTGATCAGCAGTATTCTGCTCGGTATTCTGGCGGGATTCGGTTTTGCCTGGTTGAAGATCCCCGGCAAGAAAGTGGTCGCAGCGATGCTGGGGCTGGGCATGGTGCTGCCGAGTGAAGCCTTTATTATTCCGCTGTATCACGAATTGCGCTGGATGGGGCTGACCAACACCTATCTGGCGCTGATCCTGCCGCAAATTGCGCTGTCGCTGCCGTTTACCACCTTGATGATTGCCACCGCACTGCAGCAAGTGCCGCGTGAACTGGTGGAAGCTTCGGTGATGGATGGGGCATCACGCCGCAAAATTCTATGGGGCATTCTGGTACCCGCTATCTGGCCCACGCTCTCTACGCTCGCGCTGCTGCTGTTTATTTGGACGTGGAACGAATTTCTTATCCCGCTGATTCTGGTCAACAAAGATGAGCTACGCACCTTGCCCATCGGCATGATGTTCTTCCAGAACAAAAACACCATCGACATTCCGGTGCTGATGGCAGGCGCGATGATCGTGATTATGCCGCTGGTGGCGGTGTTCCTGGTGTTCCAGCGCAAGTTTATTAGTGGTGTGACAGAAGGGGCAGTGAAGTAGTTGGGCGTTCAGAATATCCATCATTGCCAGGGGCGGCCTTCAGGTCGCCCGTAACCGACATTACCGTAGCGGCGCGACTCATCGCGCATTTTAACGTTACAACGCAGCCGCTATGGCCACGCCCAGCGCTTCCGTTGAGGCGCTGCCGCCGAGATCGCGTGTCAGGTTATTGCCCGCAGCCAGCGTGCGCTCAATCGCATCAAGCACTGCGGCACCCGCTTCAGCGTAACCCAGATGTTCCAGCATCATCGCGCCACACCAAATCTGTCCAATCGGGTTGGCCACGCCTTTACCCGCGATATCGGGCGCAGAACCGTGCACAGGTTCAAACAGGCTGGGGAACTTGCCCTCCGGGTTGATATTGGCCGAAGGTGCAATCCCGATGGTACCCGTACAGGCGGGGCCGAGGTCCGACAGGATATCGCCAAACAGGTTGCTGGCGACCACCACATCAAACCAGTCAGGATGCAGCACGAAGTTCGCGGTCAGAATATCGATATGGTATTTATCGACTTTTACTTCCGGGTAGCTCGGTGCCATCGCTTCAACACGGCTGTCCCAGTAGGGCATGGTGATAGCAATGCCGTTGGATTTGGTGGCCGATGTCAGGTGTTTTTTCGGGCGCTTTTGCGCTAACTCGTAAGCAAATTTCAGAATACGATCGACGCCAGTGCGCGTCATGACCGTCTCCTGAATCACCACTTCACGCTCGGTGCCGGGGAACATGGTGCCGCCCACGGACGAGTACTCGCCCTCGGTGTTTTCGCGTACTACGTAGAAATCGATATCGCCCGGCTGGCGGTTTGCCAGCGGTGCTTTCACGCCTGGCATTAAACGCACCGGACGCAGGTTGACGTACTGATCGAACTCGCGACGGAACTGCAACAGCGATCCCCACAGTGACACATGATCGGGCACCACATCCGGCCAGCCCACGGCGCCAAAATAGATGGCATCGAACTGGCTTAAGGTGGCGAACCAATCATCCGGCAGCATTTTACCGTGCTGCTGCCAGTATTCGGCGCTGGCAAAGTCAAACCACTGCCACTCCAGTGAAATATTGAATTTCTTCGCCGCTGCATCCATCACACGGATGCCTTCAGGCATCACTTCTTTGCCAATGCCATCGCCAGGGATGACGGCGATTTTATAGGTTTTGCCGCTCATAGGGTCTCTCGCAGGTTGCTGTTGATGTTCTGAACGCAGTATAACCATGCATCACTGGGAAATAATTAGCCTGAGCGGCAAGCCAATGTTGAATAAAAGTAGAGAATCGCGCACTTCAACCGACGATCTGGCCTTCTTTGTCCGGGTGGCAACGCTGGAGAGCTTAACCGCTGCGGCGCGGGAACTGGGCCTGTCGCTGCCTGCGGTCAGTAAACGCCTGAGCCAACTGGAACAGCGGCTGGGTGTTCAACTGCTGCGCCGCACGACACGACGGCTGGAACTGACCGCCGAGGGCAAGCGCTATCTGGAAGGGGCGCGGCCGCTGCTGGATCAGCTGGCAGAGTTGGAAGAGGCGGTCAGCAGCCAAACCGCGGTGCTGCGTGGCTCGCTCAACATTAACGCCTCGTTCGGCTTTGGCCGACGGCACGTGGCGCCTTGTGTCTCACGTTTTGCCGCGCTGCATCCTGAAGTCTCTATGTCATTGCAGCTCAGCAGCCAGCCACTCAATTTCCTCGATGCGCACATTGATATCGATATCCGCATGGGCGAGCCGCCCGATGCACGGCTGATGGCGCGTAAGTTGCGCACCAATCCGCGCGTGTTATGCTGCGCGCCGATCTACGCCGAACGCTATGGGCTGCCTGAGAATATTGCTGCTCTGTCACAACACAACTGTATTTTACTGCGTCAGTATGAGAGTGATTTTGCCCTGTGGCGTTTGAGCAACGGCGAGCAGCAGTTGACGCAAAAGGTGCACGGCAGTCTGATCACCAACGATGGTGAGGTGGCGGTGCAATTGGCGATGGATGGACACGGTATTCTGCTGCGTTCCTGGTGGGACGCTCAGCACAGCATTGAGCGCGGGGAACTGCTGCATGTGCTGCCTGAATGGAGCGCGGTGGACGGTGATATTTTTGCCGTGTGGCAGCCACAGCGCCAGTTGCCCGCTCGCATTAGCGCCTTTGTCGACTTTTTGCAGTCCGCGCTGAAATAGTTAAGTTGATTTTGATTATTTATAATCATCATTGACTGTTTGTGAGCATGATCAAACAAATATTACTTCATTTAGCCTATAAATTGCCCTGCTTGTGCGTGAATTCATTCTGCGGTGAGTGAAATGAATCACAAAATAAAGCAGGGGGTGGTCAGAGTGCAAAGACACTATACCCAAAATAATTCGAGCTTCAGGAAGGCGGCAAGTGCATGAATCCTCAGGAGCTTACTGAAGTAAGTGACTGAGGTGAATGCACGTAGCCAACGCACCTGCAGCTTGAAGTATGAAAGGTATAAAATAACAAAGTTGGCGACCTCATTAACGGCATGCGTTAAGCCCAGCGCCTGCCACGACCCTACGTTATCGATGAGGCTAAAATGAAACAATTCTCTGCAGAAGGGATGATGATTATTGTCGGGATTGTCATCGCGTACATTCTGTTTACCACCTGGCTGACCTGGCGTCTGCGCAGTAAAAACAGCGGCGACTTTATGGCGGGATCCAACGTGATGCCGGCTTTTGTGGTGGGCGTAATGCTGATGTCAGAATATATCGGCGCGAAATCCACGATCGGTACGGCGCAAGCCGCTTTTGAAGACGGTTTTGCCGCGTCCTGGTCCGTGATTGGTGCCGCTATTGGCTTCCCGTTGTTTGGTTTCCTGCTGGTGAAGCGCATTTACAACACCGGAAAAATCACCATTTCAGGCGCGATTGCCGAGCGCTACGGTACCTCGACCAAAAATATTATCTCGATCATTATGATCTACGCGCTGCTGCTGGTGAACGTCGGTAACTATGTGAGCGGCGCGGCGGCGATCTCCACGGTGTTAAACCTGGATCTCACCACGGCGGCGGTGATCACCGCGATCGTCAGTACTTTCTATTTTATGTTTGGCGGCATGAAGGGCATTGCCTGGGTTACGTTGTTGCACAGCGGACTGAAATATATCGGCATTCTGATCATTCTCGGTGTGGCGCTGCACATGACCGGCGGTGTTAAGCCGATGATCAAGGATATGCCGCACTTCTACTGGACCTGGGATGGCAATGTCGGTGCCAGCACTATCTTCGCGTGGATGATTGGCACTATCGGCTCGATCTTCTGCACCCAGTTCGTGATTCAGGCGATTGCCTCCACCAAAAGCGCGGAGTCTGCCAAACGCGCCACTTGGGTCGCCTTCTTCTTCTGTATGCCGATTGCCATCGCCATTGCACTGATCGGCGTGGCGGCTAAGTACCTGCATCCGGATATTAAGAGCCTCTATGCGCTGCCGGTGTTCCTGCAGGATATGAGCCCATGGCTGGCAGGGATTGTGACGACCTCGCTGGTGGCATCAATCTTTGTCAGCGTGAGCACCGTGGCGTTGGCGATTGCCTCGCTGGTGGTGAAAGATTTCTACGTGCCTTACCGCAACCCTACGCCAGAACGTGAGTTCCGTATGACACGCTGGTTATCGCTGCTGATTGGTTTCTTACCGCTGATCTTTGTGCTGTTTGTGCCGGAAGTATTGAAGTTATCCTTCTTTACTCGCGCGATTCGCCTGTCGATCTCGGTTGTCGCCATTATCGCTTTCTACCTGCCGTTCTATAAAAGCACGCGCGGTGCCAATGCGGGCCTGATTGGTGCCTGCGTGGTGACTTCGGTCTGGTACCTGCTGGGTGATCCGTTCGGCATCAATAACATGTACGTTGCGCTGATTACGCCTGCGGTGATCATGGTGATTGACCGTTTGATCCCCTCGCGCCAGACGCTTGAGAAAAAAGCCCCAAAATCGTCAATGCAAAACAGTGGAGCCTGATATGACCGATTCAACGATTACCGTAGAACGTAACGGTAACCTTCATCCACACGCCCAGGATGCACAGCAGCTGACGGCCATGCTGCCTTCGGTCTGTCCGCAGAACCATGCTGCGAATTTGCTGCCCCTGCCGAACGGCGATCTGCTGTGCGTCTGGTTTGGTGGCACTCAGGAGGGGATCGCGGATATTTCGGTGTGGTGCTCGCGTCTGGAGAAGGGCAGTACGCAGTGGAGCGAAGCAGAAAAACTCTCTGATGATTCCACCCGTTCGGAGCAAAATCCGGTGCTGTTCCTCGATCCCGATCAGGTGCTGTGGCTGCTTTGGACTGCCCAGAAGTCGGGTAATCAGGACACCGCCATTGTGCGTTATCGTCAGTCTCGCGATTCTGGCCGCAGCTGGAGTGCCATTGAAACGCTGCTCGATCAGCCTGGCACCTTTATTCGCCAGCCGATTGTGGTGCTGCCGAATGGCAACTGGTTGCTGCCGGTGTTTTATTGCCGCACCCAGCCGGGCGTGAAGTGGGTAGGGAATGACGATATCAGCGCGGTGAAGATCTCCAGTGATAAAGGGAAAAGCTGGCGTGATGTCGCGGTGCCGGAGAGTATGGGCTGTGTACACATGAATATCACATTGTTGCAGGATGGCAGCCTGTTAGCGCTGTATCGCAGCCGTTGGGCAGATTTTATCTACCAAAGCCGCTCCGTTGACGGCGGAGAGAGCTGGAGTGCGCCGCTGGCGACCGAACTGCCTAATAACAACTCTTCGATTCAGGTCACCACGCTGAACAACGGCCATTTGGCACTGGTGTTCAATGCGATGAGCGCCAAAGATGCCAGCGAGCGCCGTCGGTCGTTGTACGATGAAATTGAAGACGAGGATGACGATGTGGCGGTGGCGGCGGAACCGGTGGTGCACACCGGGCGCACGGCATTTTGGGGGGCGCCGCGCGCGCCGATGACGCTGGCGATCTCTACCGATGGCGGCAAAAGCTGGCCGTGGCAGCGCAACCTCGACGAGGGGGATGGCTACTGCATGACCAATAACTCACAGCAGAAGCTGAACCGCGAGTTCTCCTACCCCAGTATCAAACAGAGCGAAGACGGTGCGCTGCACATCGCCTATACCTATTTCCGTCAGGCGATTAAATATGTGCGCGTCAACGAAGCATGGGTGAGGGGATAAGCATGAGTCGACACGCGCTGGTTACCGGTGTCAGTTCCGGCATCGGCGCGGCGATTGCCGATCACTTGCTGGCGCAAGGCTGGCAGGTGACGGGTTTCAGCCGCACGCCGGTGAAAAAAGATCATCCCGCCTTTACCTCGGTGAGCGTCGACCTGTTTGATGCCAACCTGCTGAAACAGGCGCTGGCCGCTCTGCCGAAGGTCAACGCGCTGGTGCATGCGGCGGGGATGATGGCGGCAGCACCACTTGGCGATCTGTATGAAGAGCAGAGCGCCCGCTTGTGGTATCTGCATGTGCAGGTGGCGCAAATCATGGCCAATGCCTTGCAGCCACAGATGACACAGGGCGATCGTATTGTGCTGATCGGCAGTCGAACGTCACGCGGTGCAGCCAATCGCAGTCAGTATGTCAGTACCAAAGCGGCGATGGTGGGAATGGCACGCAGCTGGGCGGCAGAGCTAGCGCCGCAAGGTATTACAGTGAATGTGATTGCGCCGGGCGCCACCGAAACGCCGATGCTGCTGCAACCGGGGCGCGCCAGCTCACCGCCCAAGCTGCCGCCGATGGGGCGCTATATCAAACCAGAAGAGGTCGCTGCACTGGCAGGTTTTGTGCTGTCGCCGGCTGCTGACGCCATCACCGGGCAGGAGCTGGTGATTTGTGGGGGGGCGTCGTTGTAACTATTGTTCATAGATGCGGGTGTTCGTAGGGGCGGCCTCCAGGCCTGACAATAACGCTGTCTGTGGCCGCAGTTACAATGCTAATCCATTTCTTATTGCGGCCACGTCCACCTGCCACAACTTCAATTTGTTATACAGCGCCGTGCGGGAAATCCCCAGCAGCTGCGCGGACTGGCGCAGATTGCCTTTGTGTTCACTCACTACCTGCAAGACATGCTGGCGCTCTTTATCCTGCAATGACGTCAATGTACTGGTGTCGGTCACTGAAGCCCGTCGCGTCATCTCCTCGGGCAAATCTTGCCTGCCGATCTCCAGCCCTTCACACAGGTTCACCATACGCTCGACCAGATTCTCCAATTCACGCACGTTGCCCGGCCAGTGCCACGCCTGCAAACAGCTCATCGCTTCAGGCGACATTTGGGGGGCAATGCGTTTCAGCCGGGTACAGAGCGCGACAATAAAGGTATTCACCAATCCTGGAATATCCTCCTGACGCTGGCGCAGTGGCGGTATCTCCAGCGAAATAACGTTAAGGCGGTAGTAGAGATCGCGACGAAAGGCGCCTTTCTCCACGGCATCCAGCAGATTGCAGTGCGTGGCGGCGATGATGCGTACGTTCACTTTCAGCGGATGCGCCGCGCCGATGCGCACCACTTCACCTTCCTGTAAGACGCGTAGCAAACTGGTTTGCGCCTCTAACGGCATCTCGGCAATCTCATCGAGAAACAGCGTGCCGCCCTCTGCCAGTTCGAATTTACCGGCTGAGCCACCACGCCGTGAGCCGGTAAATGCGCCATCGACATAGCCAAACAGTTCACTCTGGACCAGATCGCGTGGCAGTGCGCCGCAGTTGAGCGCGATAAACGGTTCCTGATGACGCGGGCTGGCATTGTGAATCGCCTGGGCAAACAACTCTTTACCGGTACCGCTTTCACCGCTTAACAACACTGTGCTGTCTGTGCGGCTGCTGGCGCGCGCTTTCTGAATCGCCTGCTGCACAAGCGGGGCGTGGCCGCGAATCATCTCGAAGGTGTAGCTGGCGCTGGCCCCCATCACGCGGCGTGTGATCGCGCGGATACGCTGGTTCTCACGCAGAGAGAGCACGCGACCGCCATCGGGCGCGGGCATAAGGGAAATCAGGCAGGAGAGGGGCTGGATGCCATCCGGGATGAACTGCATCTCGCGGTCGTTGCAAAACGGCATGGTAAGTAACGATCCACCTTGCGGCTGCAGCAGGACATCGATCGGCCCGGCATCGGGATCGAGGCCGCTGAAAATCTGCCGTGCATAGCGGTTCAGGGTTTTAATGCGACCGTGGCGATCGCAGACGATCACGCCTTCATTCAAGGTTTCGAGAATCGACTGCTGCTCGGCCAGTAAACGGCGCAGCGTCAGTTGCTGTCCCACTGCTTCCGCAGCGGCTTGTACGGTACCCAGCGTGTGGGTATTGAAGTTATCCGGCGTAGCGGTCAGTGTCAGCACGCCTAGCATTTGACCGCTTGCGTCACGTACCGGTGCGGCGGCGCATTGAAAGTGGCGATTGCGTAAATCGATCTTCCAGTTCTCCCCGCTCAGCACATACACCAGGCGTTGCTCGATTAGGCAGCGTGCCGTGCAATTGGTGCCGAGCACCTCTTCACTGAGGATGCTGCCAACAGGTGTCAGATCGGAACCGCAGAAATGCAGTGTGACACCCTGCGCATCAGTGAGATTGATATGGCCGTCCGGGTTGTAGGCCAGCAGGTTCTCCATCACGTTGCGTGCCACCAGGATCAGCTCGGCATTGTGTTCCAGGATCGCCGCCAGCTCCTCGCCGGGCGGAGAGGTATAAACAAAGGTCGTGGGGTCGATGGCACGCTGCTGCGAGCGCTGCCAGGAGTGCAAAATGCTTCGCCGCATCCAGCGCGGCTGCTCACCTCGTTCAAAACTGTGCCAACCCTGCCACAGCAGCGTATCCCATTCGCCCACTTCTGCACTGTTGGGCAGGCTGAAGATGGGGTCGCTTTCATCTTTAAAGGGTAAACGCTCAATGGTACGCATCGGACACTCCTGCTGGCGGTGGAATGTCCATTTTATTGACATGCAAAGTTGACATGTAAATTTTATTGCCAGTTTGTGAGCCAACACTGTGTTCTGTCTCACAAAATCACCGCGATATGGGTTGGCATTGGCTTTGCAATGTCTTGATGACATCGCAAGGCCCGATTGGGTATATCCAGAAACCTAAGGAATGAACCATGACATATCATCTTGACCCTGTACGCGTTGGCCTGATTGGTGCGGGCCGCATGGGCAGCTTCCATGCCGAAAACCTCGCGTATCGTGTACCGGGCGCTATCCTGGCTGCCGTAGCCGATCCGCTGCCGGGTGCCGCAGAGAAACTGGCCAGCAAATTAGGTGTGACCAAAGCGTACAGCGATTTGCATGCGCTGCTGCAGGATCCTGAGATAGATGCCATTGCTATCGCGGCACCGGCGCGGACGCACGCCGAGTGGGTGATCGCCGCGGCCAATGCGGGCAAGCATGTGTTCTGTGAAAAACCGATGGCGGTGACGCTGGATGAAGCGGATCGCGCGATTGCGGCGGCCAAAAGCGCGGGCGTCGTGCTACAGGTAGGTTTCAACCGCCGCTTTGATTCCGGCTTTGCGGCCGCCATCGCGGCAGTGAAAGCCGGCGAAAACGGCACCACGCAGTTGAGCCGTTCGGTCACGCGCGATCCGAAGCTGCACGATCCGGCCCCGATCCCGCAGTGGACTATTTTCCTGGAAACCCTGATCCACGATTTCGATACGCTGCTGCACTTCAACCACGGCGCGAAGCCGGTCGAAGTGTACGCGATTGCTGATGCTCTGGTGCGCCCAGACTTCAAAGACAAAGGGCTGTTAGATACCTCCGTGGTGACGATTCGTTTCGACAACGGTGCGATTGCCATTGCCGAAGCCAATTTCCAGGCGGTGTACGGCTACGATGTGCGCGGTGAAGTATTTGGCAGCAAAGGCATGTTGCAGGCCGGCCATATCAACGCCAACCACTGCGTGCGCTACCACGCCGACGGTATTGCCATTGATACCTCCAGAATGGATTCCGATCTGCTGCGTGAAGCCTATGTGGCGGAGATGGCCGAATTCGCACGCTGTATTCGCAACGGCGAAACACCACGCGCCACCGGCGAAGATGCGCGCAATGCGCTGGCGATTGCGCTGGCCTGTATCGAGTCCGTCAAACAGAACCTGCCTGTTACCTTAGGAGCGCGCTAATGGCGACTTATCAACTCTCTGTCTGTGCCGAAATGGTATTTCTCGATCTGCCGTTCATCGAGCGGGTAAAACGCATTCATGAGCTGGGGTTTGGCGTTGAAATCTGGGGCTGGGCCAACAAAGACATTGATGCGCTGGTGGCGACCGGGGCGCGCTTTACCTCGATGACCGGCTATCTCACCGGTAACCTGACCGATGACAGTGAAATTCAGCAGTTGCTGGAGAGTGCGGAAACCTCGCTGGCCGTGGCTGAGCGGCTTAACTGCCCAGGGCTTAACCTGCACGGCACCGGGCTGGATGACAAAGGTTTACCGGTGAAACCCGTGGAGATTGTCACGGGGGAGATGTGGCTCAAAGCCGTCGAGACGCTGCGTAAAGTGGCACAGCTGGGTGAGCGCGCCGGACGCGTATTCACGCTGGAAAACCTGAATCTGCCTGTTGATCATCCCGGCACGCCGTTTGCGCTGGCCGCCGACACGCGTGCGCTGGTGGAAGCCGTCAACAGTCCGGCGCTAAAAATGAACCTCGATCTCTACCACGCGCAGATTGGTGAAGGAAATCTCATCGAGCTGATTCGCCGCTGCGGTACGGCCATCGGTGAAATTCAGGTGGCGGATGTGCCGGGGCGTCAACAGCCCGGTACCGGTGAAATCAACTACCGCGCCATCGCCCGTGCGCTGCACGAGGTGGGCTATACCGGCACTGTCGCGATGGAGGGCTGGGCCAGCGGTGATAGCACGCTCGCACTGCAACAGTTCCGCGATCACTTCACGATTTAAGCGTTCTACCGCCGGGTATTTGCCTGTTGCCCGGCGTCATAACAATAAAACCTCAACCCTACAGGAATGAACCCATGAATATCAGAAACCTCATGCTGTGCCTGTGCTCGTTGTTACTGAGTCTGAGCGTCAGTGCGAAAACCTTCACCGTTGGCGTCGCCCTGGCTAATTTCGATCTTAACTTCGTCTCCATCCTGCGTACCCAGATGCAGGAAGAGCTGAAGGCTAACCAACTTAACGGCCAGTTTGTCGATGCCAAAGGCGATGTGGCGTTGCAGGTGCAGCAGGTTGATGACTTTATCAACCAGGGCGTTGACGCCATTATTCTCAACCCCGTGGACACCCAGGGCGTGTTGCCGATGATTACCGCAGCGAAAAACGCCAATATCCCTCTGATTTTTGTCAATCGTAAGCCGGAAGTGAAGTTGCCAGGTGACATGGCTTATGTCGGTTCCGATTCGGCGCTGGGCGGCGAGATGCAGATGGAAGCACTGGCGAAGAAGATGAACTACAAGGGTAACGTGGCGATTTTAATGGGTGCGTTGTCGAACGAGGAAGCGCGTGAACGCACCAAAGCGGTCGAAGCGGTCATCGCCAAATACAAAGATATGAAAGTGATTGAGAAGCAGAGTGCCAAATGGCAGCGCAATGAAGCGGTGGATGTGGTGTCGAGCTGGTTGCTGAACCAGCGTCCAATTGATGCTATCGCCGCCAATAACGATGAAATGGCGATTGGCGCCATCATGGCGCTCAACCAGGCGAAGAATGAAAAAATTCTGGTAGCGGGTATCGATGGCACGCCTGATGGTCAGCAGTTTGTGAAAAACGGCAAAATGACCCTGACCATCTTCCAGGATGCCAAAGGCCAGGCAACCGGCGCGGTTCAGGTCACCAAGGCGCTGCTGGATAAGCAGAAAGTGCAGGAGTACAACTGGGTTCCGTACAAAACCATAACACAGGATAACTACGCGCAGTTTGCTGCGAATTAATGCGCTTATCCCCTCTTCATCATGCAAGAGGGGAATTTCTTCTCCACCTCATCCTCACTCCCTGTAAGCCAACTCCCCTCTATGTACCGCCCCATAATCCATTAACGGATCCAATTTAACGTTGATGAGGCGAAGTAAATAAGCCGTTGACTGCTGGACGTTGAACAATCAGTGCGGCATTATCAGCAGCGCATTGGCGATATTATCGTTGAATGAATCAGAGACAGGGGTTATTCCTACTTTGAGAGGCATCAAAACGTGAGGATGGGTGACAGTAAGTAAAAATCATAAATAAAGTATTTAGGATTATACTTAATGTTCCGTCGGTCATTTTGAGAGTAAAGGTTACTGAGGCTAAGCGAATTTTGAGTATATTATCACCAGTAATGAAGAGAAAAAATCTTGGCATGGCACTGCCTTGGCTGGCTTTTGCCGCACTTTTTTGTATGCTTCCCGTTGCGTTTCTGTATGAGAAAGGGGGGCGGGTATTATTTTATTATTGTGCTTATTTTTCATTGGCTGGTGTAGTTATTGAATTATGGCAAAGAAAGAAGGTTAAGCTAACGGATAAAAAAGCTCTGGCGATATTATTGCTGGGTGTGATTTACGTTGGGTGGTCAATATACTTCCAATATGTCATGCATACCGTAGATGGCTTGTATTATACCGCTGGGAAGCGATTTATCCTTGCCTGGCTTATTATGGTGTACATGATGCACTGCTTCCGCACTGGGTCGCTGAACAAAAAATTGGCTGTGCGCTATGCTTTTCTCTCTTTATCCTTGGCATTTATCACCTCAAGTTGCTTTGCGATCTTCCAATCGATAACCACCGATGAGCGCATTGTGCTCGGCATTAACCGCGCAACAATGACGGCCTATGCCTACTCTATCGTGATGCTGGCGTTAATATCACTGATATTGAGAATGCCTGACAGCAAGCTAAAGAAAGCCTTTTTCCTGTTCGTTTCGATCATTTCACTGTACGTGATTATGCTGACGCAAACGCGCTCGGCTATGGCCATCCATACTTTATTCCTTGCTTACATGACCGTGAGACTCTTTGCGGTGACACGTAATGTGAAATTCATAGGGTGTGTAGCGCTATTGCTGCTGTTAGCGGTAGGCCTTAGCTATAAACTGATTGAAACCCGTGTTGATACGACCGTGACGGAGTACACGGATTATCAGCAGGGCAATGACAAAACATCGCTGGGATCGCGCTTTACCATGTGGAAAACCGGCATTCTGGCCTTTGAACATGCACCATTAGGTCAGACGCAGGATCAGCGTAATAAATTCATTACCACCTACCTTGATGAACATCATCAATCGGATTCCTGGGCGTTAATTTATATTAATGTTCATCTGCATAATGAGTTTATTCAATTCGCTTCATTATTTGGTGTGGTGGGTGTCTTGATGTTGTTGTATTTCTTTTTCACTCTTATCGTGGTTGAAATAAGATCTCATCAAACCATCACGCCATTGGCCATAGCCAGCGTTGCCATGCTGTTATATGGTATGACCGATGTATTGCTAACCTCAGTCGAGTTTATCGCCATGTTCGGTGTATTAGTGGTGTTGCTGTCGCTGATTGAGAACGCAGAGGGTAATAAAAAAGCTCCTTAACGGGAGCTTTTTTCAGCGTGTTAAAAGAGACCTTTAAGCTTCATTTTGAAGTATTTTTTCTTGAAACTGGTTCGCACTTTGGTGTCAGCGAGAAACGAAATGACGGGTATTTTACTGATGGCATTTTTCACTGTTACCAGGTCATTTTCGTTTTTGATCATCGGATAATACTTATGGGCAATATTAATCCAATGGCATGACAGGAGATTGCGATATTTTTCCTGAAAAACATCATCCATTTTCTGTGTGGCAAGAATTAGCATGGCGATCTTTTCAGCATCCAGGTCGTTCGACAAACTTTTCGCCCTTTTAAAATAAAGATACGGGCTATGTTGAGCGTAAAGGATATGGTGGCTGACTTCTAATACAGTAGGGAAGAGCCATGCATCTTCATAGCAGGTTAAATCAGGGAATTGAAATTTTTCCAGGATTTCTCGCTTAATGAATTGACCGATAAAATGTGCCTGTAATTCACGATGAATCAGGAATTTTTCAATAGCCTGATGCTGACTCAATGGCGTTGTGATTAATCCATGCCATTTTGCAACTCGCTGCTTATTCTCATAAACCTCATTGAGTGGTGCAAACAAGGCATCTGGACTCTCTTTTTCTAAGCAGTTAACAATATCCGCTAATGAATTTTTCAACAGTTGGTCATCACCATCCAGCATCATAACGTACTGACCGCGGCATTGACTGACTGCAAAGTTTCTTACCTTGCCGATATTTCGTAATGAAATATCAAATACGCTGGCATGGGCATTTTCGGCTGCGAACGCGTGCAGCATTTTACTGGTGTTATCCGCAGAGGCGTCATTAACAAGGATGATCTCAACTAATTCCTGCACCCCAATGCAGGCATTTTTCAAGCTCTCTAAGGTGTCTTCAAGAAAATTTTCACAGTTGTGTGCAGTGAGTAAGACACTAATAACATAAGGAGAAGCCATAATTATCCGCTATCTTTTATAAGAGACATCACGATTAATATTACTATAGGTACATCATCGGGGGTGAGCGAATTCATGAAGTGGTGCACATCTTCTGGTAAAGTCAGATTAGTACTAAGAAAACCCCCGCTATAAGCCTAACGGCAGCTCGCTGCGAGCTGTAACAGTGAAAAAGATCACATCTCATCACCTTAGCTTCAGACGGCGCTAAATTATTTCCCGCGCTTGTCGATAATTTCTCCACTCAGTCTGTGCGCCTTGCCCTGCATCCTTGGGGCAGCCTGATCAACTTCTGGTGTGGAAAGTGTCATGATCGCAACGCCCTTGATAGGCCCGGACGCCGCGCCGGTAGAAATGGTTTCGCTTAAACGTATTGCACAGCGCGCAGACACGCTTGCCATGCTGCTGTGTTGGACACTGTGGCCGATTGCGCTTGGCGTAGGGTGGATGAACAACAGCGTGATGGTGGCGCTAATCGTGGGGCTGATACTGGTATTGCTGGCCACGTTTTGCGCAACGGTGATGCGCGGCTCACTGACTTCCAGGTTACTTCTTTCCACTTTGCTGATTGGCTGGGCTGGCTTGTTGATTCAGCTCGGTGAAGGGGAAACCGAATATCACTTCTCGGTATTTGTGCTGATGTCCGTACTCCTGGCGTGGCGCGATATACGTCCGCTGCTCATGGGAGCGGTAGCAGCGGCGACGCATCATATTTTGTTTAACTATCTACAAGATAACGATCTGTTTGGCGTGGTGGTCTTCCATCACCCAGGTTGGGACATGGTGTTTTTCCATGCGCTGTTTGTTGTCGCGCAAACCATCATACTGCTGGTGATTGCTCGCCAGATGGCCGCTGATGCGCGTTCCGCCAGCGAAGTGGCAGCACTGGCCGCCCAGATCAATCAGCAAAGCGGTTATCTGACGCTCACCGCCGATACACAGCAGAGTGAGACGCCCTTTGCGCGTACCTTTAGCACCACGCTAGGCACCTTGCATGGCACGCTCTCGCAGGTCAGTCAGCGTGTGGGGGCGTTGTTAGTGGAGTCGGACACGCTTCTGCAACGCAACGCCGCGCTGTCAAGTCGAACCGATGAGCAGGCGCAGGCGCTGGAGGTGGCTGCCAGCGCGATGACGGAGATCAGTATCGCCGCCAGCTTAACCCGTGATAAAGCCCAAAGTGCCCGCGAACTGGCCAGTGAAACGCGCACGGTGGCAACGCGCGGTGAAGAGAATATTCAGTCGGCGATGGGATCGATGGCGAAGATCAGCGAAGAGTCACAGCGGGTGAAGGTGATTTTGGAGCTGATTGACGGCATTGCATTCCAGACCAATATTTTGTCACTCAATGCGTCGGTGGAAGCCGCCCGCGCGGGGAACCAAGGGCGTGGTTTCGCGGTGGTGGCCAGCGAAGTGCGCAATCTGGCGATGCGCAGTGAAAATGCGGCGCGTGAAATCCGGCAGTTAATCGATGCCAGTTCTGCCAGCACCCAGCATGGGGCCGTGCAAGTTGAGCATGCGGCCCAAACGATGCGCTCGATTCACAGCAGCATTAGCGGTTTATCGCAGCTGGTGACGGAATTATCGGAGATGAGTGAGCAACAGAATCTCAGCATCGAGCAGATACAGCAGAGCATCAATAGCATCGATCACAGCGTGCATCACAATGTGCAGCACGTAGCTGAAACCATGCAGGTGGTCGAGCAGCAGCAACGGCAAGCGAATCAGTTACAGCAGTCGATCTCGTTGTTCAGGCTGGGTTGAGTGGGCGGCCTGCAGGCCGCCAACACATTAAGCTACGCCGTTCACCAACAGCACGCGGTAATTGGCACCTTTAAGGCGGTGCGCTTTGGCTTCCTGATATGCCGGGCTGAAGTACCAGGCTTTTGCGGCGTCAGCATCGGCAAATTCCAGTACCACCACGCCTTCCGCATCACGGCCTTCCAGCACCTGTAGATCGCCGTAAAAGGCCAGCGGGTTGATCTGATGATCGCCGCGCGCCTCGCCCGCTTTCTGCGCATAGGTCGCCAGCTCATCCTTATCCAGCGTTTCGTCCTTAATCATCACCACATAGGCAGCCATTACTTCTCTCCTCGAGCCTGGCGTTTATCTTCGGTGTTGTTATCGAAATCAGCGGCATCGTGGCGTTCCAGCAGTTGGTCTTGCGGCTCTGCACCGAACGCTTTATTCACCTTACGACCACGGATTACCGCTGGGCGTTCGGCAATCTCTTTAGCCCAACGCACCACATTTTTATACGACTGCACGTCGAGGAACTCGCCGCCGCCATAGATGTTATTCAGTACCAGATTGCCGTACCAAGGCCAGGTGGCGATGTCCGCAATGGTGTATTCATCACCGGCGAGGAAGCGATTATCGGCCAATCGACGATCCAGCACGTCAAGCTGGCGTTTGGCTTCCAGCGAGAAGCGGTTGATGGCGTATTCGATTTTTTCTGGCGCGTAGAAATAGAAGTGGCCATAGCCGCCGCCGAGGTAGGGCGCTGAACCTTGCAACCAGAACAGCCAGTTGAGGGTTTCGGTACGGCCCGCGATATCGGCAGGAATGAAGTGACCAAATTTCTCGGCCAGATAGAGCAGAATATTGCCTGACTCAAATACGCGCAGCGGCGGGGTGACAGAGTGGTCACTCAAGGCCGGGATTTTAGAGTTCGGGTTAACCTCAACAAAACCGCTTGAGAACTGATCACCATCCCCGATGCGGATTAGCCAGGCATCGTACTCGGCTTCTTTAGCCCCCACGGCCAGCAACTCTTCCAGCAGAATAGTGACTTTCTGGCCGTTCGGCGTGCCAAGTGAATAGAGCTGCAGCGGATGTTTGCCCACTGGCAGAGTCTTCTCATGCGTCGGCCCGGCGAACGGACGGTTGGTTTTCGCACCGTTACCTTTGGCTTCCGGGTCCCAGGTCCAGACTTTCGCGGGCTGATACTGATTTTCCGACATAGTGATTTCGCCTTGTTGTGATTGCGTTTTTTGCTGCTACTGAGTGTAGCAGCGCGAGATGAAGGCGATTTAACCGCGCTGGCGGTGCGAAGCCAAGTGTGATTAAGCGAAGTTCTCTTGCGTAAAAAGCATAAAGTCCACTTTACCGGGCGCGTAGGTGTCGGGCTGTTCACCCTCTTCCAGATGTTTGAGCAGCAGGGTGAGCGCCAGCTGCGCGTGGCGCAGGGTGTTTTGATCGAGGGTCAGCGTCAACACGCGTTTTTCTAACAGCTGGCGCGTGGTGCTATAGAGCTCATGGGTGACGTACACCAGTTTGCCGTTCAGACGATGACGCGCCAGGGCTTCGTGGATCTGCGTATTGCCCATGCCCGTGTTGTACAGCCCAACGATGTGCTGCGAGCCGGCAAGGGTTTTCTCCAGCAGACGGCTGATGCGCTCACGCTCATCCTGCCCGGCCAGAATCTCGCGCAAGCGCAGTTGCGGGAAGCGTTCAGCCAGTACCGATTGAAAGCCTTCGATACGCTGGCGATGCGCAGAGTAGTCGGCGCGGCCACTCACCAGCACCACATCACCCGCGGTGGCGGTCATACTGCCGAGCATCAGCCCGGCAGTGCGACCCGCTTTGTATTGATCAATACCCACATGGCACAAGCGCGCCGCATCGGGCAGGTCGGTGACCAGGGTGATTACCGGCACACCGTGCGCTTTGCAAGCGGCTAACGCCTCATAAATCAGAGGGTTTTCGTGGGCAAAGACAATCAGCGCGTCCCGTTTTTTGCTACTGGCTGCAATATGTGCTGCCAGCTTCTCGGGCGCGTTTTCTGGGATCAGGGTGCGATGCAACCGCAAACGGCGATAGCCAAGCTCATCAGCGAGATGGGCGAAATCCTGTGCCAGTTGCTGGAAGAAGAACGAGCCATTGCCGCTCAGCAGCACTTCAACCTGCCAGGTGTGGCGATGCTCCTCCGGCAAAATACGCTTTAAACCCGCCTCGCGCGCTGCCTGTAGAATTTTTTTGGTCATCGCAGGCGAGACGCCACCACGATCGTTCAGGACGCGATCAACCGTGGCCACGCCTACGCCAACCTGCTTCGCCAGCTCCGCCAGCGTCAGTGCTTTCATCTGAGGTAATTCCATCAAAAACCGCGTTCAGCTAGCCTGCCACAAAGCGCTATTTTGACAACATTGGTTATTCCAAAATGTGAACAAAAGGAGCGTTAAGATGCGGACGCCGCAGCGTTTTGCCCTGATTGGCAGTGGATTTATTGGCCAGGTACATGCCGCAAACCTGGCGGCTCATCCCGGTGTAGAACTGGCGCTGGTGTGCGATATCGATGTCTCACGAGCAGAAGCGGTGGCGCAGCGGTTTGGTGCGCGAGCGGCAAGCGTACAGCAGGCGCTCAACCGCGATGCGATTGACGCGGTGCTGATCGCCAGTGCCACGCCGACCCATGCCGAATTGCTGGAGCAGGCGGTGCGCGCGGGTAAGGCGGTGTACTGTGAGAAACCGATTGATCTGTCGCTGCAACGTGCGCGCGAAGTGGTGGAAAAGATTTCACCGCTGCAGGTGCCCGTTACCGTGGGCTTTAATCGTCGCTTTGATCTCAGCCATCAGCAGCTGAAAGCGCAGTTAAAGCAGGGGCTGATTGGCCGCACCGAGCTGATCCAGATGGTGTGCCGGGCTTCTGAGCTGCCACCGCTGAGTTATCTTCAGGCTTCGGGCGGGCAGATGCGCGATCAGGCGATTCACTTTTTCGATCTGCTGCGCTGGCTCACCGAGGATGAAGTCAGCACGGTGGGTGCAATGGGGGCCGCGCTGGCCATGCCCGAGATACGTGATTTCGATGTCGATACTTCGGTGCTTATCATGCGTATGCAGCAAGGCGCCTTGGCTCAGCTGGATAGTACACGCCGCACGGCTTATGGCTACGACGAACGCATTAGCGTGATGGGCAGCGAAGGGATGCTGGCGTCAGAGAGTCAATCGGCGCGCGGTGCCACCTTGTATCAGGGGAAAGGGATTACTCAGCCTGGACTTTATGCCGACTGGTTTAGCCGTGTGCAAGAGACGTATTACACGCATCTGGATGCGTTTGTGCGTTACATCGGCGGGGAGAAGGTGGAAGGGCTGCCGGGATTGATTGATGGTCTGCGTGCGCAGGCGATTGCGGAAGCGGCGCAGCTTTCGCTGACACGCGGTGAGTTTGTGGATGTGGAGCGGGTGTCTATCTGATGCCCTCACCCCAACCCTCTCCCGCAAGCGGGCGAGGGGGCCGATCGAGAGAGCATGTCGTCCACACTATCCAGTCCCCTCTCCCTGTGGGAGAGGGTTAGGGTGAGGGCATCAAGCCGCACCTATTTCAGCAGTTCACGCTCAATCAATTCACGTGTTTCTACTGCCTGGTACTTCATCTTCTCCGGATAGCCGAACAGCGCCGCCGAGATGATCGACTCGCCGCCCACCTTGTAAGTGCGGTTGGCAAAATCCATCTCGCGCAGTGCCTCAAACAGCCCATCAAAGTTCACTTCGCCTTCACCTACAGCCACGTGCTGATGAATCGTCGCATCGACACCCGGTGGGTTAACGATATAGCGGCAGTGCTTGGTGTGGTTCATGGTATCGGCAATCAGCATATGTGACAGATCGTCGCCTGCGTAATGCAGCATGCTTTTCACATCACCTACGCCCTTGTCGTAATAGAAGGTGTGCGGCGCACTGTAGATGTATTTGACGTTGTCGCTACGGAAGGATTTCACGATGTCCGCCGTTTCATTACTTTGTTCGCAGAAATCCCATGGATGGGCCTGAATTTCGACGCGGATGCCTTCACGCTCGAAAATGGGCAGCAACTCATCCATTGAGCGATAGAACATCTCTTCACAGATTTCCGGCTCATTCGGGTTGCCCGACAGCTCGGTGTTGATCACCTGTACGCCCATCTCAACGGCGATTTCAATCATGCGTTTCCAGTTCTTCACCGCAGCCTGACGGCGCAACTCGTCTGGGCCGGACCAACGGTATACGGTAATGAACGAAGAGATCTCCACGCCGGTGGCATTCAGCGCATTTTTGTATTCGCGCATGATTTCGCGGCTGGCTTTGGGATGTTTATAGAACGGGTTGATCTGCGGATGCGGGGATTGCTCAATGTACTTATAGCCCCACTCAGCCACCTGATGCACCATGCGAGTGATACCAAGGTCTCTGATGACATCCACATCAAAAGCGATTTTCATTTTGTTCTCCTGAGCGTTAAGCGGTGCGCTCTTCATTAAACACCACACCAATCTGCTGTCTGACGTCATCCATTGCCCGCAGCGTCGCCAGAGAAGTGGCAAGCGGACGAACAGGCGAGTCGAGCAGGCCCTGATGAATACACCAGGCGGTATGTTCGATTTCATGACTGAGCTGAATATAGCGGTTGGTCGGCTCCTCCCAGCGCAGCGTGTGTCGGCCATCACTGGAGGTGAGACGGAAATTGCCCGGCGCGTAGAACTGGCCGTCAAGGTAGAGCGTGGCATCGCGGCCAGCGATGACTGCGGTGCCAGGCGTGTTGCTGAACAGGGTGGTGTTGAGTACCGAATGCATACCATTGCTGTGCGTCAGCAGCATCGAGGTCTGGCCGTTAACCCCACCCGGTGCGGGCTGTCCCTTGGCGACAATGCTGTTGGGCGCGCCGGCAACAAACACGCTGAAGCCGATCAAATAACTGCCGAGATCGAGCATCGGGCCGCCAGCCAGATCGAGATTAAAGATGCGGTGATCCTGGGTGAAATATTCGCCATGATCGGCGATCAGCGTATGAACATCACCTAAAGCGCCATCGGCCAGCAGTTGACGGATCACATCATATTTTGGCGCGAAGTCGCACCACATCGCTTCGACACACAAGCGTTGCTGCTTTAGCGCTTCTTGCTGTAACTGCCAGGCTTGCTGCGCATTCAACGCCAGCGGCTTTTCGATTAATACGTGTTTGCCTGCCTGTAACGTGCGCAGACCATCCGGGAAGTGGTGATTGTGCGGCGTGGCGATATACACCACATCAATGTCAGAGCGGCTGAGCAGTGCATCTATCCCTTCCACGGCATGCGGGATATCCCACTTACTGGCAAAGGCCTGGGCTTTCTCAAGGCTGCGTGACGATACAGCGATCAGCTGCTGCTGAGTGTGGTGGCGCAATGCGTTGGCAAAGTGGTCGGCTATCCAGCCAGGACCAACAATACCCCAGCGTAATGCAGGAATCTGGTTTTCAGGGTGACGACGAGGTGCAGGTAGGGTTGCAGGGAACATATCATCTCCGTTTTATTTGATACCTAATGAACCGGGAGCCAGCCATCAAATATAGGAAGCGGCAACCGCACCCTCTAATCCTTTCCTGATGTAAATCCATCAGCCTGAAGCACAGGTGTCGGGAGAATAAATATCAAACATTTATTCTGGATGGTATCTGAATGAAATGAATCATTTCATTTTTGCGAGGGGGATCAAAATACTGAGAGGCTTTCTATCAAATAGTGAGATTTGATGACGACTTATCCAACAACAGATTCGCACTCTAAAACGAATTCGGGCATTATTTTTGATAATTAACTATCAATTTACTGGAAGCTATTGATGAGTAAAATCA
Organism: Pantoea vagans; assembly: GCF_001506165.1. Classification (NCBI taxonomy): domain Bacteria; kingdom Pseudomonadati; phylum Pseudomonadota; class Gammaproteobacteria; order Enterobacterales; family Erwiniaceae; genus Pantoea; species Pantoea vagans. The sequence goes on along the minus strand of NZ_CP011427.1, from coordinate 3,624,409 downwards.
CCATGAATGCCATTGCCGATGCGGCGGGTGTGGGTGTTGCGACCGTAGATCGCGTGCTGAACCGTCGCGCACCGGTTCGCGCAGCCACCGAGCAAAAGGTACTTGAAGCCGCGAATCGCCTGGGGTATCGCGTTGGCCCCGTCGCGGCGTTCCACGAAACACAGCAAACGGCAGGCGTGACGTTACGTATGGGTTTCATCCTGCTCTCCAAATCTTACTCTTTCTATCATGCGTTCACTGACGCACTGCGGCAGCATACCCAGCCGCTCCATCCTGCCGGCAGTGAGCCGTTATTTTACTGGCACGATATTGATGATGTTGCTGCGGTGGTGGCATCCCTGCATAAGCTGGCTGAGCAAGTGGATGCTATTGGATTGGTGGCGCTGGACCATCCGCTGATTCGCCATGCGATTGAGCATATCTCGCGGCAGGGCGTGCGGGTTTATGCGCTGTTTTCGAATTTTTCTCCCTGCGGCCACGCCGGTTATTTTGGGCTGGATAATCAGAAAGCCGGGCGCACCGCCGGTTGGGTGGCCTCGCATCTGCTGCATCAGCCGGGATCGGTGGGCGTGTTGGTCGGTGACCATCGTTTTACCTGTCAGGAGAGCTGTGAGATCAGCTTCCGATCCTATCTGCGGGAACAAGACAGTGCCCGCCGGGTGCTGGAGCCATTGAAAACCCATGAGTCAATTGATGGTGGCTATCATGCCACGCGCCAGTTACTGGATGAGCATGCTGATCTCGCATTGATTTACGCCCCCTGTGGCGGAATTGAGGGGGTGATCCATGCGCTACGCCAACAGCCACAGCGGAAGGTGGCACTGGTTTGCCATGGTCCGGTGAAAGAGGGGGATCTGGCGCTGATTGACGGCAGCATTACGGTGATGATCCGCCATGATATCGATGATATGGCACGGCAGTTGGCGCGTACGGTGCAGCAGCAGGCCACGGAATCAGGCGATCACTTCTCGCTGGTGACGCTGCCGTTTGCGATCATCACGCGGGAGAATTTGTGAGCCTGTCGCCACAAATGGCGGACTGCTACACAGTTATTCGTTTCCCGGTCGCCATGAATGGCAACCCTACAACGATTGTGCACCGATCTCGTAGGGTGCGCATTTATGCGCACTCTGGCTGCATTTGATAGATAATCTATCAAATTAATGATGAAAAATAACTTGATCGCTATCAAAAAATGAAAGTTTCATGATTGCTGAAGGTGAAATTTTTATTTGATACTTGCGCTATCCACTACCGCAAGGAACGATCATGACTATTCATATTGCTAACGCACCCTGCAGCTGGGGTGTCGACGATCCGAAAAATCCTTTTCTGCCGCCGTGGCAGAAAGTCCTCACCGAGGCAGCTCAGGCGGGTTACAAAAGCATTGAACTCGGCCCGTGGAGTTATCTGCCCACCGATGCCAGTGAACTGCGTCAGCAGTTAGAGGCGCATCAGCTTTCGCTGGTGGCAGGCACGATCTTTGATGATCTGGTCAGCGAGGCGAACTTCCCCGCCATGGTCGAGTTGACCCACAACATCTGCCGCAACCTGTCACAAGTGCCGACTGCTGAGAAAACGCACGCGGATAACCTTCCCGCGCCCTATCTGGTGATTATCGATTTTGGTAATCCAGAACGCGCGAAATACGCCGGGCAGTCAGATAAAGCGCCTCGCCTTTCCCGCGATGACTGGCAGCGCATGATGCAGCACATCACCACCCTGAGCCAGATCGCCTGGAACGAGTATGGCGTACGTGCAGTGATCCACCCGCATGCTGGCGGCTGCATTGAGTTTGCCGACGAACTGGCGCAGTTGGTGCAGGATATCCCACACGAGGTGGCTGGCTTATGCCTCGACACCGGACACCTGTATTACTCCGGCATGGACCCGATTCCGTACCTAAGCCGCTATTGGGATCGTATCGATTATCTGCATTTCAAAGACGTGAACGACGCCGTCTGGCGCGATGTGATTGCGCGTGGGGTGGACTTCTTTGCCGCTTGCGCCGAAGGCGTGATGTGCCCAATTGGCAAAGGGGCGATTGATTATCCAGCGGTGCGTGCTTTCCTCGCTGAGCGCAACTATCAGGGCTGGATCACCATTGAGCAAGAGCGCGATCCGCGCAACGCGGACACCAGTCTGCGTGACGTGACTGCCAGCCTGCACTATCTGCAATCGGTCGGATTCTAAGGAGAACATCATGATTAACGGCATTAAAGCACTGAATCGTTCCCTGCGCTGGGGCATGGTCGGCGGCGGTGGCACCAGCCAGATAGGTTACATTCATCGCTCTGCAGCACTACGTGATGGCAACTTTGTCCTCCAGGCTGGCGCGTTTGATCTTAATGCTGAGCGTGGTCGCGCCTTTGGTGCCTCTCTGGGGGTCGATGCCGAGCGCTGTTATCCCGACTACGAAACGATGTTCGCCGCTGAGGCCGCGCGTGAAGATGGCATCGAAGCGGTGTCCATCGCGACCCCCAACAATACCCATTTCACCATCTGCCGTGCTGCACTCAATGCAGGCCTGCATGTGGTGTGTGAGAAACCGCTCTGTTTCACCACTGCAGAAGCGGACGAGCTGGAAAAACTCTGTGCCGAGAAGAAAAAGATCATTGGTGTCACTTACGGTTATGCCGGACATCAGCTGATTCATCAGGCACGCGAGATGATCGCTGAAGGGCTACTGGGTGAAATTCGCATTATCAATATGCAGTTCGCGCACGGTTTCCATAATGAAGCTGTCGAGTTGCAAAACGAAAGCACCAAATGGCGTGTCGATCCGCGGTTTGTCGGACCAAGCTATGTGCTGGGGGATCTGGCAACGCATCCGCTGTTTATCGCCGAAACCATGGTGCCTAAACTGCAGGTGAAACGCCTGTTGTGCAGTCGCCAGAGCTTTGTCAAAACCCGCGCACCGCTGGAAGATAATGCCTTTGTCATGATGGAGTATGACAACGGTGCGGTGGGCACCATGTGGGCTTCCGCCGTCAACTGTGGTTCGATGCACGGGCAGAAGGTGCGCGTGATTGGCGAGAAGGCCAGCCTGGAGTGGTGGGATGAGCAGCCAAACCAGCTGCGTTATGAAGTGCAGGGTGAACCGGTGCAGATACTGGAGCGAGGGATGGGTTACCTGCATCGCACGGCACTGGCGGACGATCGTATTGGCGGTGGCCACCCAGAAGGGATGTTTGAAGCCTGGTCAAATCTCTATCGTCGTTTTGCGCTGGCGATGGATGCCACCGACCGGGGCGATGAGGCATTCCTTGCTGATTTCTGGTATCCGGATGTGCATGCCGGTTTGATGGGCGTGCGCTGGGTTGAGCAGTGTGTGCAGTCAGCGGATGCCGGTGCGGTGTGGGTGGATTGCTAAAGATAGCTCGGTGATGAAAACGGTCGGCATAACTGCCGACCTTACACTGTTTTCGTGCCGCATTTCGTTCGGGCGCGATGTATCGCGCGAGGTTGAAATACGCGCAATGAATTGCGCCGCGACGTTACATCAATGCGATCGCAAATCACTCAAAAAGCGCTGCGCACGCGGGTGCTGTGGCTGATTGAAGAAGTTCTCAGGCGTCGCTTTCTCCAGAATTTGCCCCTGATCCATAAACCAGATGGTATCCGCCACTTCGCGGGCAAAATTCATTTCGTGCGTCACACACATCATGGTCATGCCTTCCTGCGCCAGACTGCGCATCACCGACAAGACTTCGCCGACCATCTCGGGATCGAGCGCGGAGGTCGGTTCATCAAACAGCATCACCGGTGGTTTCATCGCCAGCGCACGGGCAATCGCCACGCGTTGCTGCTGGCCGCCGGAGAGCTGTGCCGGGTAGGCATCCGCTTTATGGGATAACCCCACTCGCTCCAGCAACTCCCCCGCCTGCTGGCGCGCCTCGGCACGTTTCACACCCAACACTTTCATCGGCGACATCATGATGTTTTCAGCCACCGAGACGTGTGGGAACAGGTTGAAGCTCTGAAACACAAAGCCAATCCGGGTGCGCAGATGGTTCAACCGCGTGCTGCTGCCGTGAATATCAATGCCATTAAACACAATTTGGCCGTTATCAATCGGTTCGAGGCGATTGACGGTGCGGATCAGTGTCGATTTACCCGAACCGGACGGACCACACACCACCACTACTTCACCGGTGTTGATTTCGGCACTCAGGTCAGTCAGCGCCTGATAAGCGCCGTACCATTTGTTGACCTGATTAAACATGATCATTGGGCTCATAAAGCTTCCTTATTGCGAAGAGGTTTTAGTCAGCATCACCGCGGGTGCCACATTGGCATTGGCATTGGCCTGCGGCGGTTGGCGACGTTTCTGCGCAATATGCGCTTCGAGTTTATTGGCAAGCCAGGTGAGGCTGAAGCAGATGATGTAATAGCTCAGCGCCACAATCGCAAATACCTGGAACGGTTTCGTCAGTAACTGGTTGCTCACCTGATTCGCGGCAAAGGTCAGCTCCGGTACGTTAATCACGTAGCCGAGCGTCGAGTCTTTGATGATCGACACCAACTGGCTCACCAGGCTTGGCAAGGTGTTGAACAGCGCCTGCGGCAGAATCACCAAACGCAAGGTTTTGAGGTGGCTCATACCCAGCGCACGTGAGGCCTCATACTGTCCGTGTGGCAAGGCCTGAATGCCGCCACGTACGATTTCGGCGATGTAGGCACTTTCGTAAATCACCAGCGTACACAGCATGGTGGCGAAGCCGCTGATGTTGTGGCCAATCAGTAGCGGTACGCAGAAGTAGGTCCAGAACACCACCATCATCAGGGGAATGCCGCGCAGCAAATAGACCCAGCAGGTGGCAGGCCAGCTCAGCCAGCGCCACGGAGACAGTCGCGCCAGACCCAGCAGCACCCCGATGGGGAAAGCAAAGAGCACGGCCAGCACTGAAATCAGCAGGGTACAGAGCACGCCGCCCAGCGGGCCATTAGGGTACTGGCCCATTAACAGCAGCATGCCGTTGTCATGCAAAATGGTGAAAATCTCAAACATTGCCATTACCTCGCGTAGACGCGTTGGAAGCGGCGGGCCAGCAGCGCGCCAAGGCCCATCAGCAGCAGGGAGAAGAACAGGTAACCCACGGTTGCCACTAAGTAGGACTCGAAGGTACGGAAAGTCTGGTTCTCAATATCACGGGTGACATAGGTCAGCTCCGCCACGCCGATGACCATCGCCAGACTGGTGTTTTTAAACAGCAGCACGGTGTGGTTAATGACGGATGGCAGCGCGTTGCGAATGCCCTGTGGCAGGATCACGGAACGCATGGCGCGCACATAGCTCATGCCCAGTGCGCGAGCCGCTTCGTTTTGTCCATCAGGAATGGCGCGCAGGCCGCTGCGAATGTCTTCGGAGAAATACGCGGCCTGACACAGTCCGAGCGCAACCAGTGAGAACAGAAACTCAGCGTTGTAATCGACTATCAGCATCTGCACGGATTCCGGCAGCAGCGTAGGGATCGCGAAGTACCACATCATTAACTGAATTAAGGTGGGCACATTACGGTGATAGGAGACATACGCTTTGACCAGCCCAACGGCAATACGATTTTCCGTCAGGCGGATCACCACCAGCAGCAGGGCAAGAACCATTGCCAGCAGCCAGGCACCTAACGCCAGTTCAAGGGTGACCACCGTTCCGTCAACGATCATCTGGCCGTAATGGCCGGTTATCACACTGCTGAAATCAAGTGCCATACAGTTACCTCTTAGTACGGTATTACGCGGTGCGGTCGCCCGGTCGCATAGTGGAAAGACCGCCCGGCACCTGCAGCGTCGGGGTGATTTCGATGTTGCCGATATTCACCGCCACCGGGGCAGAGAGCGCAAAGGCTACGCAGTCGGCGATGTCTTTGGCCTGCGGCAGTTCGAAGCCATCAATGAAGCGGCGGCGAGCGTCATCGTGGTCGCCAGAGACATTGCCGAAGATATCGGTGGCGACACGGCCAGGGCAGATTTCGGTGATACGCACGCGTTTGCCATAACAGTCAACGCGCAGCTGGCGTGACAGGGCATGCACACCGGCTTTGGTGGCGTGGTACACCGAGTTGCCGTTGAAGTTGTAAATCGCGGCAATCGACGTGATGTTGAACACATGGCCACGGTCACGAGCCACCATGCCAGGGACCAGCAAACGGCACAGGTGTAAAACCGCACGCAGGTTGACGTCAACTTGCGTCTCCACCACATTCTCATCTGCGTCGAGGATTGAGCCAGGGTGCGACAAGCCAGCGTTATTCACCAGAATGTCGATCTCGAGATCTTTGCACAGTGCCGTCAGCGCATTAACGTCACTGACATCCACCGCATGGGGAATGCAGCCAGTGCGATCGGCCAGTGCGGCCAGTTGTTCCTTGCGACGCGCGACGGCGTGCACGGTGATGCCTTCTTTGCACAGACGCTCAACAATCGCTTCGCCCATACCGGCGGATGCGCCAGTGACCAGCGCGGTTTTATAATCTGAAAATGGCATTTGCCTCTCCTCGTCTCGCCGAAGGTGTTGTCGGCGTAATTGGTCTTTTTTGACTTTATGCAGTTATGCCGCAAGGGCATAAGACATAAAAACTTTGAGGCGATAAGTGCCCCTTATAACCCGATTATTTACTCACTATCTGACTGAATAGTCATGATTTCTTCCGCATATTCAACCGGGCTGTTCGAGGGTTGAGTCAGTTGGTGTACACGCCCTTTTAGCGGGCTGAGCACCGGAACATACAAGGGGCCAACCTGCACCACGGCGAGCAGATCCTGAGCTTCTACCTGCTGACCGGGCTGAACAAAATCCTGTTGGCTAAGAGGATGGCGGCGCAGCAGCGTACCCGGCATGGGGGCGCCAATCGCCTGTGTCGCCGGTGGGGTTTCCTCTGCCAGGATAACGGGGGAGGGGCATGCTGGGGCGAAGGTCAGACGTACTGACCACTGTTTGCCCTCAAGTGCCAGACTGTTGAGGCCGGAGCTTTGCATTTTGCGCGCCAACGCACGCAGCGTGGGCAGCGGTATCGCGGTTTTTTCCATGGGGTTCCCGTCAAAGCGAAACACGCCCGCCTTAGCGGGCAACAGACCAAATCAATCTAGCGCGTTCGCCAGGCGGGCTGTAAGAGGGTTTCGCTTTGCGGTAATAAGCGGGTCTTATCCCACCAGGGTCAGCGGATGGTTCTCGACATTGCGACGAGACATCAACGACAGCAGAATCGATTTCACTGCTTCAGCTGGCTGGGAGAGCGGCAGGTGGTCGGACATACAGAACGACAGTGAGGCCTGTACATCTGGCTCAACTATCTTCGCCATCCAGGTATCACCGTTTTTCAGCAGCGCACGTGCGGCAGACTCCGGCATGATGGTGGTGCCTAAACCTGCGCTGAGGGCGGCATTCAGCGTGGTTTGTGATTCGATCTCGCATTTCACGCGATACTGCAGGTTGTTTTGCGTGAAGGCGTCATCCAGTACTTTGCGCATGATGTTATAAATGCGCGGCAGGAACAGGTCGTATTGTGCAACCTGTGCCAGCGGAATTTCTTTAACCGGTTTCGCCAGGCTGAACGGGCAGACGAAGCATAAATCTTCTTTCATCAACGGCATGAAGCGCAGGCCATGGATGCTGCGATGATCGTAGATCACTGCCATATCCATGCGTCCATTCATGATCAATTCGCTGAGCGTGGTGCCGAAGTTTTCATTGAAATACAGCACGATGCCAGGATGCTGTTGCTGCACTTCCATCATCAGCGGCAACGCGAGGTTTTGCGCGGCGGTGCCAGGTGCCAGACCCACCGAGACGCTGCCGCTGAGAGATGCACCCACCAAATCAATCGCACTTTGCGCCTGTTCGCACTGGCGCAAAATGGACTGGGCATGAGAATAGAGTGTTTTGCCTGCTTCGGTTGGCGTGACCCCGCGCTTGGTACGGATCAAGAGCTGTTGATTGACTTCCCCCTCCAGCGTGGCCAGCTGCTGGCTGAGCGCAGGCTGAGCGATATGAAGAATATCTGCGGCTTGAGTCAGGCTACCGACATCAACAATTTTAACAAAATACTTCAGGCGACGAAGATTCATGGGCACTTCCCTCCAAAAGAACGCATATCGGTATCAAGCAAAGTTGATGCCAATATAAGCTTTCGTGATTGAACTCAGACAGGAGGGTACGGCTACCGGGCCTCCTGAGGCTGGTGCTGAGTTTGCGATCCGCCGATCTGGCGGGTGTTGAAAAAAGCAGCGATGCACCGAAAGGGTGCATTTTACCCATCAGCATTGCCAATGGCGGGCAAGGAAAATCGTGGGTTCGAGATGTGGCTCGCGGATAAAAGTAACACTTTATTAACATTGCGTCAGGCGCATGGGCGTGACCTGCCGCGCAATTTTATGCCAATCCCAAACCTTTATGACAAAAGTGTGGAGTCGGTCCAGTCATCGCTTTGTGTTATATCACCACAACAAAGCTCTATTATCGTGGCCTCGGCCCTAATCCTATGCTCAGGGAAACTGACACCGAACCCAGGATTGACCATGCCCGAGATAGCCGATCGATTAAAGAATGTCACCGTTTCCGCCTCCGTAGCCATGACCCAGAAAGCGCGCGACCTCGCGGCGCAGGGCGTGGATGTGGTGGCGCTCTCCACCGGTGAACCTGATTTCCCCACACCGCCTCATGCTATTGAAGCCGCTTACGCCGCCGCGCGCGCGGGTGATACGCGTTATCCACCAACCGACGGTACGCCTGCACTGCGCAAAGCGATTCAACTGAAGTTCAAGCGTGACAATCAGCTGGATTATGACGTTAGCCAGATTCTGACCGCGGGTGGCGCGAAGCAGATCATCTTTAACGCCATCATGGCCACCATCAATCCGGGTGACGAAGTGGTGATCCCTACGCCGTCTTGGATCAGCTATGCCGATATCGTGAAATTTGCTGGCGGCGTGCCCGTGCCGCTACCGTGCGCGCAGGAGAACGGATTTAAGCCGTTGCCCGCCGATCTTGATGCTGCCATCACGGATAAGACCAAATGGCTGCTGCTGAACTATCCGAGTAACCCTACCGGTTCGGTTGCCAGCAAAGCTGAGCTACTGGCGCTGGGCGAGGTGCTGTTGCGCTATCCGCAGGTGTGGATCATGACCGATGATATCTATGAACACCTGATTTATGACGACGTACGTTTTTACACCCTGGCGCAGGTTGAGCCGCGCCTGTATGACCGTGTGCTGACGGTGAACGGCGTGTCTAAAGCTTATTCAATGACGGGCTGGCGCCTCGGCTTCTGTGGTGGCCCTGTCCCCCTGATTAAAGCCATGAGTAACGTCAATACGCAGAACAGTGGTGGTGTGTGCACTTTGACGCAAGCCGCAGCGGTGGCGGTACTGGAAGGCCCACAGGATCTGCTGCAGGAGCGTGCAGGTATTTACCGTGAGCGCCGTGATTACGTGCTGGAGCGCCTGACCTCGATTGACGGTTTACGCTGCCATAAGCCAGAGGGCGCGTTTTATCTGTTTGTAAATATTGAAGGATTGATTGGCAAAACCAGCGCGGGTGGACGATTGATCACCAATGATGCTGATTTTGTGCTGGCGCTGATCGAAGAGCAGCACGTGGTGACGGTGCAGGGCGCCGCTTACGGGATGAGTCCTTTCTTCCGTATTTCTTACGCCACCAGCATGGAGCGTTTGCAAACCGGTTGTGATCGCATCGCAGCGTTCTGCGCCGGTTGCCGTTAAGGGATATAGACGAGAGAGATAAATGGCCGCGTAAAGCGGTCATGTTTGTCCGTTAAGAACTCAGGCTGCTTATTGATAAGTGGCCTTTCTTTTCTGTGCGGGTCTGTGCGGGCTCTGCCGCCACTACTGCCCCCTCTGGGCCGTCCTCGCGCCGCTGACGCGGTACCTTCGACTTCCACGTCGTGCCGGACGGACCGTTCGCGGATGACCATCCATGGTCGGCCGCGAACTGCCCCACGCCTCCCCGCGTGGGGCTCCTGGCCCAACGTAAAAGTCTCAGCGCTGCGGATAACCCTGAGGGGGCTCCAGACGGCGTTATCGTCAGTCGCTTAACTGACAATCATTACGCGCAAACCGGCCATTTTCTGGGGCGTGATTACTGCGCGACGACTTCTGCGGCGGGTGCCACCTGATGGCCGCTGGCTTCAATTTCACTGCGCACAATAGTCGCGAGCGCCAGTGAACCCGGCGTGTCGCTGTGTACCAGAATCGAGCGCGCACGCACGCTAATCTCTTCCCCTTCGAACGTGGTCACGGTGCCATGCTGCAGGAACTGGCGCACGCGGGCGCGCAGCGCGGTCTCTTCTTTAATTACGGAACCGGCAATGCCGCGCGGCACTAGACGTCCTTGCGCATCATAAGCGCGATCTGCCAGGAACAGCGTCAGGGTTTTCAGTCCCACCTGCTGCGCCGCACGCTCAATAATGGTATCGGGTTGGGCAAACACAATCAGATCTGGATTGATGCGGGCGATCAGCGCCATCACCTGCTGTGCCAGTGCCTCATCGCGATTGACGATATTGCCCATCGCTGCATGGAAGCTGAAGTGTGACACTTTGGTGCCTTCCGCCTGGGCAATCGCCGTCAGCGCACCCAGTTGATACGCCACCTGCTGGCAAATCTCTTCGGCGCTGAACGGTAATTCACGGCGGCCAAAACCCTGACGATCGGGCAGGCCGGGATGGGCGCCAATTCCAACACCGTTCTCTTTGGCCAGCCGTACCATCCTGGTCATGATCGCCGGATCGCCCGCGTGGAATCCGCAGGCGATATTGGCTGATGACACCACCTTCATTAACGCAGCGTCATCGCACAGTTGATAAACGCCAAAGCCTTCGCCCATATCGGAATTCACATCAATCTTCATGGTTTGGGTTCCTTACGAAAGTTATGCCGTCAACGCTTTGCGCAGCGGCGGGCAACTGAGACGCAGACGGCTGAGCCAGCGTGTGACTTCCTGATCGATCGCTATCGCTTCACGCGCATCGCTCTGGATCAGCTGGATCGACTGGCCGGGAAGCACTTGTCCCAAACGCCACAGATCCTGCTCGATCACCCCGGCAATCTTCGGGTAACCGCCTGCGGTGTTAGCATCGCTCAACTGAATAATGGGTTCGCCGCCAGGTGGCACCTGCACAATGCCCGGTATCAGGCCATAGGAGCGCATTTCGATGGTTTCAGAGGGGAAAATCGGATCGCCCGCCAGCCGATAACCGGTACGGTTGCTTTGGTTGGAAACCTGCCAGGATTGTTGCCAGAAGCGCGGTGCATCAGCAGCAAACAGCGGATATTCACCCGATGGAATCGCGCGTAGCTGAATCTCACCGGCACTGTTACGCGGGAAATGCGCGCTCAGGGCGCTGTCCGGCGGTTCGATGCCAATCCCACTGGCGGGAAGGGCTGAGGCGTGCGATTCACCCAGCGGCAGCCGATCGCCGCGTTGTAATGGACGGCCTTCCAGTCCACCAAAGCTGCCGCGCAGTGCGGTGCTTCGTGAACCCAGCACCACGGGCACGTCAATGCCGCCCGCGATGCAAAGATAACCGCGCGCGCCACTGCGAGGGTAACGCATTTCCAGTACCTGGCCCGCCCGCACGCCACAACCCCACCAAGGCGGCAGGGGGACGCCATCCAGCGTGGTACGGCAGTCTGCGCCCGTCACGGCGATACTGGTGTCTTGCAGAAAGCGTACGCGAAACGGGAACAGTTGAACTTCGATCGCCGCGGCATTCTCTTCATTCCCCAGCAACAGATTGCCCGCGCGCAATGCCAGGGGATCCATCACACCACTGACCGAGACGCCCATATGGCGAAAATTAAAGCGTCCCAGATCCTGCACTGTGTTAAGCGCACCGCTTTGTTCAATCTCAATCACAGTTCAATCCTCTGCGGCAGGAAACGAATACGATCGCCCGGTGCCATCAAGGCTGGCGAGGATGCCAAGGGATCAAACACATCCAGTTCGGCAAAGCCGATAGCGTTCCAGCCGTTGGGGCCGGTCAGCGCTGACACACCCGCCTGCGCGCCACCAATGGTCACCGTGCCTTTCAACATACTTAGCGACGGTACTTTCTTCCTTGGCGTAGCCAGCTGCGGATCCAGCCCGTGCAAATAACCAAAGCCTGGCGCACTGCCCAGGGCGAACACCGTGTATTCGCTCTGATGGTGGCGACGCACCACTTCGCGCGCGCTAAAGCCGGTGTGGCGGCAGACCGCATCGATATCGATCGCGTGTTCGCCGCCATAATGCACCGGGATTTCAATCAGTTTGCCTTGCGGACTGGTCGCCTGAGCCTGATCCCACGCCGCTTGCAGGCTAAGACGAACGGCGGCTTCATCAACAGGGATGTGGCGGAAGAGCACCAGCAAATTGGTGACGCCAGGAATCAAGGCTTCAACGGCTTCATCCGCTTGCAGCAGACGTGCCAGTGACCAGATGCGGCGTTGGGCGGAGAGATCAAACCCACCCGGGGCTTCCACCAGCCACGCACGCGCGCCGATGGTGGAAAGGGTAATCGCGGAGGAGCAAGCCAGCGCGGGGGCACTGGCGGGCTGGATATCAGATGGCGACATCACGGGCATGGTTATTCCAGCGGTTCAAATTTCAGACTGGAGAGCGGCTGTACGCGCTCTTCACGCACCATCTTGTATTCGGTGTTTGGCCCAATCCAGGTGTTCCAGATTTTATCGATGGTGCCGTCATCGTCCATGGCTTTCAGGCCACTGTTGACGCTGGCGAGCAGCGCCGGTTCATCTTTCTTCATGCCGACACCAATCGGCTCCAGCGCCATCGGCTCTTTGATCATCGCCAGATCGATGCCGTCTTTTTTCGCCTGAGCAATGGTTTTGATACCGGTCATGGTGTTGGTGACGAAGCCTACAGACTTGTTCTGTTCCAGCGCCAGGAACGCCGAAGCGGAATCCTGGAAGGTCACGGCTTTGCCACCCTTGATATGGATCGACTGCTCAGAAGTGGTGCCTTTGGTGGCGCTGATGCGTTTGCCCTGGAAGTAGCTCAACGGCTTATCCGCCAGCGGAGCTTTGACCAGCAACATCTCCTTCGCTACGTAGTAGGGATCGCTGAACTGGATCTGATTACCACGGGTCTTGGTGTAAGCGAGGTTAGCAATCAACACATCGGCGCGGCCGGTGGCAATAACGGCAATACGTGCCTCAACGGATGTCGGCACCAGCGTGAGTTTGACATCCATATGTTTGGCTAACGCGGTACAGAGATCGATATCCATCCCAGCCAGCTGGCGCGTTTGTGGATCCGGTGAAGAGAACGGAGGCACGTCAGAGTAAACGGCACACTTCAGTTCGCCGCTGGATTTAATGTTCGCCATCATGTCTGCCTGCGCCGCCGAAATCGCCAGCAGTGGCAGCAGTGCCAACCCGATGGTAGTACGTCTTTTCATGGTCATGTGCATTCCCTCAATAGTGGATGCTGCCTCGCAGCGCAAAAGTTCGCTTTTCTGGACTATATCGGCTTTGTTTTACGTCGAAAAAGAGGGAAAGCGTTGCATGCAATAGGGAAATGATATGACCCAAGGCGATAAGTTATTTCTATTCAGGTAGAGCGAAAAAGTGTTATCCAGCGCACAGTTTTCTCCTTAGTGTGAAGCGCGTTGTCCTCTCGGCAATCCTGCCGATTGCACGCAGTAGAGAGAAGAGAAAGCGCATGAATCCCCGTTTAGGCGTGTTACTGAAGATATTTGCCGCGCTCTGCGCCACTTTGATGTTGGCCTGTGTGAAAGGCCTCAATGGCGCAATGCCCACTGGCGAAGTGATCTTTTTCCGCAGTTTTATCGCGCTGTTCCCCTTGCTGATCTGGCTGAAATTCCAGGGAAACGTGCTGGAAAACCTCAAGACGCGCAACCTGTTTGGCCATTTCATTCGTGGTTTTTCCGGCACTGGCGGCATGTATTTTAACTATCTGGCGCTGGTGTATATCTCGTTAGCCGATGCCACAGCGCTCAGCTATGCCGCGCCTTTGTTTACGGTGATGATGGCGGCGATGCTGCTGAAAGAGCGAGTGCGAGTGTCCCGCTGGGTGGCGGTCGTGGTGGGATTATCCGGCATTCTGATCATGCTCTCGTCCAGCCTCGCGGCCAGCGGTGGTGTGCTGGCCGGCGGTGCCAGCAGTGCGACGGCCAGCCTTGGCGTGGCGTTTGCGCTGATTGCGGCACTCTGTACGGCGACCTCCAATGTGCAGATCCGCTTCCTTAATGGCATCGAAAAGCCCGGCGCGATTGTGTTCTATTTTTCATTGATGACCACGCTGATTGGCCTGGCGACCGCGTTCTTTGGTTGGGCGAAACCTACCGGCTTGCAGCTGTTGTTGCTGGTGGGGTGTGGCTTGTTTGGTGGGCTGGCGCAAATTCTGGTCACGCTGAGCCTGCGTTATGCCGATGCCTCATTACTCGCCCCCTTTGATTACACCACGCTGGTATGGTCGATGCTGATTGGTTATCTGTTCCTCAACAGCTTGCCTGGTAGCACCACCATCTTTGGCGCATCGATTGTGGCGCTGGCTGGGATTTTTGCGGTGTGGCGCGAAAACCGGCAGCGCAAGTTGGCGATGGTGAGCACCACGCCGTGATATGTACAGTGGGGGGCGGCCTTTAGGCCGCTCGCCGCCACCATCGGGCGTGCCAAGGCACGCCCCTACCAAATAATCGTAGCGCCTCTAACCCCCTACCGATAAACATCATCAATAATCTCGACCTGCTTATTGTGCAGCGTCTCTGCCAGCCAGCCGCGCTCCAGCGAACCGGTTTTTGCCAGCTCGAAGTTACGCTCATCCACGATTAAATAGGCCTGTGCCGCTTCAAGAATGCGTGCCGCATCCTGACGTGGAATGATAATCACACCGTCGGCATCCCCCAGCACAATATCGCCGGGCGAGACATGGATCTTGCCGCAGGCAATCGGCACGTTAATTTCGCCTGGGCCATCTTTGAACGGACCGCCGGGGGTATGCCCAGCGGCATAAATCGGGAAGTCCATGCGTGATAAGCCGTCGATGTCACGTACCGGGCCATCAAGTACAATCCCTTCCATGCCACGCTGTCTGGCGTAAGTGGCCATCACTTCACCCATCAATGACTGGCTGCGGTCGCCCTCATTCGACAGAATAATCACATCGTTTGGCCCGGCCATATCCAGCGCTTTGTGCAACATCAGGTTATCGCCGGAACGTGCTTTCACCGTGACTGCCAGACCGCACATGATCGGTTTTTGTGGCGCGGTTTTCAGGCTGATCTCCGCTGACAGCGCGGGTAGGCGGCTCATGCAGTCCGCGACCACCGCGGCGGGTAAACAGCGAAAGGCTTCCAGTAAGGGTTCGGCATCAGCTGGGCGACGAAGATAAATACGGTTTCCTGCGGTCATTTTATTCTCCTGTCAGGATTTACTTGGGTTTATAGGGGTAAGAGAGGGATTGGCTCGCTCTTCACGGGTGAATGCGCCGGAGAGTGGCGTGCCATCGACGGTGTCGTAATGGCGAAGTGCCTGCGGTTTCAGCCAGCGCTGCACGCGGGAAGGCATATCAAAACCAATCAGCAGCATCACCACGAAGGTCAAGCCAAAGGAGAGTCCACCCAGTGCACCGCCCAGCGACGCATGCTGCGCGATCAGTGCACCCAACACCGGTGCTAATGCACCACCCAGCGAGCCGATGTTGTAGATAAAGCTGAGATTGGCGGCACGCTGTTCGGTATCGAAATAGCCGCTGATCATTTTCGCCAGTAGCCCGCCGACACCCTGGCTGAATAGCTGCTGCAAGAAGATGAGCAGGCACAGCAACCACACATTCGAGCCGTTCAGCATAAACACCGGGATGATCAGCAACTGGGCGACTAACAGGCTGAGAACATAGGTTTTGCGTGTGCCTATCCGATCGGCAGCAATGCCCGCCACGCAACAGCCCAGCCCCATGCCAAAGCGGCTGAAGGAGAACACTAACGCCACCACCTCAGGTGAATAGTGCAGATCGGTTTTCAGGTAAGTCGGTAACAGCGCATGGATCGGCCACCCGTAAAGGAAGACGCAAATAATCGTCACCGTTAGCATCAGGCTGGTGGGCCAGCGATCGCCGCCACTCTGCACCAGGAAGCGAATAAAAATAGCGGCCGTGGTGATGGCTAACAGCGCGGTTGCCCAACCGGAGCTTTGATGATCGAAACAGAAGTAGAGCGCAACGGCAGCAACAATCCCTAGCAGTATGTTGAGGTTATTCCGTAAGCGATTGGGGCTGCGAAACAGCGCATCAATCATGGTGACGGCGGGTTGTGAGGCTTTCGCCTTCGCGGCGGCCCACTCTTCAGCTTCTGGGATGGCACGTCGTAGCCATAAGGCATAAAACACCGGGATGATGCCGAGGTAAAACAGCGCTCGCCAGCCCCATAGCGGCACCACCCAACTGTAAGCCAGCACCGATAAAATAGCGCCAGCGGAGAACCCTGAATTAAGAAAGGCACTGGCTTTGTTACGCATGTCTTTTGGCCAGGTTTCGATGGCATAAGCGGAACTGGTGCCATATTCACCCGCCATGCCAATCCCGACCAGAACACGGGCAATAAACATCCATGTATAATTCGGCGCAATACCGCAGGCGAATGTTCCGCCAGCAAATAATATGATGCTGGTGATCATGGCGCTTTTTCGGCCATATTTATCACCCATTGCACCCAGCGCTAATCCACCAAACCAGCGTAAGATAAAAGCAGCGGAAATTAAGGCCGCGGCTTCTGCTGTCGAAACATGAAATTCAGCCATTATTTCGGTAAGCACCAGGGTAATAATGACGAAGTCAAATCCGTCCAGCAAATATCCCATCCATGCAGCCCAGAATGCCTTCCATTGCTGGCGGTTAAGCCTTTTATACCACGGCAACGCGATCGTCTCTTCAGGCATAATTCACTCCCGATGCAATGACAGAGTAGGGGGATCCCGGCTGTTATCAACAGCCGGGTATCAGAGGTTATTTTTCTGTTTGAGCAAGAATACGGGATAAATGGCGTGTTACGGAGTGTGTGTTACGGCTTACGAAGTCACGATCACGAAATATTATTTAGGGATGCGTTAACTATATGATAAATAATTTTATTGAAATTTTTTATGGGGGAATAAATTAATATTATGACCTGAGGTTGTTTTATTGTTTCCCCTTAAAAGAATAGTTTTAAAACATCCTATTCTTCCCTGAAAGACCCTGTAACGGTAATCGGTATGATCTTATGAGTCCTGCTCATAGGCGCTTGCGTGATTGTTGTCTTAATCGCATCCAGTCCCCTTTGCTACAGTAGAGTCATTGATAAAACAGAGGACAAAAACCATGTTGCGATTCATCAAAAACGGCTCCGTACCCTCACGTAAAGGTCCAGCAGAGTATTTCACCGGTACGGTGCGTTTGGATGCCCCTTTCCAGGCTGATGCCCCTGCACGCGTAGGTGGCGCAACGGTGACATTCGAGCCGGGCGCGCGGACTGCATGGCATACGCATCCGCTCGGACAAACTTTGATTATTGTGCATGGGCAAGGCTGGATTCAGTGTGAAGGTGAGGCGATTCAGGTGATGAATCAAGGTGACATTATCTGGATCCCAGAGGGTGTGAAGCACTGGCATGGCGCAACCCCGGATAACGCGATGTCGCATATCGCCATTGCTGAATCGGTGGACGGTAGCCCGGTGACCTGGATGGAGCAGGTGAGTGACGAGGATTATCGGTTGTAGTCTATTAAGGGATGCTGAAAGGCATCCCGTAATTCAAAGTCTCAAAACCAGCTGTTGTTTGTATTAGCTATCAAGATATGAAGTTTAATAACGTTCCTTTTCTGGCACTTTAATCGGTATAGGACGAGTTAAGTGCCAAATTTGGAACATAAGCAGTGCTGTAAGTTGATAGCTGGTAGGGGGGAACAGAATGACAAACGCAGAAAAGCAAAAACCCAGCTATAAGCTGGGTTTTCAGAATGTTGGTGCCCGGACGCGGAATCGAACCACGGACACGGGGATTTTCAATCCCCTGCTCTACCGACTGAGCTATCCGGGCAACGGGGCGCATTAAACCTTAATGGCTCACAACCGTCAACGGCTTTCGTCAAAAAAACGGTGCAATCGTGACTGATTGCTTGCTTTTCAGGCAGGCTGACCAAAATATCACCCTGCGCTTTACCACGCCCGTGGATCAGCTCAGTGCGCCGTTTTGACGACACAACGCTATGCTCAGCACATCCTCGGCCAGGCGGCGAGCGGTCGCTACGTCCTGTACGTTACGCTTTACCAGCAGCTTGCTGAGGCAGCCCTCAAGGATCAGCTCCATTTGATCGGCCACCATGCTGGGGTTATCCAGCGCCAAATCCACCAGGATCTCATGAGTAAACTGCCATGAGCTGCGTTTTTGCTGCTCGGCAAGTTGATGCACCGGTTGATCGGGTTGCGGATAGAAACTACAGGCAGCGATAAACAGGCAGCCGGGGAAGCGCCCTTTATTCACGTGTTCACTCAACACTTCATAGCGCGCCAGCAGTTTTTGAGCGGGAGTGAGATGTTCATTGAGCTGCACCTGACGGCGCCAGCTATCGATTTGCTGGCCGTGATAACGCAGGGCGTCATACAGCAGGGCATCACGGTCGGGCCAGAAACGCTCAAGTTGTTCCTTTGTTAGCCCGGTCTCGCCGGCCAGCTGTTGCAGGGAAGTGGTGGCGGCTAATCCGCTCTGCTCAAGCACATTCAGCGCATGCTCAAGAATCTGTTCACGTTGCAAGTGACTCTCCTCTGGAGTGCGGGCCCGTTCGCGGGCGAACGGGCAGTGTCCTGCAACCAGTGTCGTTTAACGCGGCAGATTGTGCAAATGCGCGCTGAAGTCTGCGGCACTCAGGAAACCGGTCACGCGCGAATCAGGGATTTCTTTACCCTGCGCATCAAAAAACAGGATGGTCGGTAATCCGAGCACCTGTAAATGCTGTAGCAGTGCATTGTCTTGCGCACTGTTGGCGGTGACGTTGGCTTGCAGCAGCTGTATCTGGCTCAAATCGTTTTGCACGCCTTGGTCGCTGAAGGTGTATTTTTCAAACTCTTTGCAGGCCACGCACCAGTCGGCGTAGAGATCAACCATGGTGATGCGGCCCTGTGCCTGCTGCAAGGCGCTATCCAGTTGTTCGCTGCTGGCAATGGTTTTGAACGGCAGATGGGCAACGGATTGCACGCTGTTGCTGCTGCCAAAGGCCCAGTCTTGCAGCGGACGCGCGGCCACCAGTGCCGCCGCCAGCATCACGATTTGCAGGATGCGCCATTTGCCCTGCGCACGCAAGCTGAGGCTGAACGCCCAGGCAAAGAAGGCCACGCCAAGCAGGCTCCAGAGACGCAACCCCCAGGTATCGCCGATGACGCGCTCCAGCAAGAACACCGGCAATGCCAGAATCACAAAGCCAAAACCCTCTTTTACGCTCTGCATCCAGGGGCCACTTTTTGGCAGCAGCTTGTTACCAAACATCGTGACGGCAATCAGCGGCAGGCCCATACCGAACGCGTATAACCATAGCGTGCCGGCACCGGCCCACAGATTGCCGCTCTGGGCGATATACAGCAGGATGGCGCTGAGCGGCGCGGTGGTGCAGGGCGAGCAGATCAATCCTGCCAGCGCACCCATCATAAACACGCCAGGCAGCGAGCCACCTTGTTGGCGGTTACTCCAGAGCGTCAAGCGGGTTTGCAGGCTGGAGGGCAGTTGCAAAGTGAACAGGCCAAACATTGACAGGGCCAGGACGATAAACAGCACCGACAAGCCAATTAAAACATACGGATGTTGCAGTGCAGCCTGGAAACGTAAGCCCGCCGCCGCAACGACCATGCCGAGCAGGGTATAGGTCAGCGCCATGCCTTGCACATACACCATTGCCAGCGCAAACAGGCGGCCCACCGAATAGCGACGTGGTCCACCCAGAATGATGCTGGAGATCAGCGGATACATCGGCAACACACAAGGCGTGAAGGCGACACCGATACCAATCAGCAGCGCCCAAAGCGGTGAAAAGGGCAGTGGCGTTGAAGAGGGGCCAGGTTGAGCCGTGACCGCTGGCGCAGCAGAATTCAGCGCGACAGGATTCAGCGGCACGGAGCGGGTTTCAGGTGGATAGCAGAACCCGGCAGCAGCACAGCCTTGGTAGGTGACCGTGAGCGTTGCACCTGCATCGGCCTGACGTAGCGTGATCGGCAGTTGCAGATCCTGCGGATAGATTTCGCTTTTGCCGTAAAACTCATCTTCATGCGGCTTGCCCGCTGGCAGGGCAAGGGGGGCTATCTGCGCCTGTTGCGGGGTGACGTGAATTTGCTGGCGATACAGGTAATAGCCATCCTTCACCTTCCAGCTCAGCGTCAGCTGATTACCTTGCTGGCTGAAATCAAAGCCAAAGGCCTGGTCGACCGGCACAAAGCGGCTGTTGTTATTGGGTGAGAAAATATTCGCGTGCGCGGAAAGGCAAAACAGCAGCGCAAAGCAAAGGCCCATCAGGCGGGAGAGTCGTGCAGCCATGACGATGTAATCAGCTCCGTTGGCAAATAGGCCGCGATGATAACACGGCCGCCTCGCCTCGAGGTTTTCAGGATGTAACGGCGCTACAGAATCAGGCTACCAAACAGGAAGCCAAACGCCACTGAGAAGGCGATTGCCAACACGCCGGGAATAATAAAGGAGTGGTTAAAAACAAACTTGCCGATTCGGGTGGAGCCGGTGTCATCCATCTCTACTGCCGCTAACAACGTGGGATAGGTTGGCAAAACAAACAGCGCGGAGACAGCGGCAAAAGAAGCGATGGCTGCCAGCGGTGACACGCCTAACATCAGGGCGGCGGGCATTAGCGCTTTGGTGGTGGCGGCCTGTGAGTAGAGCAGGGTAGCGGCGAAGAACAGCACCAGCGCCAGCATCCAAGGATAGCTTTGCAGCATATCGCCCGCGACGGTCTGGATATCGGTCAGATGTGCTTTAACGAAGGTATCACCGAGCCAGGCGACGCCCATCACACAGATACAGGCGCTCATGCCGGATTTAAAGGTGCTGGCACTGAGGATCTCGCCGGTATCCACTTTGCACGTTAGGCAGATCAGGGTCGCGACGGTCAGCATAAAGACCACAATCGCTTCGTTACGTGGCAACACTGGGTTGCTAATCAGCCCAACGCTGTCACTGATTGCGGTGGCGTACAGCACCACAGCAGCAATCCCCAACAGGAACAGCAGCACAGAACGTTTGGCGCCCGGTTTGATGTCATAAACACGTTCGCCGCGTAGCGTGACTTCACCCTTGGCCAGACGCGCCTGGTAAACCTCGTCCTCTTGCAACTCTTTGCCGAGGAAGCTGGTGATCACCGCTGCACAGAAAATGGCGGCCATGGTGGCGGGGATTGACACGGCAAGCAGCGCCAGATAGCTGACGCCGCGCGGTTCAAGAATCGACGCAAAGAACACCACGGCGGCGGAGAGCGGAGAAGCAGTGATGGCGATCTGCGAGGCGACGACGGCAATCGACAGCGGGCGCGAGGGACGAACACCTTGTTCTTTAGCGACTTCAGCAATCACCGGCAGGGTGGAGAATGCGGTGTGCCCCGTGCCGGCCAGTAACGTCATCACATAGGTGACCAGTGGCGCAAGGAAGGTGACATACCGTGGGTGTCGACGTAATAACCGTTCGGCCAGACCCACCATATAGTCCAGCCCACCGGCAATTTGCATCGCGGCAATCGCGGCGATTACCGCCATGATAATTTCGATCACATCGAAGGGAATGGCGCCGGGTTTCATGCCGAAGAAGAGTGTCAGCACCAACACGCCAAATCCGCCAGCAAACCCAATTCCAATGCCGCCTAAACGCGCACCGAGCCAGATTGCCAGCAGAACAATCAATAACTCCACACCTACCATTCATTCCGCTCCTGAGCCATGGGGGGAGATCCAGACTCTTAAAATTGTATACCCTTCCTACTTCAAGGTGCAGGTGCGTTGGCTACGTGCATTCACCTCAGTCACTGACTTCAGTAAGCTCCTGAGGATTCATGCACTTGCCGCCTTTCTGAACCAAGAGTAGGCCCCATGAGGGGTCTCGAATTATTTTGGGTATGGTCGCCATAAGAAAAAAAGCACGCCGTATTGTATACAAGCGTGCTTTTGGCGATTTGATCCGGAACGGATTACTGTTCGTTTTCGTCGGTGTAGCGTTTGGCTTTATAAGTCGGATGCATCAGGTTCTGGATAGAGAAAATATCATCCAGCTCTGCTTCGGTCAGTAGGCCGCGCTCCAGCACCACTTCACGTACGCTCTTACCGGTTTCTGCACAAATCTTGCCGACGATATCGCCATTGTGGTGGCCGATATAGGGGTTCAGATAGGTGACGATACCAATCGAGTTGAATACGTAAGCTTCACACACCGCTTTGTTGGCGGTAATGCCGTTAACGCATTTTTCCAGCAGGTTGAAGCAGGCGTTGGTCAGAATGCTGATCGACTCGAACAGCGCCTGGCCAATGACCGGCTCCATGACGTTCAGCTGCAACTGACCCGCTTCTGAGGCCATGGTGACGGTAATATCGTTACCGATGACTTTGAAGCAGACCTGATTCACCACTTCTGGCACGACCGGGTTCACTTTGGCTGGCATGATCGATGAACCTGCCTGCAGTTCAGGCAAGTTGATTTCGTTCAGGCCCGCACGTGGCCCGGATGAGAGCAAGCGCAGGTCATTACAAATCTTCGACAGTTTCACCGCCAGACGTTTCAGCGCTGAGTGCACCATGACGTAGGCACCACAGTCCGAGGTGGCTTCGATCAGATCTTCTGCAGGCACCACCGGCAGGTTGCTGACTTCAGCAAGGCGCTGTACCGCCAGTTGCTGATAGCCATCAGGGGTGTTGAGACGGGTACCGATTGCGGTCGCGCCAAGGTTCACTTCCAGCAGCAGTTCTGCGGTGCGCAGAATACTGCGTGTTTCTTCATTCAACAGTACGTTGAAGGCGTGGAACTCCTGACCCAGCGTCATCGGCACCGCATCCTGAAGCTGCGTACGGCCCATCTTCAGAATGTTTTCGAACTCGACCGCTTTACGCTGGAAGCCTTCGCTCAGCTGGCTAATGCCGTCCAGCAGTTTCAGGATGGAGGCGTAAACCGCGATACGAAAACCGGTGGGATAAGCATCGTTAGTTGACTGACACTTATTCACGTGATCGTTGGGGTTGAGGTACTGGTATTCACCTTTCTGGTGGCCCATCAGCTCAAGGCCGATGTTCGCCAGCACTTCGTTAGTGTTCATGTTAACCGAAGTCCCCGCGCCGCCTTGATAGACGTCAACCGGGAACTGATCCATGCATTTACCGTTATTCAGCACTTCATCACAGGCTTGAATAATGGTGTTAGCAATGTTGCGAGGGATTGTTTGCAGCTCTTTGTTGGCGAGCGCGGCTGCTTTTTTCACCATCACCATACCGCGAACAAATTCCGGTATGTCGCTGATTTTATTATTACTAATGTAGAAGTTCTCAATCGCACGCAGAGTATGAACACCGTAGTAAGCGTCTGCCGGAACTTCGCGCATGCCTAACAGGTCTTCTTCGATACGAATGTTGTTCGCCATGATTACCTTCTTATTATTTCTGCGGTGTGGCTGCCAGGCGACCGGGATGGTCGGCGGCAATCACTGTGCAGGTGAAGCAATTATATTGTCGTGGAATACCCGCACCGACATTTTATCCATCTTCGGGCTGGCGGGCACGATCATATTCTGTTGTTACAGAATTGTTTGTGCACAGATCACTTTACGGGCATTTGCTGGCCCAGCGGTAATAACGATATGTGATGTAGTTCGCAATTTTAAGTCAGTGGGAAAAATTTGGCAGGATCGGTTGAAATCATGGGTTCAGATGCCCATCTCTATCAATACGGTCTTACAGACCATCCCATTCTGCTGCCTGGCAAATAGCGAGGCAGCTCTACTCACAGGAGATATCGGTGCGCTGGATACCGTTCGTGATTTTTTTTGTTCTGGCCTGGATTGAGATCTCAATTTTCATTCAGGTCGCGCATGCGCTGGGCGTGCTGCTCACCATGCTGCTGGTGATTTTCACCTCCTGCATTGGTGTTTCGCTGGTGAAAAACCAAGGCATGAAGAACTTCCGCCTGATGCAGGAGAAGCTGGCGCGTAACGAAAGCCCAGCAGCGGAGATGACCAAAAGCGTTTCACTCATCATCTCTGGTTTCTTATTGCTGCTGCCGGGATTCTTTACCGACTTCCTCGGTTTACTGCTGCTGTTGCCGCCGGTGCAGAAGCATCTGACGCTGAAATTGATGCCACATTTACGTGTGTGGCGGGGGCCGGGCGCGGGGCCAGACAGTGGTTTCACCATGGATGGTGAATATGAGCGTAAAGATCAGGATCGTATCGGGCACGACAAAGATCACTGAGTTATCGAAGGCGGCGCAAGCCGCCTTTTTGCTGTCTTTTTCGTCAACGGTTACAAAAACGAAAATTTTTTATTTTTTGCCCCTTGAAAGCCGTTTTTCCTGACCCTATCTCTCTCTCCACGAGGCCGGAAGCCATGCAGTCCGGTTCAACCCCAAAATGAATGATTGGACTTCTCAAAGGAGAGCTACCAAATGAAAATTCGTCCGTTGCACGATCGCGTTATCGTCAAGCGTAAAGAAGTTGAAGCTAAATCTGCTGGCGGTATCGTTCTGACCGGCTCAGCAGCTGGTAAATCCACTCGCGGTGAAGTCCTGGCTGTTGGCAATGGCCGCATCCTGGAAAACGGCGATGTTAAGCCACTGGACGTGAAAGTTGGCGATCTGGTTATCTTCAGCGAAGGCTACGGTGCTAAAACTGAAAAGATCGACAACGAAGAAGTTCTGATCATTTCTGAAAGCGACATCCTGGCGATTGTCGAAGCGTAATTACGCGTAATTCACTGAACGAAACGAATTTAAGGGATATTTGAAATGGCAGCTAAAGACGTAAAATTCGGTAATGACGCACGCGTAAAAATGCTGCGTGGCGTGAATGTACTGGCAGATGCAGTAAAAGTTACCCTGGGCCCGAAAGGCCGTAACGTGGTTCTGGATAAATCTTTTGGTGCACCGACCATCACCAAAGATGGTGTTTCTGTTGCGCGTGAAATCGAACTGGAAGACAAGTTCGAAAACATGGGTGCACAGATGGTGAAAGAAGTTGCCTCTAAAGCGAACGACGCTGCAGGTGACGGTACGACCACTGCAACCGTACTGGCGCAGGCTATCGTCAACGAAGGTCTGAAAGCTGTTGCGGCTGGCATGAACCCAATGGACCTGAAGCGCGGTATCGATAAAGCCGTTGCTGCAGCCGTTGAAGAGCTGAAAACCCTGTCTGTACCTTGCCAGGACACCAAAGCGATTGCACAGGTTGGTACCATCTCTGCTAACTCTGATGAAACCGTCGGTACCCTGATCGCTGATGCGATGGAAAAAGTGGGTAAAGAAGGCGTTATCACCGTTGAAGAAGGCACCGGCCTGCAAGACGAGCTGGACGTGGTTGAAGGTATGCAGTTTGACCGTGGCTACCTGTCTCCATACTTCATCAACAAGCCAGAAACCGGCGCTATCGAACTGGATGCACCGTACATCCTGCTTGCTGATAAGAAAATCTCTAACATCCGTGAACTGCTGCCAGTACTGGAAGCGGTTGCGAAAGCCGGTAAACCACTGCTGATCATCGCTGAAGATGTTGAAGGCGAAGCACTGGCGACTCTGGTGGTGAACACCATGCGCGGTATCGTGAAAGTGGCTGCTGTTAAAGCACCTGGTTTCGGCGACCGTCGTAAAGCCATGCTGCAGGATATCGCTATCCTGACCGGTGGTACCGTGATTTCTGAAGAGATCGGTCTGGACCTGGAAAAAGCCACCCTGGAAGATCTGGGTCAGGCTAAGCGTGTTGTGATCAACAAAGATACCTCTACCATCATCGATGGTGTAGGCGATCAAGGCGCAATTCAGGGCCGCGTAACGCAGATTCGTCAGCAGATCGAAGAAGCGACCTCTGATTACGACAAAGAAAAACTGCAGGAGCGCGTAGCGAAACTGGCAGGCGGCGTGGCCGTTCTGAAAGTGGGCGCAGCCACTGAAGTTGAAATGAAAGAGAAGAAAGCGCGCGTTGAAGATGCCCTGCACGCAACCCGTGCTGCGGTAGAAGAAGGCGTGGTTGCTGGTGGTGGTGTTGCACTGGTGCGTGTTGCGGCGAAAATCGCAGCATCTGGCCTGAAAGGTCAGAACGAAGATCAGAACGTGGGTATCAAAGTTGCGCTGCGCGCAATGGAAGCTCCACTGCGTCAGATCGTGTCTAACGCCGGTGAAGAGCCATCTGTGGTTGCTAACAACGTGAAAGCGGGCGACGGCAACTACGGTTACAACGCGCAGACTGAAGAGTACGGCAACATGATCGACTTCGGTATCCTGGACCCAACTAAAGTGACCCGTTCTGCGCTGCAGTACGCCTCTTCTGTTGCCGGTCTGATGATCACCACCGAAGCGATGGTGACCGACCTGCCTAAAGGCGATGCACCTGATTTAGGCGCAGCTGGCGGCATGGGTGGCATGGGCGGAATGGGCGGCATGATGTAATTTGCCCCTGACTGCTTAAGTCATGTGAAAAACCCTCGATTGGAAACGGTCGGGGGTTTTTCTTTTGGCGGCGAACAAGGTATAAGTAGGAGCGCAATATTGCGGGTTTTACCCGTCATATTTCTGGCTGCAGATGCGTTGGCTGCGTTCATTCACCCCAGTCACTTACTGGAGTAAGCTCTTGGGGATTCATGCCCTTGCCGCCTTTCTGCACCTGGAACTATTTAGGGTAGGTGGCAATGAATGTTCAGAAAAAATGTGCGTTTTTCTGCTACGCTGCCGCCCGACACTGATGATAATAAATGGGGATTACAATGCGGATTAACCTCTTGCTCGGACTGGCGGTAGGGACTTTACTGCTGGCGGGCTGCAGCAGCTCCAATCAACTGAGTTCAGGCGGCGAACGTGTGACCTTCGTCGACCAACAGCCTGGCAGCCAATGTCAGCTTCTGGGTAACGTCACCGGCTCACAGAGCAACTGGTTGAGCGGTTCAGGCGGTGAAGGCAGTTCTCTGCGTGGCGCAGCCAATGACCTGCGTAACCGTGCGGCAGAAATGGGCGGCAACGTGATTTACGGTGCAACCAGCCCAACGCAGAACCTGCTGTCTGCTTTTGCACCGCTTGACAGCAAAATGTCTGGTCAGGTGTATAAGTGCCCTTAATGGCACGGAATGAATATGAAAAAAGCCGCTGATGCGGCTTTTTTTATTCCTGACGGAGCTGTAAATCCAGCGGCGTTTTGCTGGGTTCACCACCAATCTCACGCGCCAGCTTCGGCACCATGTAGCCTGACACCATCGTCAACAATTGACGCACAAGCGCACGGGCTTCATCGTCGGAAACAAAGAAATGGGCGGCACCCTGCACTTTATCCAGCACGTGCAGGTAGTAAGGCAGAATGCCCGCATCAAATAACGCATTACTCAGGTTGGCCAGTGCTTGCGCATCATCGTTGATGCCACGTAGCAGCACACTCTGATTGAGCAACGTCACACCTGCACGCTTCAACATCTGCATGCCATAGCGCAGCTCGTCATCAATCTCCTGCGCGTGGTTGATATGACTGACCATTAACACTTGCAGGCGCGTCTCAGCCAGAATCTGACACAATCCTTCAGTGATGCGAGCAGGGATCACCACCGGCAAGCGGCTGTGGATACGCAAACGTTTCAGATGCGGAATTTTTTCCAGCGCGCCAACCAGCCACGCCAGCTCATGATCTTTCGCCATCAGCGGATCGCCACCGGAGAAGATGATCTCATCCAGTTCTGGATGTTCCGCAATGTAATCAATCGCAGCCTGCCAGTTGCGTTTATTGCCCTGGTTATCCTGATAGGGGAAATGGCGGCGGAAACAGTAGCGGCAGTTGACGGCACAACCGCCTTTCACCAGCAGCAGCGCACGGTTTCTATACTTATGCAGTAAACCCGGCACCACGCTGCTCTGTTCGTCGAGCGGGTCGGTGCTGTAACCTGGCGCATCATTAAATTCCTGACGGCTGGTCAAAACTTGCAGCAACAGAGGGTCTTGTGGATCACCGATCGCCATACGCTGAATGAAGGCGCGAGGCACGCGCAGGGCAAAAAGCTTGCGCGCATCGTGGCCTGCGGCCAAATCTGCATGATGATCGAGAGATAAAAGTTGCAGTAATTCAGTAGGATCGGTGACAACATCAGCAAGTTGCTGCAACCAATCTTCTCTGATGGGGGGATTTAGGGTTACAATGTTTGCCATTTTTTTGGCTATTACCAGTTCAATATTTACAGAGGGCCTTTATGGCGACTTATCTTAGCAACGATTTCCGTCCCGGTCTTAAAATCATGTTCGAAGGCGAGCCATATGCCATCGAAGCCAGTGAGTTCGTCAAGCCGGGTAAAGGCCAGGCATTTGCACGCGTGAAAATGCGTCGTCTGCTGACCGGTTCTCGCGTTGAGAAGACTTTCAAATCTACTGACTCTGCCGAAGGCGCAGACGTTCGTGATATGACGCTGCAGTACTCTTACAATGACGGCGACTTCTACTACTTCATGCACCCAGAGTCTTTCGAGCAGTATCAGATCGAAGCTAAAGTGCTGGATGACGTGACCAAATGGTTGCAGGACAACGCTGATTGTATCGTTACCCTGTGGAACGATAAAGCGATCGCGGTTCAGCCACCGAACTTCATCGAAGCTGAAGTGACTGAAACTGACCCTGGCCTGAAAGGTGACACCGCAGGTACCGGCGGCAAACCCGCTACTCTGTCGACTGGCGCAGTGATCAAAGTTCCACTGTTCGTGCAGATTGGCGAAGTCGTTAAAGTGGATACCCGCTCTGGCGAATACGTTTCCCGCGTAAAATAATCGTCAAATCAGGCGCATCATCGATGCGCCTTTTTTCATTCTATGAGTTCAGAAAAATGAAAAAGATAGCGAAGTTGGCTGTTTTTGCGTTGCTGGTCTCCTCCGCTTTGAGTGCCTGCAACACTTTCCACGGCTTTGGTGAAGATGTCTCCCATTTGGGTGGCGCGATCTCACACGCAGCTGACAAATAAATTGCGACGACATCCCGTTTTCAGCGGCTTAGCCTGCAAGGTTGTGTATAAGGTCTATGCTTGAATAGCTGTACTTTTACTGCAACCAACAAGGATATGGCTATGTTAAAGAAAAGTATTGTCGCGATTCTTTCTGTTCTGGTTCTTTCCTCCGTTTTGACTGCCTGCAACACCACCCGTGGTGTTGGCGAGGATGTTCAGGCGGGCGGCAAAGCGATTCAGCGCAGCGCACAGTAATCAAAACCGGTGCGGAACCTGGTTTCGTACCGGATTTATCTCTGTCATCTCACCTCCTTATCTGAAAAAGCACTGTTAACGCCTGTCTCCCCGTTACGCCGTTGTTTGCCTTAATCAATACGGGTAGACTTCTCCCCCTTATCTGTATACGGAGTCACCAACATGAGCGAAACGGCAAGCTGGCAGCCGAGCGCACCCATTGCCAATTTGTTGAAACGTGCCGCCATTTTGGCGGAGATTCGTCGTTTCTTTGCCGATCGCGGCGTGCTGGAGGTTGATACCCCGGCGATGAGCCAGGCGACCATTACCGATATCCATCTGGTACCCTTCCAGACGCGTTTTGTTGGGCCTGGCGCAGCAGAAGGGCGCGATCTCTGGCTGATGACCAGTCCGGAATATCACATGAAGCGTCTGCTGGCGGCGGGCAGTGGCCCGATCTACCAGATGGGACGTTGCTTCCGTAATGAGGAGGCAGGACGTCATCACAATCCAGAATTCACCATGCTGGAGTGGTATCGCCCACACTACGACATGTATCGTCTGATGAATGAAGTGGACGATTTAATGCAGCAAGTGCTGGAGTGCGATAGCGCCGAGTCACTGTCATACCAGCAAGCGTTTATCCGTCACCTGGAGCTCGACCCGCTATCGGCGGATAAAGCGCAACTGCGTGAAGCGGCAACCAAACTGGGCGAAGGTGAACTGGCTAACCGCGAAGATGACCGCGATACGCTGCTGCAGCTGCTGTTTATGCTGGGGGTTGAACCGAAGATTGGCAATGACAAGCCATGCTTCGTGTATCACTTCCCGGCAAGCCAGGCGGCGCTGGCTGAAATCAGCACCGAAGATCATCGTGTCGCAGAGCGCTTCGAGGTCTATTACAAAGGTGTGGAGTTGGCAAACGGATTCCGTGAGTTAACCGATAGTCGTGAACAGCGTCAGCGTTTTGAGCAGGATAACCGCCGCCGTGCCGCACGGGGTTTGCCGCAACACCCGATTGATACCAATCTACTGGATGCGCTGTCGCACGGCATGCCCGCGTGTTCAGGCGTGGCGCTGGGTGTTGATCGTTTGATTATGCTGGCGTTGAAAGCGGATGCGCTGAGCGACGTGATCGCCTTCCCGGTCGATCGCAGTTAAATCTGAAGGGCGCATCAGCGCCCTTATTGCTGTGGCGTGGTGGTTGCCGGTGCTTCCGGGAACTCCTGAATGGTCACGGGCAACATCATCTTCTGTTCGTTACGTAACACCTGCACCTGAATCACCGACCCGGGGCGAATCTCCGCCACCTGGTCCATGGTTTCCTGCGCCGACAAGGCCGGTTTGCCGTTTACCTGCAACAGCACATCATTAGCCTGAATGCCCGCACGATCGGCTGGCCCTCCCGGTGTCACTTCACTGACGATAATGCCTTGCGCGCGATCGAGGCTGCTGCCCTGGCCGTGCAGCGGGGGAAGTTCACGTCCGGTTATCCCGATATAGCCGCGAATCACGCGACCGTCGCGAATCAGCTTGTCCATAATTTTGGTCGCCAACGCGGTAGGAATGGCAAAACCAATGCCCTCCGGCGTTTCACCGTCATTACTTTTATCAAAGGTGAGCGTGTTGATGCCCATTAACTCACCCAACGAGTTGATCAGCGCACCGCCGGAATTCCCCTGATTGATGGACGCATCGGTCTGCAGGAAGTTTTGACGGCCAGAAGAACTCAAACCTACGCGCCCGGTGGCGCTGATGATGCCTTGGGTGACCGTCTGACCGAGGTTGTAAGGGTTACCGATGGCCATCACGACATCACCAATGTGAGCGATACGCTTGGCATTGATGGGAATGGTTGGCAGGTTAGTGGCGCTGATTTTCAGCACGGCGAGATCGGTCATGGCATCTGAGCCTACTAAGGTGGCTTCAAAGAAACGGCCATCCTGCAGCGCGACGATAATCTGATCGGCGTTATTAATCACATGCTTATTGGTCAGGATGTAGCCTTTCACGTTCATGATCACGCCGGAACCCAGCGTGGTAATGCCACGATTGTTGTTGCCGTGAGCACTGCGGTTATACACATTGACCACCGCAGGCACAGCACGACGCACCCCTTGATTGAAGCTCACGGGGGATTCATCATCGCTGTTATCATGATCAAAGGTGACGTTGCTGCCCATACGCAGCGCAGGAATCGCAACAAGCAGTAAGCCCGCTACGATCAGGCCCATCACCACAGAACGCAAAAGTTTAAGAATCATGGTGTTATTTCAGGAAAGGTTTGATCGCAGGGCAGAATAGCATGAGAAAGGCGGACAAACACCTGCTTGTCCGCCGTTTGCGAGGTTTAACGCATAAGTAGGTAAATGCTCTCGTCACCGCGCACCACATTCAGTGCCAGCACCGGCGGTTTACCTTCCAGCGCTTTGCGCATTTCAGCCAGCGACGTCACGCGATCGCGGTTCACTCCGACAATCACATCGTCTTTCTGCAGGCCAGCCTGCTCAGCCGGAGTGCCTTTTTCGATGGCATCGACTTTCACGCCTTTATCGCCGCTTTTTGCCGTTCCATCACTCAAGGTGGCACCTTGTAATGCTGGCGACATGAGCTGGGCGCTGGCGGTGGTTTGCGCGCTCTGCTCCAGCGTCACGGTCACTGTAACCGGTTTGCCCTGGCGCAACAGACCAATCTTCACCTGCTGGCCTGGCGGTGTGGTGCCCACTTTGACACGCAGTTCGGCAAAGCTGGTGATCGCTTTGTCGTTAATCGAGGTGATGATATCACCCGCCTTGATACCGGCTTTTTGCGCGGCAGAGTTTGGCAGCACTTCGGAAACAAAGGCACCACGCTGTGCATCGACATTAAAGGCTTTGGCGATATCCGCCGTCATTTCCGTGCCTTTGATACCGAGTTGCCCGCGTTTCACTTCACCTGACTGAATCAACTGCTGTGCAAGATTCATTGCCATATTGCTCGGGATGGCGAAGCCGATACCAATGTTGCCGCCGCTGGAGGCCAGGATGGCGGTGTTGATGCCAATCAGCTCACCATTCAGGTTCACCAGCGCACCACCAGAGTTACCGCGGTTGATCGCCGCATCGGTCTGGATGAAGTTTTCCAGCCCTTCGAGGTTCAAACCACTGCGGCCCAGCGCGGAAATAATGCCGGACGTGGCTGTCTGCCCCAGGCCAAACGGGTTACCAATCGCCACGGCAAAATCACCGACTTTCAGGGAATCGGAATCGGCGATTTTTACCTGTGTCAGATTCTTAGCCCCTTCAATCTGGATCAGGGCGATATCGGTCTGCTCATCGTGACCAATCAGTTTGGCGTCATACTCGTTGCCATCGCTCAGTTGCACACTGATTTTATCCGCACCGTTAACCACGTGATTGTTGGTGAGGACATAACCTTTAGCGGCATCAATGATCACGCCTGAACCTAATCCTTCAAACGGCTGCGGTTGGGATTGTCCCGGCGCCTGACCAAAGAAGCGTTTCAGAGGTTCAGGAATATCCTGTGCTTGCTGGCCGCTGTCGGTGCCTTCTACATGCACACTGACCACCGCCGGCAGAACTTTTTCCAGCATCGGAGCCAGACTCGGCAGTGCTTGTCCCTGAACCTGTGCGGGCAGCGTGGCCATTGCGCCGGGCGTTGCGGCCAGACTCATACCAATGCTCAAGGCTAATGCGCTTAACAGTCGTGCTTGTTTTTTCATTGCAAACGCTCTCACTGCGAAAAGAGGATAAAAAGTGTGACCGTAGTTTGGGGCAAGTGTTCGGAAACAAAAAGGGCACAGCTAAGCTGTGCCCCAAAAGGATTATTTGCGTGGAGTGCGATCGCTACCGCGCAGCAGACCGGATGCGCCGTCTGAATAATCACGCGGGATTTGCACCGGTGCCTGATCGTTATCCGCTTCGGCTTCCGTCAGTTGGTAAGCAAACGGATTCTTTTCGCCCGGCAGATTTGGCAGCAGGTCGTTAGAGCCTTTTGCCATATGCTGGTACAGCTGGCGATAATCATGTGCCATGTTGTCCAGCAGCTCTGCGCTGCGAGCAAAGTGGTTGGTGAGCTCTTCGCGATAATCTGCTAGCTCGGCCTTCGATTTTTCCAGTTCATACTGCATGCTACGCTGCTCACGCAGCTTTTTGTTGCCAAAACGCATCACTACCGCGCCGACAATAATGCCAATCACTAAACCAATCAGCCCGTATTCCCAGGTCATAATGACTCCCGTGTAATTTCCGTTGCTTCGTAGGGCATTGCTTCTGTTTCAACTTCATTAGCAGCCACTATACCCAATAATCTATTGGAAGTGGAACTCTCGGGCTGCATCGCTTAGTGTAGTGCGGCCTAATTTTCGCCAACCGACCCGTGAATCGGACTTTTTCAGGGATTCTGAGAGAACCATGCAAACCTTATCTCCGCTTGCCCGTTATGAGCAGGCGCTGTCACAGGGCGAGTTTCGCCCGGACGACGTACAACGCGAAGCGATAACCCGCTTAGATGCTATTCAGCAAGGATTGATAGCGCGCAAACCCGCGCCAGAGCCGGCAGCGAAAGGGCTGTTTGGCCGTTTATCTAAGCTGATGACCAAAGAGAAAAGCAGTAACGAAACGCCGGTGCGTGGTCTTTACATGTGGGGCGGTGTTGGGCGGGGTAAAACCTGGGTGATGGATTTATTTTTTCAGTCTATTCCTGGCGATCGCAAGATGCGTCTGCATTTTCACCGTTTTATGCTGCGCGTCCATGAAGAGTTAACGCAGCTGCAAGGGCACAGCGATCCGCTGTTGATTGTGGCTGACCGTTTTAAAGCTGAAACCGATATTCTCTGTTTCGACGAATTTTTTGTGTCCGACATTACCGATGCGATGTTATTGGGAACGCTGATGGAGGCGCTGTTTGCACGGGGTATCTCGCTGGTGGCTACCTCAAACATTCCACCGGATGACCTGTACCGCAATGGCTTGCAACGTCCTCGCTTCCTGCCCGCGATTGAGCAGATTAAGCGCCATTGTGACGTGATG
This sequence comes from Pantoea vagans, assembly GCF_001506165.1. Taxonomy (NCBI): domain Bacteria; kingdom Pseudomonadati; phylum Pseudomonadota; class Gammaproteobacteria; order Enterobacterales; family Erwiniaceae; genus Pantoea; species Pantoea vagans. The sequence continues at coordinate 3,589,994 of NZ_CP011427.1, read as the reverse complement.
AATGTCGATGCTGGCATCGATTATCGCCTGCGCACCCTGACCTCGGCACATCTGTGGAATTTCCCACTCAACGAGGCCACGCACGCAGAAATGGAGCGTATGTTCCGCGCGCTGTCAGGAAAAGCGCGTGAGGATGCGCTCGTTCTGGAGATTAACCACCGCCAGATGCCGACGCTGGGCGTCAATGAAGGCGTGCTGGCGATTGATTTCCTCGCATTATGCGGAGAAGGGCGCAGTCAGCATGACTATATTGAGCTATCGCGCCGCTTCCACAGCGTATTGCTGTATGATGTGCCGGTGATGATTTACAAGACGGAAGATCAGGCTCGGCGCTTCCTGGCGCTGGTCGATGAATTCTATGAACGCCACGTCAAATTGGTTGTGGCAGCGGAAACGTCACTGTTCGAAATTTATCAGGGCACACGCTTAAAGTTTGAGTATCAACGCTGCTTATCGCGTTTGCAGGAGATGCAGAGCGAAGAGTATTTGCGTCTGCCGCATCTGCCTTGATAGCGGGGCAGAAATCGCAGGATTTAGATGCAAAAAGGTTCGATCTTTGAGTTCGACTTCTCTATAATCTTGCGACCCCACGTTACAGCATCGATTTTCTTTCCCAGAATCCGATGTGATCCGGTAACTCACTTGAAGGGGTGGCTTGCTGGGCAAAATGGTCGTGTGAGCCTCATTCGTTTACTTAGCGTTTGGGATTTCACCAACGTGTAACTTTTTATTTGGGTAAGCTTTTCAATGAAAACTTTTACAGCTAAACCAGAAACCGTACAGCGTGACTGGTATGTTGTTGACGCAACGGGCAAAACCTTGGGTCGCCTGGCGACTGAACTGGCGCGCCGTCTGCGTGGTAAGCATAAAGCGGAATACACTCCGCACGTTGATACCGGTGATTACATCATCGTTCTGAACGCTGACAAAGTTGCTGTAACCGGCAACAAGCGTACTGACAAGATTTACTATCACCACACTGGCCACATCGGTGGTATCAAGCAAGCGACCTTTGCAGAGATGATCGAGCGCCGTCCTGAGCGTGTGATTGAAATCGCGGTTAAAGGCATGCTGCCGAAAGGCCCACTGGGTCGTGCTATGTACCGTAAACTGAAAGTTTACGCAGGTAACGAGCACAACCACGCGGCGCAGCAACCGCAAGTTCTTGACATTTAATCGGGATTATAGGCAATGGCTGAAACTCAAAACTACGGCACTGGTCGCCGCAAAAGCTCTGCTGCTCGCGTATTCATCAAGCCGGGTAGCGGTAACATCGTCATTAACCAGCGCTCACTGGAGCAATACTTCGGTCGTGAGACTGCACGCATGGTCGTGCGTCAGCCGCTGGAGCTGGTTGATATGGTTGGTAAATTTGACCTGTACATCACTGTTAAAGGTGGTGGTATTTCTGGTCAGGCTGGTGCGATCCGTCACGGTATCACACGCGCTCTGATGGAATACGACGAGTCTCTGCGTCCTGAACTGCGTAAAGCGGGCTTCGTTACCCGTGACGCACGTGAAGTTGAACGTAAGAAAGTCGGCCTGCGTAAAGCACGTCGTCGTCCGCAGTTCTCTAAGCGTTAATTGTTGCTGCTTCGGCAGACACGATTTGCTCAAAAAACCCGCTTCGGCGGGTTTTTTATTGCCTTCATTTATGCTTTCTCACGCTAAAAACGCGAGCTTTACCCGCATTTTGCCCGCAAATGATTATCCCTGCCCCACAAGCTGCTTAAAATCTGGTAAACTCACTGACACTTTGCGCCCGCAAGCTGGAGCGTTGTGCGCGTTATTCCTGTCGGGATGGCAGAATAATGTGATGCACGCTGGCTGTGTGCGATCTGATGAATCGGTGAGTCGCCGTGTGGTTGGCTATTCGCAGTAACTTTTTGTGAACAAACTTGGAGGTTTTCATGGCTGTCGCTGCCAACAAACGTTCGGTAATGACGCTGTTTTCGGGTCCGACTGACATTTTTAGCCATCAAGTACGTATCGTACTGGCCGAAAAGGGCGTCAGCGTGGAGATCGAGCAGGTTGAAACGGATAACCTGCCACAGGATCTGATTGACCTCAACCCGTATCGCACCGTACCTACGCTGGTCGACCGTGAACTGACGCTGTATGAATCACGCATCATCATGGAATACCTTGATGAGCGTTTCCCGCATCCACCGCTGATGCCGGTCTATCCGGTTGCACGTGGCGAAAGCCGTCTGATGATGCATCGCATTGAGCAGGACTGGTATACCCTGATGCGTACCATCGAAACCGGTAACAATGCAGAAGCAGACGCTGCACGTAAGCAACTGCGTGAAGAGTTACTGGCGATTGCACCGCTGTTCTCACGTACGCCATTCTTCATGAGCGAAGAGTTCAGCCTGGTGGATTGCTACCTGGCACCGCTGCTGTGGCGTTTGCCGCAGATGGGCGTAGATCTGCTTGGCGCGGGTTCTAAGGAGCTGAAAGGCTACATGACGCGCGTATTTGAACGTGACTCATTCCTCGCTTCATTAACGGAAGCGGAACGTGAAATGCGCCTGCAAGCCCGGGGCTAATGTATGGAAATGTCGCAACTAACGGCTCGTCGTCCCTATCTGCTGCGCGCGTTTTATGACTGGTTGCTCGACAACCAGCTGACGCCGCATCTGGTGGTCGACATCAATCTGCCTGGTGTGCAGGTGCCGCTGGAGTATGCGCGGGATGGTCAGATCGTTCTGAACATCGCGCCACGCGCGGTGGGTAATCTGGACCTCGCTAATGATGAAGTGCGTTTCAATGCGCGCTTCGGCGGCGTTCCACGCCAGGTTTCTGTCCCGATGGCAGCCGTTCTCGCCATATATGCGCGAGAGAATGGTGCAGGTACCATGTTCGAACCTGAACCGGCTTACGAGCTGGCAACGGACGAGCAAGAGGGCGGCCAGGAAGAGACGATGATGTCTGTGATTGATGGCGATCGTCCAGACGATGCGGCTGATGATGATCACTCGCCGGATGATGAGCCGCCACCGCGTGGTGGACGTCCTTCATTACGCGTGGTGAAGTAAATCGCATGCATTAAAAAACGGGCCGTTTGGCCCGTTTTTTTATATCTGCACATTTGTGTGGGCGCGTTCTGGCGCAACCGTTGCTCACATCGGGCGGCCTGAAGGCCGCACCCTACAAATCGCTACGGCGGGTCTTAGTAGACGTCGCGCAGATAACGCTTATCTTTCTTCAACTGGTCGATGTAAGCCGCAGCACGTTCACTGGAGAGGCCACCAAACTGGCGTACCACTTCATACAGCGCAGCGTCGACATCTTTCGCCATGCGTGAGGCATCGCCACACACATAGAAGTAAGCCCCTTCTTGCAGCCAGGCATACAGCTCGGCGCCTTTTTCCAACATACGGTTCTGCACGTAAATCTTCTCTTCCTGATCGCGTGAGAACGCCAGGTCGAGGTGCGTCAACAGGCCACTCTGCTGCCAGCCACTCAATTCATCTTCGTAGATGTAATCGTGTTCCTGATGCTGGTCGCCAAAGAACAACCAGTTTTTACCGTCTGCACCAGTTGACTGACGCTCTTGCAGGAAGGCGCGGAACGGAGCGATACCGGTACCTGGGCCAACCATGATCAGTGGCGCATTGCCATTCGCTGGGACGCGGAACGCTTTGTTCGGCGAAATGAAGATCGCTGGCTTCTCGCCACGACGCACACGCTCAGCCAGGTAAGTGGAGCACACACCCTTACGCTCACGGCCGCCGCTGTGATAGCGCACAGAAGCAATGGTCAGATGCACCTGATTTGGATGAGTCTTCGAGCTGGAAGAGATGGAGTACGCGCGGTGTTGCAGCGGACGCAGCATCGCAACCAACTCCGGCACGGACAGATTACGCTTCAGCTCCAGCTGCAGCAGGTCCAGGGTGTCTTTGCCCCACAGCCAGTTCGCCAGGGTGTCTTTATCATCGTGCTGCAACACGTGCAGTAGTTCCTGGTTCGCGGTGTGCTGTCCAACCCACTCGATCAGCTTGCGTGACGGCTCAGATATCTCGAACTGATAAGTCAGCAGATCGCCGAGGTTGCGGTCAAAGCCCGGTACCGGCGTTTCGTAATCGGCTTTCAGCTCACTCAGCAGCAGAGTCACCAGCTCAGCGTCGTTGACGGGGATCACGCCCAGCGCATCACCGGCTTCGTACTTCAGGCCACTGTCGGTCAGGTCGAATTCGAAGTGACGAATATCTTTCGCTGAAGACTCGCCAGACAGACGCTTATTGGTCGCCAGTGCGGCGGCATAAGGGTTCTGTTTGTTGCTACCTGGGATCACAGGGGCTTCAGGCGCGCTTTCTAACACCGTGCCGCTGCTGCCTGCACTGGCCGCAAACTGTGGCATCGCATCGCCAATCCATGCACTGGATGGCTCTTCGTAGTCGATATCGCAATCGATGCGGTCAAAGACGCGTTTCGCGCCCAACTGTTCCAGACGCATGTCGAAGAACTTACCTGCCTGGCAGAAGCCGTCGTAGCCGGTATCGCCAATTGCCAGGATGGCAAAGTGCATCTGCTCCAGACGGGGCGCGGTGCTGGCAGAAAGCGCCTGCCAGAACAGCTGTGCATTGTCCGGCATTTCGCCTTCGCCGTAGGTTGAGGTCACGATCAGCACATGGCGCATGGTCGCAAACACATCCAAATCGACTTCGCCCAAGGCCTGAACCACAGGAACCAAACCTTTGGCACGCGCGGCTTTGGCAGCGGTCTGTGCCAGCGCTTCTGCGTTGCCGGTTTGCGAACCGAACAGAATGTGCAACTGCGTATTGGTGGCGCCACCGGCCGCAGGGGCAGTCTGCTTATCTTCTAATACCAACAGGCGCGAGTGGAGGCCGGCGAGAAAACCCGCCAGCCAATATTTCTGTTCGCCGTTAAAGGGCGCATCTTCAGGAATGTAAGGAATCTTCATGGATATCTGTACTCAAACCCGTCTCGTGATGTTCAGTCAATATACACACATTCATTGGTGCTGCTATCAGGAAAGTTTCCCGACGGCAGCGGCGATTTCTGGCAGTGCAGCACGCGCAAACAGCTCTTCGAAATCAGGCAGATGGCCAAGCACCTCGCGGTTACGGGCATCCTGATAAATGATCCAGCCATAGGTTGCCAGGCTGTCCATCGAGCGAATGTTACGTTGCGTCAGTGCCGCTTTATAATCCGACATACGTTTTGCCGCGATCAGGCTAGCCAGTTCATCATCGCTGTAGCTCTCAATCGCTGAACGCGCATGGCGTTGCAGCTTACTGATCAGGGCAAAGTCTTCGGTCATCAGCAGATTACGCACGGCTTTTTCCACCGCAGGATCTTCCACTGAAGTGCCTTTCGGCAGCTTGCCCAGCGCCAGTTGCTGCGCGAAGCTCAGCACGGTGTAGTTGTTCAGCAGGACAAACATCTCCAGCGTATCTGTGGCACCGTAAGCCGGTACTGCACCATCAGCGATGGTTTTGCCGGTACGCCAGGCCGCTTTGAATTTCGCAACCTGATGCGCAGCCAGTGACGTTGACAGCTCTTCGAGCAGATCCTTACGTGACTTCGCCTTCAGGATCTCGCCACCGTCTTGATACAGCAGCAGCGAACGTGGCATCACGTAGACAAAGTGATGGCACTCGGTTTCCCAGTTATCCAACAGCCAGGCTGCACGAGGAGACTGAGTGGCTTCCAGATGCCAGTTCAGCATGGTCAGCACCGCTTGCTTGTGCACCTGCGCCATTTCATCTTCGTCGGCGATAGAACCGAACAGCACGGAATCTCCCGCTGCGTGGCCTGCCAGTGCACCATACGGGTCATACTGGTAAGCGAAACCGCCGCTCATGCCGTTACCGAAACCTTTACCGAAGGTGCCCAGGTTCAGAATCGCGCCGTTGGTCATGTATTCGCAGCAGAAATCACCCACGCCTTCAACAACCGCCGTTGCGCCAGAGTTACGCACGGCGAAACGGTCGCCCGCCTGGCCTTGTACGTATAGACGACCACCGGTTGCGCCGAACAGCGCGAAGTTACCGATCAGCACGTTGCCATCGCTGTCTTGTGCGCCGCCGCCTGGTGACATCACCACCAACTCGCCACCACACTGGCCTTTGCCTACGCCATCGTTACAGGTGCCGTAATGCTTCATCTGCATACCATCGTTGCAGAAGGCACCGAATGACTGGCCCGCAGAGCCACTGGTGTGGATGTTCACGGTGCGCGGTGCCAGATAATGGCGGCCACGATCGTCTTTGAACACCGCTGGCAGAGCAGCACGTTGTTCAGCTGATAATTCGTGGTTGAGCATACGCTCGATGTCGATGGCCAGCTGGCCGCCCACGCTCTTATTACGGTTGTTCAGGGTGATGCCGGCACCGAGCGAGATATCGCGGCTCGCCTGGCCGATAAGCTGCGTTTTCAGCTCTTCGACCCAGCCGTTGTCCAGTTCAAAATCTTTTTCCAGATAAACCGGCTTAGCGATTTTCTGCTCTGGCACCACGGTCAACATGGCACGCAGGTCCAGTTTGCCCACTTCCAGCGGGTGATCCATCAGGTGCAGCAGATCAGAACGTCCACGCGCTTCACGCAGTGAACGCAAGCCGAGGCGTGCCAGGAACTCACGGACTTCTTGTGCGACGTTGACGAAGTACTGCGCCAGCTGACGCGGATCACCATCAAAAGCTTCGGCGTTGGTGGTCAAACCGGCCGGGCATTTAACGTTACAGTTTTTCGCCATCACGCATTTCAGCATCATCAGCGCGGTGGTACCAAACTCGAAGCTGTCGCCGCCGAGCAGGGCGGATTTGATCACATCGCTACCGGTTTGTTGTGCACCGGAGCAGCGCAGCTGCACTTTGTCACGCAGGCCGTTAGCACACAGCGCCTGGTGCACTTCAGCGATACCGATTTCGGCAACGCGTCCGGTGTACTTCAGGCTGGTGACCGAAGCCGCACCGGTACCGCCGGTGTTACCTGCCACGTTAATCACGTCAGCGCCGGCTTTGGCCACGCCGACAGCGATGGTGCCGATGCCCTCAGAAGACACCAGTTTGACGATAACGCGCACACGTGCCGCTTTACAGTCGTGGATCAGCTGAGCCAAATCTTCGATCGAGTAGGTGTCGTGATGCGGTGGCGGTGAAACCAGCTCAACACCCGGCGTACCGCCACGTGCTGCAGCGATTTCTACCGTCACTTTCGGTGCCGGCAACTGACCGCCTTCACCCGGTTTCGCACCCTGACCAATTTTGATCTCCAGCTCTTCCAGCATCGGATCGGCCAGATAGGCAGCCCAGACGCCAAAACGACCTGAAGCCAGCTGTTTAATACGTGAGGCGCGGATGGTGCCGTGACGTGAATAGTGCTCGCCACCTTCACCACAGTTACTCATACCGCCCACCATGTTGGTGCCGTGTGCTACGGCTTCATGCGCAGGGGCGACCAGCGCACCGTGGCTCATCGCGCCAGAGGCGAAAGTGCGGGTAATTTCGTGTGCCGGCTGAATCTCATCCAGCGGCAGCGAAGGCAGAGCGGTAAAGATCAGGGACAGATACTCTGCCGCTTTACCGTAAGCGGTAATTGTCAGTACACCGTTTGCCACGTTGCTGCTTTCGATATCGTCGCTGAAACGGGTTTTCAGCGCGCGCGACAGTGCTTCCAGACGCTCGTTTTCTGGCTTCAGGCCAGCGATAGAATCAATCAAACGCAGTTCGAACTGGTTCAGGCTGCCGCTGACGGCTTCGCACTTCAGCCCGCGGGTCGCAAAACCGTTGTTGACCAGCGAGTAGCGCCCCAGCTTGCGACCAAATTCGGCTTCACTGTCAACGTGAGTCAAATCACATGGCAGCGCGAGAATGTCACGCAGGGCCGCAGGACGACGCTTACGTTCTGCGTGCATCAGGCTGGAGAACTGACGGTAATCCGGCGTGATCGCCAGTGAATCAATCACCTCGTTCGGGATGCGTTCGAAGCTGCTGTCTTTAAAGGCGTCCGCTTTGATGTTGAAGGCGTTGTCCAGCTTGGCCAGCGTCATCAGACGGATAAAGTTGTCTTCCTCGCGCGCTTTGTCCGCGAAGCGAATCGGCTGCTCAGTCATATCGATAAAGGTACGCACGGCAATGGTGCCGTAGGAGTGACCCGCACCCTCTGCGCGCTCTTTAAACAGACCCAGCAACGGCACTTCTGCCTCGCCCTGAATTTTCAGCGCGCTTTGATGCCAGTCAACCGCCATCTGGGCGATAGCCGGGAAGCCCGCGCCACCCACCGGCGTTTTGATATTCGGGAAGTACTTCTTCAGTACCGGATCTTCGGTATCGAGGAAGTTTGGCTCAAAGAACTCACCACAGCTATAGCTCTCCACGGTACAGAGACCCACTTTACCCATGGTTTTCATCAAGGCTTTTTCAGCCGCTTTGGCATAGCGCTTAAAGGCTTTATTGCCTTCTTCGCCCTCACCAAACTTCTCTTCTGCACGCATCTGCACGCCCAGCGGATAGACCGCTGACGCACCGAAGCCCAGGGTGGCAGCAATATGGTGTGAAGAGATGCTCTGGCCACTCTCGACCACCAGAGAAACGTCCAGGCGCAAACCTTCCTGCACCAGGCGCTGGTTGATGGCAGAAACCATCAGCAGCATCGGAATCGCCGCATGAGTCGAAGAGATATGGCGGTCAGTGATGACCGCGATGCCGCCTTGCTGGCGTGCGAAATCCACTACCTGCTGTGCCAGGTTATCAATAGCGTTTTCCAGCGCTTTGGCGTTGGCTGCACGGCTAACGATATCTTTGCCGATCACCGGCTCGTAGAGCATCTCAAAGCGCGCGTAAGGCGCGACGTCTTGCTCACGCAGGCGCAGCATGTCGAGGTGAGTCAGGATCGGCGTCGGCACGATAACCTGCTGGCCTTTGCTGCGGCCCAGATGCGGTTTTGCGCCCAGCGCGACGCGCAGCGTCATGCCGTCCGCTTCACGGATGGAATCCAGTGGCGGGTTGGTGACCTGAGCAAAACGTTGCGAGAAGTAGTGCGCCATGCCGCCTTCATGGTCGGACAGGCCATTGATGGCGTTGCCGTAACCCATTGCTGAGATCTTCTCAGCGCCGGTTTGCAGCATCGGGTCCATCATGAATTTGAAGCTTTCCTGGTTGTAGTAGTAGGCCACAAAACGCTGATAGGTTTTGAGGTCACCACGATAACGCAGCGGCGAACCGAGCTTCTCCGCCTGAATTTCTGGCAGGTCGTGCAGGTCAACACGCGCGGCGCTCAGCAGTGAAAGGTAATCTTTCTCTGCTGCCAGTTTTTCCAGCGCTTCCACGGTGGTGTAAGAGCGTTTTTCTTTGTGATCGTAATAGAGCATGCCGCCCGCTTCGATACGGCCACGACGCAGGACGCTTTCCGGTGGGAAGGCAATCTGGCCTGCTTCGGACATCGCACCGATATATTCTGCCGTTTCTACCGAACGCAGCGGACGCAGACCCAGGCGGTCAAGACGCGCACCGATCACTTCACCGTTGCCGAAGATCAGGGCTGCCGGACCATCGTTCTTCTCTTCATAAAGAGAGAAGTATTCAAGCATGGCGCGTACTTCATTTGACAGTGAGGTGTCGTTTTCCCACGCAGGCGGCATCATGGAGACCACGGCGTTGATCAGGTCGAGGTTATCTTCCATCAAACGGCTGTGGATGCTCTGATCGAGGCGTGAGCTGTCAGACTGGCCTTTCGGACGCACGATTTTTTTGCCGCGCGCTAACATCAGCGCCGCTTCTGCGATGCGATTTTTACGGTCGGTGTTCAGCTCACCGTTGTGCGCCATCAAACGGAATGGCTGAGCCATAGTGGTGTGCGGATCGGTGTTGGTTGAGAAGCGGGTATGGAAGAACAGCCCGCGCACCTGGTGATCCGCATCGGTCAAATCTTTGAAGTAAGGAATCACTTCGTTGGAGTTCAGGCGTGCTTTAAACACCTGGGTGCGCGAAGAGAGCGACAGCGGATAGAGTCCGCCGAATTCGCTTTCCGTAAAGGCACGCGCTTCAATATCCAGCAGCGCGCGATAGATATGGCGCTCAAATTCAATCTGTTCAGTCACTTCTTGTGGCGCGGCGAAGACCCACTGCACAATCGGTAACTGGAATTGCAGCGCAGCAGGGCGCGTCACGCTGCCGTCCAGCGGCATATCGCGTTTCACCAGCACGGCAAAGTTATGTGCGGCCAGAGTTTCTTCAACCAGACGCTCGGCGTTTGCACGCAGTTCGGCATCTTTAGGGACGAAGAAGTTACCCACACCAAAGCGACCGGCTTCCAGCGGCTGGCCCGTCACTTTACGGAAGAAATTCAGAGAAAGATCGACGTTGACACCCGCGCCATCGCCCACGCCTTCAGCAGACATACCGCCACGGTGTGGCACCGTGCACAGTGCGCTATGCGCCATCTGCAGGATCTCATGGGTCTGCTCGCCGTCCTTACGGGTAATAAACCCGACACCACAGCTATCACTGCCTGCTGAGGGATCATACAAACCATATGGATGAGGTTTTTGAGTGGACATTGAGGGTCTCCTTAAACTGCTTTTGACATTACCTGCATTATTTCGAGCACAGAGCACCGCTGCGTGCTGTATCAATTCGTTTTCGCCGCGCTTAAACGCGGACGTCGCAATACTGAGCAAAGGCTCTCAAGAGAAGAGTTTCACGTCCTTGATGAGCTGCTCTTACTTCCGGTCTCTTACAGGAGATAACTTGCATCCAGAGGGAGTTTCTTGCTGCATAGATATGCCGAGACACAGTCCCGACTGGAAAGCATCCAGCGGAATTCCAACTTATCGGGAAAGCGAACTCAGGTCAAATAGCCAGCTTTATTGCGGTTAATTGGCTTTTTTGTGATTTAACTTAATGATTATGAAGGATTTATTACGTAAATATATGTCAATCTGAGGATTCTGATTCCCCTATGAAGTGTGAGCCGTCTCACTGTGATGAACGCCTCAGATATCCAAACAATGCTGAATAACCCGCACCTGTCAGCATAAAATTCTGTTGGTGCGGTTTCGGACACTTCATGTATCTGTTTTTCTTATGGCGTCATATTTGAATCAAAATCGGGCTGCCATTAGTAAAATTAATCATGCGTGACGTGATTAAAACAGCACTTAAGTTGAATGGATATGCAATAAAGAAACGCAACCACCAGGCGCAATGGCTGCTGACATGCTGAATAGCACGGGATGTAATGAAAGGGCCGCAAAAGTGCGGCCCTCCAGATTATTCAGTTGGCAGAATTAGTCAAGCGATTTGCGCATAAAGAGCCGAACGTCGGCGAAATGGCATTGCGATGCACCAGAATGGGGCGAAGTCTGTGTCGTCAGGTAAGGGGAAGCGGCGCAGTGCGGCGATAATTACGCTATTATGGGCCAGATTTCGTTCAGGGAGTTCGACATGAAACAGATTCGTCTTTTAGCGCAGTACTACGTTGATTTGATGGTCAAGCTGGGGCTAGTGCGCTTCTCACTGCTGCTGGCTTCGGCGCTGGTGGTGCTGGCCATGGTGGTGCAGATGGCGGTCACCATGGTGCTGCGTGGCCATGTAGAAAGCATTGACGTGGTACGTTCGATATTCTTCGGTCTGTTAATTACCCCCTGGGCGGTTTATTTCCTGTCGGTGGTAGTCGATCAACTGGAAGAGTCACGCCAGCGGCTCACCAAGCTGGTGGACAAGCTGGAGGAGATGCGCACGCGCGACCTCGAACTCAATCAGCAGATGAAAGAAACCATTGCTCAGCTTAATCAGGAAATTAATGACCGTATCAAAGCTGAGCAAGCGCGCGAACAGGTGATGGATAAGTTGCGCGAAGAGATGGCACGTCGCGAACAGGCGCAGATTGAGCTGGAGCAGCAATCTTCCTTCTTACGCTCTTTCCTCGATGCCTCACCGGATTTGGTGTTCTATCGCAACATCGACAAACAGTTCTCTGGCTGTAACCGCGCGATGGAGCTGCTGACGGGCATGAGCGAGAAACAGTTAATTGGGCTGACACCGCGCGATATCTACGACGAAGATGCCGCCTCCAAGGTACTGGAAACTGATGAGAAAGTGTTCCGTCATAATGTCTCTCTGACTTACGAACAGTGGCTGCAATATCCTGACGGGCGCAAAGCCTGCTTTGAAATTCGTAAAGTGCCTTACTATGACCGCGTGGGGAAACGCAGTGGCTTGATGGGCTTCGGACGCGATATTACTGAGCGCAAGCGCTATCAGGACGCGCTGGAGAACGCCAGCCGTGAGAAAACCACCTTTATATCCACCATCAGCCACGAGCTGCGTACGCCGTTGAATGGCATTGTGGGGCTGAGCCGCATTCTGTTGGATACCGATCTCAATCAGGAACAGCTTAAGTACCTGAAAACCATCCATGTCTCCGCCATCACCCTCGGCAACATCTTCAATGATGTGATTGAAGTGGACAAAATTGAGCGCCGCAAAGTGCAACTGGATAATCAGCCGCTCGATTTCACTGGCTTCCTGGCGGATCTTGAAAACCTCTCTGGCTTGCTGGCGCAGCCGAAAGGGCTGAAGTTTGTCATGGCCCCGGAACTCCCGCTGCCGCATAAAATTTCGGCGGATGGGACGCGCCTGCGTCAGATTTTGTGGAACCTGATTGGCAATGCGGTGAAATTCACCCAGCAGGGTGAAATCGTGGTGCGTGTGGCTTATCACCCGGACGAAACGCTGCACTTCGAAGTACAGGATTCCGGCATGGGGATTCCGCAGGACGAGCAGGATAAAATCTTCGCCATGTATTACCAGGTGAAAGATCAGCAGGGCGGTAAGCCCGCAACGGGAACCGGGATTGGCCTGGCCGTTTCACGCCGCCTGGCACAGGCCATGGGCGGCGATATTAGCGTCCGCAGCGCGCCGGGTCAGGGTTCATGCTTCAGGGTCGATATCAAAGCACCGCGCGTGGCGGATGAAGTAGAAGATGAGAACGTAGACGACAGCATGCCGTTGCCGGCGCTGCACGTGCTGCTGGTGGAAGATATCGAATTGAACGTGATTGTCGCCCGTTCGGTATTGGAAAAACTGGGATGCAGCGTGGAAGTGGCGATGACCGGCAGTGACGCGCTGGCGATGTTCGATCCGCAGGAGTTTGATCTGGTGTTGCTCGATATCCAGCTGCCCGATATGACCGGGCTGGATGTCTCGCGTGCCATACATCAGCAGCACGCCGGCATCTCGTTACCGCCGTTAGTGGCGCTCACTGCCAATGTCCTCAAAGATAAAAAAGAGTACCTCGATGCGGGTATGGATGATGTGTTGAGTAAGCCGCTGGCCGTGCCAGCTCTGACCGCGATAATCAAAAAGTTCTGGGATTACCAGGGAGACGCGTCAGAGGCTGTTATGAGCTCATCAGACGAGCATTCCCGCACGCTACTCGATGTCGAGATGCTGGAGCAATACATTGAACTGGTCGGCCCGGGTTTGATTAAGCAAAGCCTGACGATGTTTGAGCAAATGATGCCGGGTTATCTTGAAGTGCTGGATTCCAACATGATGGCGCGTGACCAGAAAGGGATTGCGGAAGAGGGGCATAAGATCAAAGGTGCGGCAGGTTCGGTGGGTCTGTTGCACTTGCAAAAGCTCGCGAAGCAGATTCAGTCCCCGGAATTGCCAGCCTGGTGGGATAACGTGCAGGAGTGGATCGACGAATTAAAACATGAGTGGCAACATGAAGTTAACGTGTTACGCGAATGGGTAGCAGAGCGGGAAAAATCGTAGTACGCCAGAAAAAAATGACCCCAGTCGAAACTGGGGTGCGCGAATACTGCGCCAACACCAGGGAAATGGGTACTGCTGCTATCGTTAGTGGTCGATTGAATCAGCAACAGTTTGGTATTGGATGACGCTTCAAAATCACCTTAACAAATTCGCCAACGCTTGTGACAAGATTCATTAAATTGTGTGATGTTGAGCAGCGTTTAAATACAGAAAACATTAATTTGCTGACACAGTCAAGTAAGGAATTAATTTCTTTGCCGTATTGCACTATTTTTGACCAAATGTTCTGCTTTTTGCCTGGATTTCCTTCAGCCAGAAGCAGGAAAAGCCTGTCGGCAGCGTTGAAAATCTTATTCCGCTAAAAAATCGCAGTTAAATAAGCTTAACATACTGATATTAGACAAGAAATATGAGGTTTTTGGCGGGTTATCCAAAACGTTTTGGAAACCCTCTTTAGAAAGTTCCAGTTTAGGGTTTAACGCCGTAATGTAAACCAAAATGAGGGTGAGGTGCTTTACCTCAAAACAGGGAGTTGGCTGAGTCGGCGATGCTATTTTCGCCACGTTTTTCAGAATGGTCTCGCTTATCAATGAACATATTCAAATGCTTTGAAAGTTTAATGTTAAGTATTGTGAAAGTTTAATTGTGATCTTAATCACATCGGTTTAAGTGTTTGACGGTAAAGATTCTGATGGTTTTTTCACCATGGAACCGATTCCTTGTTGGCGGAAGTGCTTGATGTAATTGGCTCTAATAGAGGAACGATGGTTGCGCAGGTAATAACTTTCCTTCTAAGTGACTGGCAATGAGGGATAAAGGTTAGGCTTGAATCGCAGATATATGAAATCGTGACTTGAGTGATTGATTAACTCAGGGAACAGGTAAGAGAAAATTGCATGAGTAAGAGTAAAGGGAAACTGGGACAACGCATTAAAGTGCTGGTAGTAAAAGTGCTACTGGCTTGGCTTGGGGTTTGGCTCGCAGGAATTGTGATCTTTGCCTTCCTGCCTGTACCGTTTTCAGCGGTGATGGTAGAGCGTCAGCTTGGGGCCTGGATGAGTGGCCGCTTTGATTATGTCGCCCATTCCGATTGGGTGGGGATGGATGATATTTCCCCGTGGATGGCACTGGCGGTGATTGCCTCTGAAGATCAGAAATTTCCGGAACACTGGGGATTTGATGTCGACGCGATTCAACAAGTATTGGATAACGATGGTGGCGAACGGATGCGCGGTGCCTCCACCTTATCTCAGCAGACGGCTAAAAACCTGTTTTTATGGGATGGCCGCAGTTGGGTGCGTAAAGGCCTGGAAGCCGGGCTGACGGTGGGCATTGAAACCGTCTGGACTAAACGCCGTATTTTGACGGTGTACCTGAATATCGCAGAGTTTGGCAACGGTGTGTTTGGTGTGGAAGAAGCTTCGCAGCGCTACTTTCATAAACCCGCCAGTCGCCTGACGATCTCTGAAGCCGCGCTGCTGGCGGCGGTATTACCTAATCCTATTCGCTTCCGCGCGGATGCGCCTTCAGGGTATGTCCGTATGCGTCAGCAGTGGATCATGCGACAGATGCGACAGCTTGGGGGCGAAGGCTTCCTTGAACGCTACAAGCTGCATTAATCGCTTCTAGTCCTCGTCAAAGCCCGCTTCAAACAGCTCAATGACGGCTGCCAGCGCCTGGACTTCCTCCGGGCCGCTGGCCTCAATCTCAATATGACCGCCTTTTGCCGAGTCCAGCATCAGCAATGCAATCACACTGCTGGCCTCGGCTTCCGTTCCCGCCTCGTTACGCAGCAGCACCTCAGCATCAAAACTCTGTACCAACTCGAACAGCTTCATGGCCGGACGAGCGTGCATACCCAGCTTATTTCGAATCTCAACGGTTTGCTTCACGGTCATGATTTGCGTTTTTCCAGAGTGCGATGACGAGACTGCACATTTTTACCGCGTGAACGGAAGTAATCCGCCAGCTGCTCAGCGATATACACTGAACGGTGTTTACCACCCGTACAGCCAATGGCTACGGTCAGGTAGCTGCGGTTGTTGGTTTCCAGCATCGGCAGCCACAGTTCCAGATAGCTGCGCGTTTGGTAGATGAAGTTGTGCACTTCGGTATGACGATCCAGGAAGGCGGCGACCGGGCGATCAAGACCCGTCATCGGACGCAGTTTAGGATCCCAGTGCGGGTTCGGTAAGAAACGCACATCGAACACGTAATCTGCATCAATCGGAATGCCGTGTTTAAATCCAAAGGATTCAAACACCATGGTCAATTCACGCTCGCGCTTGCCCAGCAGGCGTGTTCGCAGCATCTCTGCCAGCTCGTGTACCGACATCTCGGAAGTGTCGATGATCAAATCAGCACGCGATCGCAATGGCTCCAGCAGATCGCTCTCTTCATCGATGGCACTTTCCAGCGACAGATTTTTGCTGGAGAGGGGATGCAGGCGGCGCGTATCGCTGTAACGGCGGATTAAGGTATTGCGATCGGCATCCAGGAACAGCAGCTGCGGAGAGAACGACTCAGGCAGATTGTTGAGAGCCGTTTCGAATACTTCGGGTGATTCAGGCATGTTGCGCACATCAATGCTGACTGCAGCCGAAATGTTGCGCTCCGTTAAAGTGTTCGCCAGCTCCGGCAGCAATACCACCGGCAGGTTATCAACACAGTAGAACCCCATGTCCTCAAGGGCGCGAAGTGCAACCGACTTTCCTGAGCCTGACCGACCGCTAACGATCATCAGCACCATCACAATTCTCCCGTTTTAAACCGGCGATAACGCCGGTAAAAGTGTCTGTCGCTTAAGAGTGTTCTTCCTGAGCTTCTGTGATAATCGCATAGAGCTCTTCATCACTCTGTGCGGCGCGTAAACGACGGCAGACGGTTTTGTCAGCCAGGCGTTTCGCGACCAACGACAGCGTATGCAGATGGGTTTTACACTGGTCTGCAGGCACCAGCAGGGCAAACAGCAGGTCAACCGGCTGGTTATCGACGGCATCGAAGGCAATCGGCTGATCGAGGCTGATAAACACGCCAACAGCACGCAGCGTATCCTCCTCCAGCTTGCCATGTGGAATAGCGATGCCGTTACCAATGCCGGTACTGCCCATGCGCTCACGGGTCAGAATGGCTTCGAAAAGCGTCTGGTGCGGCAGATTGAGCTGCTTTGCTGCCAACTCGCTGATAATTTCCAGCGCGCGTTTTTTACTCTGGCAGTGTACGCCGCTTCGGGTACAGTCCAGTGTGAGGACCGAGCTCAATTCCAGTGTCAGATCGTTGTTCATCATCGTTTCACTTGCGAGTTCACATAGCCATAAGGGTAACGCCATTCATACCGCAATGGCGAGTTCCCCGTTGGCGCTTGCGCAGATGACAAAACGGGGCGGTCATCCCGCCCCATTTGTGCTCTGAGTGCCAAACCGATCGGCACTCTGCAAGCATGAAGGTTAGTGTTTTTTCAGTTTGTCTTTATGTTTGGTCAGCTGACGGGAAAGCTTATCGATTAACCCGTCGATGGCCGCGTACATGTCTTCCGCTTCCGCTGTGGCGTGCAGCTCCCCGCCGTTGACGTGCAGTGTTGCATCCGCAATCTGCGTCACCTTCTCCACTTTCAGAACAATATAAACCTGATTGATACGATCAAAGTAGTGTTCTAGTTTGGCAAATTTGCTGTTTACAAATTCACGCAGTGGCTCGGTTATCTCAACATTCAGTCCGGTTAGGTTTAGCTGCATAGGTCTTCCTTCCTCATTCGGTCAAACCAGCTGTTTACGCTGGTTTGATGGCGGTATAGACAAAGACTCGCGATATTTAGCAACCGTACGTCGCGCCACCATGATGCCCTGATCGGATAACATGGAGGTGAGTTTGCTGTCGCTCAAGGGTTTTGCGGGATTTTCCGCGGCAATCAATTTTTTCACCAGCGCACGAATCGCCGTGGAGGAGGCTTCGCCACCGCCCTCGGTGTTGACGTGGCTGGAGAAAAAATATTTCAGTTCGAAAATGCCACGCGGGCTATGTAAGTACTTTTGCGTGGTCACGCGAGAAATCGTGGATTCATGCATATCGACGGCCTGTGCGATATCCGCCAACACCATCGGGCGCATGTACTCTTCACCCTGTTCAAAGAACGCCTGCTGTTGCTCAACGATACAGCGAGTGACTTTGAGCAAGGTATCGTTGCGGCTCTCGAGGCTTTTAATCAGCCACTTGGCTTCTTGTAGATTACTGCGGATGAACTGGCTATCGCTGTCATTGCGCGTCGAACCGCCCATCGCGGCATAGTGCTGATTAATCTTCAGACGTGGCAGGCTGTCAGCGTTGAGATCTACCGTCCAGCGCGCACCGTTCTTGCGTACCAGAACGTCCGGGATGACGTATTCAGGTTCGCTGGTGTTCACTGACTGCCCGGGGCGTGGATCAAGTGACTGAATCAGCAACATCGCGTCTTTTAACACCTCTTCTTTCAGACGTGTGACGCGCATCAGGCTGCGGAAATCGTGGTTGGCCAGCAGATCAAGATGTTCACTGACGATCAGGCGCGCTTCGGCCAGCATCGGCGTGTCTGCAGCATACTGCGAGAGCTGCACCAGCAGGCAATCACGCAAGTCACGTGCGCCAACACCTACGGGATCGAAACGCTGGACGCGCTTGAGCACGGCTTCGACTTCTTCCAGCGTCAGCTCTTCATCGCCAATACTGTCGCAAATGTCCTGAACGCTGACTGTGAGATAACCGGTTTCGTCGATGGCATCAACAATCGAGGTGGCAATGGCGCGATCGGTATCGGTGAACGGCGTTAACTCCACTTGCCACATCAGGTAATCCTGCAGTGACTGGGTGGTTTCGCCCTGATAGACCGGCAACTCATCATCCTGATAATCCGTACCGGTACCAGAAGGCGTGCCTGCGGTGTAGATCTCATCCCAGGTGGCGTCGAGCGGAAGCTCTTCCGGCATCTCTTTCTGTTCGAGCGCTTCGCGTGTATCTAACGCATCACTTTCCTGATGTTCACGCGCATCGACTTCTTCATGCAGTTCAGTTTGCTCAAGCAGCGGATTGCTTTCCAGCGCCAGTTGCAGTTCCTGCTGGAGTTCAAGCGTCGAGAGTTGCAGCAGACGAATGGCCTGCTGCAACTGTGGGGTCATTGCCAGCTGTTGGCTGAACCTGAGTTGCAAACCTTGCTTCATAATCCGGCCAGAATTTCCTAAGCAAATGTCGGGTATTCCGACACCTTATCAGAGTCTGAACTCTTCGCCCAAATAAACACGCTTAACCTGCTCATCTGCAAGAATTTCATCAGGGGTGCCATGTGCGATCAGATGCCCCTGGCTGACGATGTAAGCGCGTTCACACACGGCGAGGGTTTCACGCACGTTGTGGTCGGTAATCAGCACGCCAAGGCCGCTGTCACGCAGATGTTCGATGATTTTCTTGATATCAATAACGGAGATGGGGTCAACACCGGCAAAAGGTTCATCCAGCAGGATAAATTTCGGGTTGGCCGCCAGCGCCCGTGCGATTTCCACACGACGTCGTTCGCCTCCGGAGAGCGCCTGACCCATGCTGTCGCGCAGGTGTTCGATATGGAACTCTTCCATCAGCTCGTTTGCACGATCCTGACGCTGTTCTTCCGTTAAATCATCGCGAATCTGCAGTACGGCCATTAAGTTGTCATACACGCTCAGGCGGCGGAAGATCGAAGCTTCCTGAGGCAGATAGCCGATACCGCGACGCGCGCGTGCATGCAGTGGCAGGATACTGATATCTTCATCATCAATGACAATACGGCCAGCATCGCGCGGGACAATGCCCACGACCATATAAAACGTGGTGGTTTTGCCAGCACCGTTCGGGCCGAGCAGGCCAACAATTTCACCTGATTTTACCTGCAGGCTGACGTCTTCTACCACGCGGCGGCCTTTATAGGCTTTCGCCAAATTTTCAGCGACTAATGTGGCCATAGCGATCAGTTACTCTTTTTTGGGCTCGCAGTTGAGCCGTTTTTGTCTTGCAGCTGCGACGGCACCAGCACGGTGGTCACGCGTTTGCTGTCACCCTGGCTGAAAGCCTGCATTTTCTGTTCTTTGACCAGATAGGTGATGCGATCGCCTTTGATATTGCTGTCCAGCTGCTGAATGAAGGCGTTGCCCGTCAGCTCAACAAAATCGTTCGCCAGCTCATAGTGCAGCTTTGAAGCGTGCCCCTGAACCGGTTTGCCGTTGTCTTGCATCTGATAGAAGGTCGCGGGAGTTCCGTAAGCATCGACGATGGTTTTTTTGCTGTCGCCGCCTGGACGCGTGACTACCACTTTGTCAGCGGTGATCTTGATTGAACCTTGGGTAACGATGACATTGCCGGTGAAGGTCGCCACGTTGCCTTGTAGATCAAGCGACTGGTTAACGGAATCGATATTGACGGGTTTGTCTGAATCACCCGTCAAGGCCAGCGCAGGCAGGCTGGTGGCCAGCAGTGCACTTACCAGCAACAACTTGAGGCTATTTTTTTTCATTTTGGATTTCATAGGAAGTTTTGACCTTTTCAAGCAGCTGGGCATTTTTTGTTCGTAAATTGCCGCGCATCTTCATGCCAGTGGAATTAAAACTGCGGCCAAATAGGGTGACCTGATCGTCAGATGTCACATCCTGGGTGACCAGATTAACCTGAGCGGTATCGGTGATGATGCGCTCAAGCTGTGAATCCTGGGTCAGCGTATTCACTTCAACGTGGCCGTAAAGGTAAAGCATACGATCTTTGGTCAGCTTTGCCTTATCAGCGCGAATGGTCCAGGTCGGCACTTTGTTTTCATCATAAGTGGTCGCCACAGGATTTTCGAACCAGCTAACTTCATCGGCCGCAAAGTAGGTGACTTTATCCGAGATCAGTTTATAGGCTAACGCCCCCGTGGGGTTATAAACCACAGAGTGAGATTTTTCGCTGGTGTACGTTGGCTCTTGGGTATTGGTTGCCACCGGCGCTTTGCTGTCATCCTGGTTGGTGAGATTCCAGCCGATCAGCACCACGGCGATCAAGGCCAGAATCAGCGTTATCCAACGCCTGCTCTTACTCATACTGATTGCCCTTTGGCATCCTCAAATTTGTTCTGCGCCATCAAGATCAAATCGCACAGTTCACGCACCGCACCCCGACCGCCAGCGATACGAGTCACGTAGTTTGCACGTGGCAGTAAAACCGGATGGGCATCGGCCACGGCCACACTTAAGCCGGCTTGTGCCATCACGGGCCAGTCGATTAGATCGTCGCCAATATAGGCAACCTGATCGGCAGATAAAGACAGTTTATCCAGGAGTTCGCGCCACGCCAAAAGCTTATCAGATTGTCCCTGGTAAAGATGCGTAATGCCCAACGTCTGGCAGCGGTCCTCCAGCAGTTTCGCTTTACGGCCGGTTATAATAGCCACTTCGACGTCTGAGGTCAGCAGGCAGCGGATGCCGTAGCCATCGCGCACGTTAAACGCCTTCAACTCTTCACCGCTGTTGCCCATGTAAATGACACCATCTGACATCACGCCATCAACATCACAAATTAGCAGGCGAATCTTAGCCGCGCGCGCCATAACATCGGCACTGACCGGACCGTAGCAGGTATCAACCATTGTGGATTCAACACTCATTATTTGTTCCTGTTCAAACTACGCCAGCGCGCAGCATGTCATGCATATGTACCACACCAAGAAGACGATCGTCATCGGCGACCAGCACTGCAGTGATGTTTTTGTTTTGCATTAAGTTAAGCGCATCCACCGCCAGCATATTGGGGCGCACACGAATCCCACCGCGCGTCATCACATCCTGAATACTGGCGGACTGAAAATCGATGCCCATATCGAAGATGCGGCGCAAGTCACCATCGGTGAAGATGCCTTCAATTTTCATCAGGTCATCAACGATCACCGTCAGGCCAAGATTTTTACGCGTGATCTCCAGCAACGCATCACGCAGCGAGGCATCACGGCTCACGTGAGGGATCTCATCACCGCTGTGCATGATGTCGCTGACATGCAGCAGAAGCTTGCGGCCGAGGGCACCGCCGGGATGTGACAATGCAAAATCTTCCTGAGTAAAACCGCGCGCTTCCAGCAGTGCTACGGCGAGTGCATCACCCATTACCAGCGTTGCGGTCGTGCTGGAAGTCGGCGCTAATCCCAGCGGACAGGCTTCCTGTGGCACTTTCACGCACAAATGCACATCTGCGGCACGCCCCATCGCGCTTTCTGGGCGGCTGGTGAGGCAGATGAGTGGCACTTTCTGGCGCTTCAGCACTGGAATCAGGGCGAGGATCTCATTCGACTCGCCGCTATTCGAGATAGCAATCACCACATCATTTGGTGTGACCATCCCGAGGTCACCATGGCTGGCCTCACCTGGGTGAACAAAGAACGACGAGGTGCCGGTACTGGCGAAGGTTGCCGCCATTTTCGCACCAATATGCCCGGATTTACCCATTCCCATCACCACCACTTTACCGCGGCAGGCAATAATCATCTCGCAGGCGCGGCTGAAGTCGGCGTTAATATACTGATCCAGTTGCTCAAGTCCTTCACGTTCGATGCGCAGTACCGCTTTGCCCGCCTGCTGGTAATCAAAATCCGGTTGCTGATGTGACATGGTCAGTCCGTCCTTAATAACTTGAGATAAGCGCAGGGCTGAGCCACAGCCACAGTACCCACGCGATAAATCCACCTAACAGTAATGTGCCCGCTACGCGACCAATACGGCGCTTGCGCAGCAGGCAGAGCAGGGCAAACAATACGCTCACGCCCAGCATGACCCAGTAATCACGCGCGAAGGCATGCGCATCAATGCTGCCGGGATGAATCAGTGCAGGCAGGCCCAGTACGATCGCCAGATTAAAAATATTCGCGCCAATCAGGTTACCGATGGCGATATCGTCTTCACCTTTCAGTGCGCCTGCCACGACGGTGGCGAGCTCTGGCAAGCTGGTGCCCACCGCAATCAGCGTCAGACCCATCACCAGTTCACTGACACCAAAGTAGTCGGCAAACACGGTGGCATTGTCGATCACCATACGGGTCGACATCGGTAAAATTATCAGCGCCACCGCCAACCACAGAAAGGCCACGGTGTTGCCGACTTCATCGCGCGGCAGTTCGGCCAGTTGCTCACGCGTTAACGTATCATTGTTATCACGCTCCGCGCGGCGGGCGATGCGAATCGCAATCACCAAATAGCCCAGCGCGATCAGCAGCAGTGCTGCCCCATCCAGTCGACTAAGATGATTATCAAACAACATAATGCCGCTCAGCAGTGAGACCAGCAGCATCAAGGGGAGTTCGCGGCGAATCAGATTGGAATGCACTGTCAAAGGATGCAAAAGCGCCGCACCGCCGAGTATTAACAGAATATTGGTGATATTTGAGCCGAGTGCGGTGCCCACTGCTAAGTCCATCTGGCCGTGTTGTGCCGCTGAGAAGGAGACGATCAATTCGGGTAACGATGTGCCAATGCTTACTACCGTCATGCCGATGATTAACGGTGGGATGCCGAAGGATCGACACAGGATCGCGGCACTGAATACCAGACGGTCAGCGCCGTAAGCCAGTAAAATCAATCCAATAAACAGCAGGGCAGTGGCTACGAACATGAAAAATCCTTGATGGATATGTGTGTCGGCAAACCTTGTCCGACAGGTAAAAACATTGCGCGCGCGGAAACAGGCGCTGATTTTGACTGTCTGAGAGGCAAAAGTAAATTTTAAGGCCGTTTTCGCCACACCTAACGGGTAAGTTTCTGTAAAACTATCGTGCATTGTGGCCTACCAGGCTACCATCCACGACTTTGATAACGCCCGATCCGCATAAAGAGGTAATGATGGTCCAGCAGCAAACGAATCTGGTTGAGGTTCGTGGCGTCAGCTTTACGCGCGGCGATCGTGTCATCTTCGACGACATCTCGCTCACGGTACCCGCAGGTAAAGTGACTGCGATTATGGGTCCGTCCGGCATTGGTAAAACCACGCTGTTGCGTCTGATTGGCGGGCAGTTGCAGCCGGACAAAGGTGAGATCTGGTTCCGCGATCAGAACATCCCGACGCTTTCCCGCACGAAATTGTATGAAGTGCGTAAAAAGATGAGCATGTTGTTTCAGTCGGGGGCACTTTTCACCGATCTCAACGTCTTTGATAACGTCGCCTGGCCGCTGCGTGAGCACACGCAGTTACCCCCTGAATTACTACACAGTACGGTAATGATGAAGCTTGAGGCGGTGGGTCTGCGTGGCGCAGCCAAATTAATGCCCGCTGAGCTGTCAGGCGGTATGGCACGCCGTGCGGCGTTAGCGCGATCTATCGCACTGGAACCGGATCTCATCATGTTCGATGAGCCCTTTGTGGGCCAGGATCCGATCACCATGGGCGTCTTGGTTAAACTGATCGATGAGTTGAATCATGCGTTAGGCGTGACCTGTATCGTTGTTTCACACGACGTGCCAGAGGTCTTGAGCATTGCCGATCATGCCTATATTGTTGCCGGGAAAAAAATTATTGCCCAGGGCAGTGCGCCGGAACTTCGGGAAAATGCCGATCCGCGCGTGCGCCAGTTTATTGAGGGTCATGCGGATGGCCCAGTGCCATTCCGCTTCGCTGCCGGGGATTACCTCAGCGATCTGACCCGCGCAGGGAGAACCTAAACTGATGTTGCTAAAGGCGCTGGCGTCACTCGGACGACAGGGAATTAACACTTGTGCGGCGTTTGGTCGTGCAGGCTTGATGCTGTTTCACGCGCTGGTGGGGAAACCGGCTTTACGTCGGCACGCGCCATTACTGGTGAAACAGTTGTACAGCGTCGGCGTGCTCTCACTGCTGATCATTGTGGTTTCCGGCTTGTTTATTGGCATGGTGCTAGGTTTGCAAGGCTACCTGGTACTCACCACCTACAGTGCCGAGACCAGTCTGGGCATGCTGGTTTCGCTTTCGTTGTTACGTGAACTTGGCCCGGTGGTGACGGCCTTGCTGTTTGCCGGACGGGCGGGTTCAGCGTTAACAGCTGAAATTGGTCTGATGAAAGCCACTGAACAGCTCTCCAGTATGGAAATGATGGCGGTTGATCCGCTGCGCCGTGTGGTGTCACCGCGTTTCTGGGCCGGCTTTATCAGCATGCCGCTGCTCACGCTCATTTTCACTGCAGTGGGCATTGCTGGCGGGGCGCTGGTGGGCGTGAGCTGGAAGGGCATCGATCCGGGCTTCTTCTGGTCCGCGATGCAGAATGCGGTGGATTTCCGCAGCGATGTTATCAACTGCATTATCAAAAGCGCGGTCTTTGCCGTCACGGTAACCTGGATTGCGCTGTTCAATGGCTATGACGCCATCCCGACTTCCGAAGGGATCAGTCGGGCGACAACGCGCACCGTAGTGCATGCTTCATTAGCGGTACTCGGTTTGGATTTTGTGCTGACAGCACTGATGTTTGGGAATTGATGCAATGCAAAGCAAGAAAAACGAAATCTGGGTAGGCGTCTTTATGCTGGCGGCACTGATTGCGCTGCTGTTCCTGAGTCTGCGCGTAGCCGATCTTAAGTCACTCGGCACCGAACCGACCTGGAAGCTCTACGCGACCTTCGACAATATCGGCGGCCTGAAAGTCAGCTCGCCGGTGAAAATAGGCGGCGTGGTGATTGGCCGCGTCACGGATATTTCGCTGGATGATAAAACCTTATCGCCGCGTGTCACTATGGATATCAGCGATGCCTATGCCGATAAAATTCCTGATACCAGTTCGCTGGCGATCCGCACACAAGGCTTGCTCGGTGAGCAGTTCCTTGCGCTAAATTTAGGTTTTGACGATCCTGAACTCGGTTCATCCATGCTCAAAGATGGCGGTACCCTGCGCGATACCAAATCTGCACTGGTGCTGGAAGATCTGATAGGTCAGTTCCTCTATAAGAGCGGCGACAATAAAAACGATAACCAAAAGCAGGACACGGAGAGTGCCCCTGCTTCAGCAGCACCTGCTACCACGGAATAAGAGAGGGTAAACACGATGTTTAAACGATTTCTGATGATTGCCATGCTGGCCATTGTGCCCTTGGCGGCGAATGCGGCGGATCAGAGCGATCCTTACAAGCAAATGAATGACGCGGCGGCGAAAACCTTTACCCGCCTGAAAAACGAACAGCCTAAGATCAAGCAGGACCCGAACTATCTGCGCGAAGTGGTGCGTCAGGAGTTACTGCCGTATGTACAAATCAAATATGCCGGTGCTTTAGTGCTGGGCCGTTATTACCGTGAAGCGACCCCAGCACAACGTGAGGCCTATTTCACCGCTTTCGGTGACTATCTGGCGCAGGCATACGGTCAGGCGCTGGCGCTCTATCATGGGCAGACCTACCAGATTCAGCAACCGCAGCCGATTGGCGATGCCAACATTGTGGCGATTCGCGTTACCATCCTTGATCCTAACGGACGCCCACCAGTGCGCCTGGATTTCCAGTGGCGTAAAAATAGCCAAACCGGTAACTGGCAGGCTTATGACATGGTGGCTGAAGGCATCAGTATGATCACCACCAAGCAAAATGAGTGGAGTGATTTACTGCGCACCAAAGGCATCGACGGTTTGACCGCGCAGTTGAAAACCTATGCTGCTCAACCCATTACTCTGGATAAACAGCAATAATGAGCGAACCGTTACGCTGGCAGCGTTCTGCCAGCACGCTGGCCTTAAGCGGCAAGCTGGATCGTGACACGTTACTGGCACTATGGCAGGAGCGTGACACCGCGATGGTCGATATCGCCACCATTGATGTTGCCGGGTTGCAACGTGTCGATTCAGCAGGTTTAGCGCTGTTGGTTCATTTGCGTGAAATTGCGCGAGCGCAAGGCAGTGCACCGGTTTTCGCCGGTATCAACGACAAACTCCAGTCTTTAATCACGCTGTATAACCTGCAGCAGATTATTGTTTCTGCGGAAAAAATCGCCTGATATTGACTTAAAACGTTAAAGCCCCTGGTATTTTCGGGGGCTTTTGCGTATTTAAGAGTCTGGCGCTTTCCTCTAAGATATCCGCCTTATTATTATTAAGTGAAGCAATGAGCGATGGAAAATAGTGAAGTTCAGGCCGTGCTGATGCAGGCATTAGCATTAGATGAAGTACACGTACTCAGCAACGATGGCAGCCATTTTCAGGTGATCGCGGTCGGTGAGATGTTCGGTGAATTGAGCCGTGTGAAGAAACAGCAGGCTGTGTATGCGCCGCTGATGGAATACATTGCGGATAACCGTATTCATGCGGTTTCCATTAAAACTTATACCCCAGCTGAGTGGGCGCGTGACCGTAAACTCAACGGTTTCTAAGCGTCGCACGGGCTGTTTTGTTGATAGATAATTGAGAGCCGTTAATGGACAAATTTCGTGTGCAAGGCCCCACCCGTTTAAGTGGTGAAGTGACCATTTCCGGGGCGAAGAATGCTGCGCTGCCGATTCTGTTTGCTGCGCTGCTGGCAGAAGAGCCGGTAGAGATTCAGAACGTGCCGAAGCTGCGTGATATCGATACCACCATGAAGCTGCTGAGCCTGCTGGGCGCACGCGTGGAACGTAATGGTTCGGTTCATGTTGATGCTCGCGAAGTTAATGTCTTCAGCGCGCCTTATGACCTGGTGAAAACCATGCGCGCGTCGATTTGGGCGCTGGGTCCACTGGTTGCGCGTTTTGGTCAGGGGCAGGTTTCACTGCCTGGCGGCTGTGCGATTGGCGCACGTCCAGTTGATCTGCATATTACTGGCCTTGAGCAACTGGGTGCGGAAATTAAACTGGAAGAAGGTTACGTCAAAGCTTCCGTTAATGGCCGTCTGAAGGGCGCGCACATTGTGATGGATAAAGTCAGCGTAGGCGCGACTGTGACCATTATGAGTGCAGCCACGTTGGCAACGGGCATCACCATCATTGAGAATGCCGCGCGCGAGCCAGAGATTGTCGATACGGCAAACTTCCTCAACACGCTGGGCGCAAAAATCAGTGGTGCGGGCACCGATAAAATCACCATCGAGGGCGTTGAGCGCTTGGGTGGCGGTGTGTACCGCGTACTGCCAGACCGTATCGAAACCGGTACTTTCCTGGTGGCAGCGGCGATTTCACGTGGCAAGGTGGTGTGCCATAAAGCACAACCTGACACCCTGGATGCGGTGCTGGCTAAACTGCGTGATGCCGGTGCGGAAATCGAAACCGGTGAAGACTGGATCAGCCTCGACATGCACGGCAAGCGCCCGAAAGCAGTTAACATCCGCACTGCGCCACATCCGGGCTTCCCAACGGATATGCAGGCCCAGTTCACCTTGCTGAATATGGTGGCGGAAGGGACCGGTGTGATCACCGAAACCATCTTCGAAAACCGTTTCATGCACATCCCTGAGCTGATTCGCATGGGCGGACACGCAGAAATCGAGAGCAATACCGCGATTTGCCATGGGGTTGAAACCCTGTCGGGCGCACAGGTTATGGCGACCGATTTGCGCGCTTCAGCAAGTCTGGTGCTGGCAGGTTGTATCGCCGAGGGTTCTACGCTGGTTGATCGTATTTATCACATCGACCGTGGTTATGAGCATATCGAAGATAAGCTGAAAGCCATGGGTGCAAATATCGAGCGCGTCAGCGGCGAATGATGTAAGCCAAAAGCTTGAGTAGAAACCAGT
The DNA here is from genome assembly GCF_001506165.1 of Pantoea vagans. Classification (NCBI taxonomy): domain Bacteria; kingdom Pseudomonadati; phylum Pseudomonadota; class Gammaproteobacteria; order Enterobacterales; family Erwiniaceae; genus Pantoea; species Pantoea vagans. The sequence continues at coordinate 3,561,583 of NZ_CP011427.1, read as the reverse complement.
CACGGTCACGTGACTGGTTTTTTTTCGTTAGAGGGATCTTAAATATCGAGAAGATCCTTGTTGGATCGTATGCGCTTCTTGCGATCCAACAGGCGTGACGTCACGGGATCATAGTAGCGGCTGGGCCAGATCTCTGCAGGATGAACGCCGATCTCATTGGCGATCAGCCATTCTCCCTTGGGCCAGGGCCGTGATAACGCGTTCGACAGGGTCGAAGAGTTAAGCCCTGAATTGCGCGACAGTTCGGCCATTGAAGTGCCTTTCTTACGCAGTGCCGCAATGATATCTGCCGGGTGCCAGTCCTGTTTCCTTGCTTTCATAACCTTCTGCTCCTTGTCCATGTTATGACTTATCTCTGCCGCATTTACGCTTCCATTTCAGAGATATTTGGAAAAAACAGAGTGTTTATAGCAAATAATTTCCGTAAGTTTCCAGTAATTGTCATGGAATAACATGAAACTGCGCATTGTTTCGCAAATGCACTGCAATAAATGTAAGGGATAGGGAGGAAATAACAGGGAAGGGGGAGAAGATAAACGGGGCGATGACACCCCGCCTGGATCATCAGAAATCGCGCTGTACCGACATGTGCGCTAATGCCTCAAGCGCGCTGCGCCAAGGTGTTTCTGGCAGCGCTTGCAGGGCAGCGATAGCTTTGTCCGCTTCCTCTTCTGCACGTCTGCGCGTCCATTCCAGCGAACCGGTCTGCTGCATGGCAACCAGTACGGGCTCCAGCAAGTGACGGCCATTGCCTTCTTCAATCGCCTTACGGATCATCTGTGCCTGCTCAGGCGTGCCGTTATGCATTGCATGTAACAGCGGCAGCGTGGGTTTGCCTTCGCTCAGGTCATCACCTGTGTTTTTACCCAAGGTTTCACCGTCGGCACTGTAATCGAGTAAATCGTCGATTAACTGGAAAGCGGTGCCCAGATAGCGTCCATAATCCTGAAGCGCTTTTTCTTGCTGTGGCGTGGCTTCTGCCAGAATCGCTGAGGCTTGTGATGCCGCTTCAAACAGGCGCGCGGTTTTACTGTATATCACACGCATATAGCTCTCTTCGGTGATATCAGGATCGTTGCAGTTCATTAACTGCAACACTTCGCCTTCCGCGATCACGTTAACCGCTTCAGACATCAGCGCGAGGATCTTTAACGATCCCATGCTGGTCATCATCTGGAAAGCGCGGGTGTAAATAAAATCGCCGACCAGCACGCTGGCAGCGTTACCGAACGCGGCGTTAGCGGTGGCTTTGCCACGGCGCATATCGGATTCATCCACCACATCGTCATGTAGCAACGTGGCGGTGTGGATAAATTCGATCAGCGCCGCGTTGGTGATATGCAGCGATCCTTGATAATTCAGCGCGCGTGCAGACAGCACAGCGATCATCGGACGGATGCGTTTGCCACCCCCGCTGATGATGTAATAGCCCAACTGATTGATCAGTGAGACTTCCGAATTCAGCTGGTCGAGGATGGTCTGGTTGACGGCCGCCATGTCCTGGGCGGTTAATTCATTAATCTGTTCTAAGTTCATTCGTCTGTTCAGCTTTGACTCGTTTTTTGCATGGTAAGCGCTTTTACACAGCGTGAGTTCAGGTAATCTGTTACTGATTGTACTTGAAAAATCGGGCTTAGAAACATTTGCATTCGTTCTGCGCTTTTTTTCTGCAAGAGAGTGCAAAGTGCTCTTGTCTTCTCCTGGAGATTTGCGTAGAATTCGCGCCCTATTGTGAATATTTATCGCGCCGCCTGATGAATAGAAAGGCATGCGCAGAAGCGGAGTTTTATATGTACGCGGTTTTCCAAAGTGGTGGTAAACAACACCGAGTAAGCGAAGGTCAGACCGTTCGCTTGGAAAAGCTGGACATCGCAACCGGCGAAACTATTGAGTTCGACCAGGTTCTGATGATTGCAAATGGCGAAGACGTGAAAATCGGCGCGCCACTGGTATCAGGCGGTGTGATCAAGGCAGAAGTTGTTTCTCACGGTCGTGGCGAGAAAATTAAGATCGTTAAGTTTCGTCGTCGTAAACACTACCGTAAGCAAGCTGGTCACCGTCAGTGGTTCACTGATGTGAAAATCACTGTGATCGGCGCGTAAGAGGAGATCTGACAAATGGCACATAAAAAGGCTGGTGGCTCGACTCGTAACGGTCGCGACTCCAATGCAAAACGTCTGGGTGTTAAGCGTTTCGGTGGTGAATCTGTTCTGGCAGGTAGCATCATCGTTCGTCAGCGTGGCACCAAATTCCACGCTGGTACCAATGTAGGTTGTGGTCGTGACCACACCCTGTTTGCTACCGCAGACGGCAAAGTACAATTCGAAGTTAAAGGTCCAAACAACCGTAAGTACATCAGCATCGTTGCTGAATAAGGTTGTTGTGCCGCAGACGGTTAACGTCTGAACACACGAATGGAAGGCCCCGCAGCTTTGCGGGGCTTTTTACATTCTGCCGCAGGTTGCGGGATTCACTCTGACCTTACCGCGCAGTTTGCTGTACAATTACTGTACACATGGTTTTGCCTATCTTGTATTATCCGCCGCCGGTCAGCGCAGAAGACCCTGGCGGACCCGTTTGTAGCGCTTTAACTGCTGCGAACGACAGCGTGACGGAGAAAGAAAATGAAGTTTGTTGATGAAGCGACGATCCTTGCGGTGGCAGGTGACGGCGGTAATGGTTGCGTCAGCTTCCGCCGCGAAAAATACATTCCACGTGGCGGCCCGGATGGCGGCGACGGCGGTGACGGCGGTGACGTTTATCTGCTCGCCGATGAAAACCTCAACACCCTGATCGATTATCGCTTCGAGAAATCTTTCCGTGCCGAACGTGGCCAGAATGGCCAGAGCCGTGACTGTACCGGTAAACGCGGTAAAGATATCATCGTTAAAGTCCCGGTCGGCACACGTGTCATTGACCAGGGCACCGGCGAAACGCTGGGTGATATGACGCGCCATGAGCAGAAGCTGATGGTTGCTAAAGGCGGCTGGCACGGCTTGGGTAACACCCGTTTCAAATCTTCGGTGAACCGTAGCCCGCGTCAGAAGACCATGGGTACCCCGGGTGAGAAGCGTGACCTGCAGCTGGAGCTGATGCTGTTGGCTGACGTGGGTATGCTGGGTTTGCCAAATGCGGGTAAATCGACCTTTATTCGTTCTGTTTCGGCTGCTAAACCCAAAGTGGCGGATTATCCGTTTACCACGCTGGTTCCAAGCCTTGGCGTTGTGCGTATGGACAGCGAAAAGAGCTTTGTTGTTGCGGATATCCCTGGTCTGATTGAAGGCGCAGCGGATGGTGCAGGTCTCGGCATTCGCTTCCTGAAGCACCTTGAGCGCTGCCGCGTATTGCTGCACCTGATCGACCTTGCGCCAATTGACGAGTCCGATCCGGTGGAAAACGCCCGCATCATTCTGGGTGAGCTGGAGAAATACAGCGCTAAGCTGTTCCAGAAGCCTCGCTGGCTGGTGTTTAACAAATGTGACCTGCTGAGCCCTGAAGAAGCGGAAACCCGCGCTAAAGCGGTTGTGGAAGCATTAGGCTGGGAAGATAAATACTATCTGATTTCTGCGGCCAGCCATGATGGCGTGAAAGATCTTTGCTGGGACGTGATGACCTTCATCATTGAGAACCCGAAAGAAGCCGAAGAAGAAGCGAAAGAGCCGGAGAAAGTGGCCTTCATGTGGGATGACTATCACCGCGAAGCCATGGAAAACGCTCAGGAAGTGGAAGAAGACGAAGACTGGGATGACGACTGGGACGAAGAGGACGACGAAGGCGTCGAAATCATTTACCAGCGTTAATCGCACAGTAAAAAAGCGGCCAGATGGCCGCTTTTTTTATGGTGGGGGCTGTGTGTGCAATCATCGGATACTACGCTCGATCTATCCCCTCTCCCTGTGGGAGAGGGTTAGGGTGAGGGCATCCGACCACACAGCACTACCCCAACACCGCCACCGTCAGGCGTGACGTACAGCACAGCTGGTCGCGACCATTCCGGATCTCTATCTCCCAGCTCTGATTGCGTGCGCCCAAATGCAGAGGGCGGCAAATGCCACGCACTTCACCGCTGCTCACCGCGCGATGATGACTGGCACTGACCTCGATCCCCACCACGCTTTTACCTTCTTCCACGCTCAGATAACCCGCAATCGATCCCATCGACTCTGCCAGCACCACCGAAGCGCCGCCGTGTAGCAGGCCAAATGGCTGCTGTGTGCGGGCATCCACCGGCATGGTGGCTTCGAGGTAATCGTCGCCGATCACCGTGAACACAATACCGACGTGCGCCACCAGCGAGTTATCGCCCAGGGTATTTAGCGTGGACAGATCGATCGTTTTTTTCCAGATTGCCATGTCAGGATCCCAGCGTTGCACCACCGTCGACCACAATATCCTGCAGCACCACATGGCTGGCAAGATCCGAGGCCAGGAACAGGATGTTGTTCACGATCTCTTGGGGTTTGGCGATCTTACGCAGTGGGATCCCTAGCTTGTACTGATCCTGGAAGCCATTGATCATCTCTTGCTCGGCTTCCGGCGTATGCCACAAGCTGCGCTGCATATCGGTATCAGTGGAGCCTGGAGAAACAATGTTGCAACGGACGCCCAGCGGTGCCATTTCCAGGCCGACAGTGAGGCACAGGCTGCGCAGCGCCGCTTTAGAAGCACCATACGCCGACATGCCAAGGCGAGGCGCATGCGCCGCGTTAGAGGCAATGGTCACGATGGCGCCCGCGCGTTGCTGACGGAATACCGGCAGCGTCTGCTGGAACATGTTGAAGGCACCACCGGCATTGACGGCCAGGCAAGCTTGCCAGTCTTCAAACGCCAACTCTTCGGTGCTACCGATGCGCAGAATCCCCGCACCGTTCACTAACACGTCAAGATGGGGTTGATCGGCCAGCAGGCGCTGGCACACAGCTTTAACTTCCGCTGCATTCGCGACATCCATCACTTGAGTGGTAAACGGATACTCCGCTTGATCGAAACGCAGATCGAAGCCGATTACCTTTGCACCAGCCTGATGGAATGCCAGCGCAGTGTGGTAGCCAATCCCTTTACCCGCGCCGGTTACCCAGACGATCTTTCCGCTGAAATCGAAGGAAGCACTCATTTGTTTGGCACCCGTGACAGCAGCGCCCACCAACCATCGATGCTCGGATTTTTTGCCAGACTGACGAAATCGATATCGTTATGGACCTGGCGCCAGCGCGCCGCCAGCGCCATCACACGCACGGAATCAAGACCGTAGTCGATAAGGTTCTCGTCATCTTCCGGCACATCGTCATCCTCCAGCAGCGGCAGAATCAGTGCGCGCAGGTCATCTTTGCTCAACGGAAGCGGCATCAGATCGGCGGTCATCACCACTTTACCGCTGCGTCCTGCGGTGTAAGTCAGCGCCATCATATGCTCTTCGCGGCTGAAGTCGGCCAGCGCATCCGCCACCATAAACGGCTGGATGTTACGCATGAAGGCATCTGTTGCGGTCGTCAGGCAGCCGATATGGGCATAGACGCCGGTAATGATCAGCTGATCGCGGCCCATCTCTTGCAGGATCGACTCCAGCGGTGAGCGCACAAAGGCGCTGTAGCGCCATTTTGTCAGAACCTGATCGTCCTGATCCGGTGCCAGTGCATCCACGATCTTTTGCTGCTCCGGGTGTTTATTCAGGCCCGGTCCCCACATGTCGTTGAGCAGCGCGCGATCGGCATCGCTCTGTTCATTCGGCTGTGCGGTGTAAAACACAGGAATGCCCTGCGCTTTGCAGTAGGCGCGCAGGCGAGCGATATTCTCGACTACTTGATCGATCAGCGGGCTGTTCTCACCCCAAAAGTTCAGGAAGTAAGCCTGCATATCATGAATGAGTAAAGCAGCACGCTGCGGCTCAACGGTCCATTTCACCTTGTTGGTTGGCAGTTCAGCTGCCGCTGGCAGCGCGTAAGAGTTCAGTTTTGGAATAGCCATTACAATCTCCGGAACAGGTCAGGCTTGCGCTTGTTGGTCAGCAAGCTGTTGGCGTAAACGTTTTTTATCCACCTTGCCGACGGGGGTCAGCGGCAGGGCATCTACGCAAGTAATACGATCGGGTAACTTAAACTCGGCCACGCCAAGTTCACGCAAATGGCGGCGTAGTGCCACCGCTTTGATCGGCTGGCTGGCGACAATAAAGGCGCAGCTCTTTTCGCCCATCAGTTCATCATTCATCGATACCAGCGCAGCGTGAATCACATCAGGATGACGTTGCAGCAGGTTCTCGATCTCTTCTGCCGCGATCTTTTCGCCACCACGGTTGATCTGATCTTTCTCGCGGCCCTGCACGGTGATGTAGCCTTGAGCATTGATCTCGATGAGATCGCCGGAGCAGTAAAACCCGTTGGCATCAAAGCTGGCGGCGTTATGCTCCGGGCTGTTGTAGTAGCCGCGGAAGGTATAAGGGCCTCGCGTCATCAGACGGCCGATACTGCCCGTGGGCAGTGGATTACCCTGTTCATCGGCTACCCAGACTTCATCGTCTTCAGAAATAGGGCGGCCCTGCGTGGTCAGAATGGTTTGTTCGTCATCGCCAAAGCGGGTGTAGTTCACCAGGCCCTCTGCCATGCCAAACACCTGCTGTAACCGGCAGCCAATTTCGGTCTGAATGCGACGCGCCAGAGTCTCACCTAATTTAGCCCCACCCACCTGAATACGTTGCAGTGATGCCAGCTGCTTGTTGCTTCCCCATTCCTGAATGGCTTGCAACCACAGGCTGACGGCAGGCGGCACTAAACCGGTATCGGTCACCTGGTGCTGCTCAATCAGCGGGAAGCAGAGTGTGGCGCTGGGATCGGCGGCGAGGATCACCTGACCCCCCGCATAGAACACGCCGAGTGAACCCGGCGAACTCATCGCAAAGTTGTGTGGTGCAGGCAGGGCAATCAAATAGCGCGTATCAGCCGTGACTTCGCAGATATCGTCGCTGGCACGAATACTGTAGTAGTAATCGTTATGCGTGCGCGGAATCAACTTCGGCGTGCCAGTGCTGCCGCCCGAGAGCTGGAAAAATGCCACTTCATCGGCTGCGGTTGGCGTGGCCTGATAATCGCCCGCCGCTTCGGCCATCAACGCTTCAAGGGTATTTTCTGGCTGATTATCGTTACGCAGGATCACCTGCTGCAGTGAAGGCTGCGCAGCACAGAGCGCGCCGATAAAATTATCGTCGGCAAACAGTGCATGGCTGCGATCGGCAATCAGCAGCTTGGGTTGAATCTGTGATGCGTAGGCAGTCAGTTCAGTGCGCTGATGGCTATACAGCGCGAACACAGACGCCACGCCGAGCTTAAACAAGGCGAAGACCGTGATATAGAACTCCGCAACGTTGCCCAGCTGGACTAATGCGGTGTCGCCCTGTTGCAAACCACGGCGCTGCAAGGCCGCCGCGAGGTTGTCGCTCAACGCATCCAGTTGGCGATAGCTGATCTGACGGTCACCGTCGATGACCGCAATCGCATCGTTGTCTTTGTGACGCGCCAAAATGTCGGTCATGGGGACATCGAGCCAATAGCCTTTTTCGCGGTAGCGTGCGGCTAAGTCGTCTGGCCAACGGGTATAGGGAATGCTCATCATCTTTCCTTTATTGCAGTCCAAATGCGCGCAACATGGTGTCCAGCTTCACGCCGGTTTCGCGCCATTCTGATTCAGGTTGGGAGTCGGCCACGATGCCGGCTCCGGCAAACAGGCGTACCCGCGCACCGTGCACCGTGCCGCAGCGAATTGTCACCACCCACTCGCCATTGCCTTCACTGTCACACCAGCCGACGATGCCGCCAAACAGTTGGCGATCGAAAGGTTCCAACTGCTGAATCAGCTGTTGGGCACGTTGGTGTGGGAAGCCGCTCAATGCTGGTGTTGGGTGCAACAAGCAGGCTAGCGACAGGGCGTTTTCATGCTCATCCTGCACTTCGCCGTCGATTTGCGTTGCGAGGTGCCACAAGGTCGCGGTGGTGATCAGGGAGGGCACGGTCGGCACCGATAGCAGTCGGCTACGCGGCTGCAGTGTGTCACGCATCGCATCTGTGACCAGCTTGTGTTCGTGACGATCTTTGCCAGAGTCCATCAGCGTATTGCCCGCCGCACGATCTTGCTGGCTATCGTCATGATGACGGCGAGCAGAACCCGCCAGTGGACATGAGCTAAAATCACGCCCCTGTTTACGCAGCATCAGTTCTGGGCTGGCGCCCACCAGTGCTCCGCCTTGCGGCAGCGGTAGATGGAAGTGATAGCTGTTGGGGTTCTGGGCAATCACGCGCTGCATCAGTGCGGCAGTATCGACCGGTTGTTCGGTGACGATATCCATCAAACGCGACAGCACCACTTTATCAAGGTCACCACGCTGAGTTGCCGACACGGCATCCGCCACCATTTGGGTGAAGACATCGTGGTCGGGTACTGCCATACGGCGACGCACCTGTGGCAGTTCACTCACGGCTGAGGGTAAGGCATTTTGCAGATCGGCGCGGTTAAACGTCTGGTAAGACTCAGGGATAAACAGCGCAGCGGGTTGGCTGACATCAAACGGGATCGCGCCGACCAAAATCGGATTGTTAATCCCCTGTTTTTTAGCCGCCGCGAAATGCTGCCGCAACTGTTGTTGAAAATCCCCCTGCAACAGCGCCGCATCAGCAACGGATGCAGTGATGGTGGTATAACACCCCTGCGTTGCGAGGCTGCGCCAGGGCGAGGTAAAAAGGAACCCACGGCATAACGCGGAAAAATCCTTCAATAAGGCATTTTCAAACATGGATGATTCCACCATAATTTTCACCTATAAATGATAAGATTATTAAGAATGATTATCATTTTTATTATGGGCCTGTAACCTACGTCGATTGGGCAAAAGAGTCAATCCATTCGCGGGATTTCCAGCGTGTTTCGGCGTAATCGGACGCTAACGTCACCCAGGGCAATATGCTAAAAAGTGGACCAAAACTTATGAATAAATGCGGTTTATGGGGCCTCTCGGCCCTGATTTTTGTTTTCCAGGCGTTTAGCGGATTGGCACAGGCCGAGCAGGGCTGGCCGCGTACCCTTCAGGGAGCGAATGGTCCCGTGACCATCAGCAAAGCACCGCAGCGCATTGTGTCCACCAGCGTCACTTTGACGGGTTCATTGCTGGCGATTGATGCACCGGTTATTGCCTCCGGCGCGACCGCTCCCAACAGCCGTCTTGCTGACGATCAGGGCTTTTTCCGCCAGTGGGGCGATGTGGCGAAACAGCGCCATCTTAAACGTCTCTATATTGGTGAACCCAGTGCCGAAGCCGTGGCGGCTGAAGCGCCGGATCTGATTCTGGTCAGCGCGACCGGCAACGACTCGGCGATCAAACTTGCCAGCCAGCTTTCCGCTATCGCGCCAACCCTGGTGGTCAATTACGACGACAAAAGTTGGCAGGATGTGGTGACGCTGCTTGGCCAGGCGACCGGCCATGAAGCTCAGGCCGCACAGCGTGTTAAGGCGTTTGACGACCGTGAAGCGGCCTTAAAGAAAGCCATCACGTTGCCGCCGCAACCGGTCTCTGCGATGGTGTGGAACGGCGATGGTCGTGCCGTCAACGTATGGACCGCAGAATCGGCGCAGGGCAAGTTGTTAGAGCAGCTGGGTTTCACCCTCGCCGAACCGCCTGCCTCCGTTCAACAGGGCCACAGCATGGGCCAGCGTAAAGACATCATTCAGTTGTCGGGCGAAAACGTGGGCAGCGGTCTGACGGGCAAGACGTTCCTGCTGTTCGCCGCTGACGAGAAAACCACGCAGTCAGTGCTGAGTAATCCGTTCCTGGCGCAAAATTCAGCGGTGACGCAGAAACAGGTCTTCCCGCTGGGTGTCGATTCGTTCCGTCTGGATTACTACAGCGCCAGCAATCTGCTGGCGCGTCTGGAAAAACTGTTCGTTAAATCATGATGAGGGTTGCGCCAGCTCCGGGGCTGGCGCGTGGTAACGGCGCAACCGCCACATCACCCACCACATCATGATGCCCAGCAGCGCTGCCGTAAAACCAAACACTGCGGCAGCCTGGGGCGGCAGTAACCATGATCCCATCGCACCAATCATTGCCGCGCCAATTGCATCACCGGTGACGTTTTGCGCCGTCCACAGTCCGTTAATACGCCCCAGTAAGTGGTCTGGCGTCAGCACCTGGATCATCGCGTACTGCACAAGACTGTTGATGGCGCTGAAATAACCAAAGGCTACCAGGCACAGCAGCGCCAGCAGTAAGTTGGGCATCAGGCTGAATAATCCCAGGGCGATAAACGCCGCCACTGCACTCCCCAGTACCAGCTGTCCCGGTCGGGCGGCATGCTTGAGTTTGCCACTGGTCAACGCGCCAATCGCGGCTCCGAGGGGCACGGCAGCATAGAGCATACCAAATTGGTTAGCGCTTACTGACCAGTGTGGGGCCAGCGCCGGGTACAGCACGCGTATTGCGCTGGAGAGGGTCACCAGCGCACCAATCAATGCCACCATGCCGACTATCGGGCTGGCAAACAGGAACTGTATGCCTGCAGCGAGTGACTTCAACGGATGTTCACGCGGCTGTGGCGGTGGCGCTAACTGCGGCAGCTTTAGCAGCGTCAGCACGGTTAACAGTGTGCCGAACGCGGCCAAGCCGTAGTTCCACACCACGCCACCGTGCGCGATCACCAGTCCAGCAATCGCAGGCGAGAGAATCGAACCAAAGCGGACCGTCAACATGGTGATCGCCCCAGCCTGCATAATGTTTTCGCGACCCACCAGCGCGGGCGTCGCTGCCAGCAGGGCGGTGACGCCAATGGCGCCGAAGAAGCCATCCCAGAATCCCAGCAGATAAACCGCCATCAGCGACGGCTGCGGTAGCGCGGCATTTATCGCCAGGGCGATGAAACCTAAACCGCAGGTTGAACGGGCAATCAGTATCAGCTTTTTACGTTCGTAACGATCGGCGAGCACGCCACCAGTTAACAGACCGATAAACATGCCCGAGGCGGCCAGCGTCACCGCTAATCCCACCAGCAACGGTGATTGCGTCATGTGCTGAATTTGCACCGGCACTGCGACGGCCAGCATCCCCAATGCAACAATCGAGATAAATCGAGCGATAAACACCGCGCGAAATGCCGCATGGGTTTTCAGCAGGGAGAGATCGATAAAGTGGGAGGATTTGTTCATATGTTCGCCTTTTTGCACCAATTTTCCTCATCGTCCGCGAGGCGAGTCATGGTAACATAGGCGAACGCGAGTAATAACGATAACCATTATCAAATTGCGTTGCGCATGCGACGACGTTGAACAGTGAAGGTTTAGAACGATGCGCCAGTTCCGTGCATTAGCAGGCTCAGGGATTCTGCTCATGCTCCTCATCGCGCTCAGCTTAATGCTGGGGGCCAAATCAATACCGCTTGCCGATGTCTATCATTCGCTGACCTCCAGCTGTAACAGCGCAGAGTGTGTGATTGTGCGCGACGCGCGCTTGCCGCGAACGCTGGCTGGGCTACTCGCAGGGGTGGCGCTTGGGTTGGCGGGGGCCTTGATGCAAAGCCTGACGCGTAATCCATTGGCCGATCCCGGCATTCTTGGGGTGAATGCCGGTGCCGGATTTGCCGTGGTGATTGGCATTGCGCTGTTTGGCGCCGATTCGCCGCTCGACTGGCTCGGATTTGCGTTTGCCGGCGCGTTACTGGCCTCGCTGCTGGTGGCGATGACCGGTGCGATTGGCGGTGGCCGCGTCAACCCAGTGCGCCTGACGTTAGCCGGCGTGGCGCTGGGCGCGGTGCTGGATGGCCTGACATCGGGCCTGTCGCTCCTCAATCCTGATATTTATGACCATCTGCGTTTCTGGCACAGCGGCTCACTGGATATTCGCAACTTTGAGGTGCTGCGCACCTTGTTTCCGGCGGTGCTCATCGGAAGCGTGATAGCGTTTTGCCTGTCGCAGGCGCTGAACAGTTTGAGCATGGGCGGCGATATGGCAACGGCGCTCGGAACGCGCGTGGCGCGTACGCAGCTGCTGGGGTTGCTGGCTATCGCCCTCCTGTGTGGAGCGGCAACGGCAGCGGTGGGCCCGATTGCTTTTATCGGTCTGATGACACCGCATTTTGCACGCTGGCTGGTGGGTAACGATCACCGCTGGATGCTGCCGGCCACCGCGATCATCACCCCGATTCTGCTGCTGGCGGCGGATATTCTGGGCCGCCTGCTGGTTGCAGGTGAACTGCGTGTCTCAATTGTCACCGCGATGCTGGGCGCTCCCGTGCTGATTGTGCTGGTACGTCGTCAACTCGGTCGAGGTGGCCTATGACGCGCCGTGTTCTGCTGCACACCACATGGCTGACCTTGACCTGCTTGCTGCTGGCTTATCTGGCAATGACGCGCGGCGCATTGCCGATTGGCGCAGAACAGTTCTGGCAGGTGCTGCTGGGGGAAGGGGCCAGTAACGTTAAGCTGATCGTGCTGGAGTGGCGACTGCCGCGCGTGCTGATGGCGCTGCTGATTGGCGCAGCCCTCGGGGTGAGCGGCGCCATTTTCCAGTCTCTACTGCGCAATCCCCTCGGCAGCCCGGATATTCTGGGCTTTAACACCGGTGCCTACAGCGGCGTATTGGTGGCATTGGTGCTGTTCAATCAGGGCATCGCGGCCATGACCGGTGCCGCGCTGGTGGGCGGGGTCGGAACCGCGGCGCTGGTGTACCTGTTTGCCTGGCGCAACGGTGTTGAAACCTTCCGCCTGATTATTGTTGGCATTAGCGTGCGCGCGTTACTGATGGCGCTCAATGCCTGGCTTATTATCAGTGCCTCACTGGAATCGGCGCTGAGTGCCGGTTTATGGAGCGCAGGATCGCTGAACGGCATCACCTGGGCAAAAACCCCGCCGGTGATTGCGGTGCTGTTGTTGTCTCTGTTGTTGATGGCGTTGCTGACGCGGCGGATGCGCCTGCTGGAGATGGGCGATGACACAGCCAGCGCCCTCGGCGTGCCCGTCGAGCGCAGCCGCATGTGGTTGATGCTGATTGGCGTGGTGTTGACGGCAGCGTCAACGGCGCTGGTGGGGCCGATCTCCTTTGTGGCGTTACTGGCCCCGCAGATTGCACGCCGACTGGGCGGCGGTGAGAAAGGTGCTTTGCTGCTGGCATCACTGTGTGGGGCATTGCTGCTGATTGCCGCAGATTTTGCCGCACAGCATCTGTTCCTGCCTTATCAATTACCGGTTGGCGTGATCACCGTCAGCCTGGGTGGACTCTATCTGATTGCGTTACTGGTGCGGGAGGCGCGACGCCAATGATCGATATTCCTTCACGTCTGTATGGCGAAGGCCTGACGCTCGGTTATGACAAAAAAGTGGTGGCGGAAAATTTGTCGGTGGCGATCCCGGAAGGGGAGCTGACGGTGATTATCGGCCCCAATGCCTGTGGTAAATCGACGTTATTACGCACCTTAAGCCGTCTCAATGCTCCGCTAAAAGGCGAAGTGTTTTTAGATGGTGAGGCGATTGCGCGCTACCCCACCAAAGAGGTGGCACGACGGTTAGGGCTGCTGCCGCAGAGTTCCAATGCGCCTGCGGGTATCAGTGTCACGGAATTGGTGGCGCGCGGACGCTATCCGCACCAACCGCTGTTTGGTCGCTGGCGGACCGAGGATGAAGAGGCGGTACAGCAGGCGATGCGCGCCACCGGCGTCGCCGATCTGGCGCAGCAGCCGGTGGATACGCTATCCGGTGGTCAGCGCCAGCGCGTGTGGATTGCCATGGTGCTGGCACAGCAGACGCCACTGCTGTTGCTGGACGAGCCGACCACCTGGCTGGATATTACCCATCAGATCGAGCTGCTGGAGTTGATGCAGGAGTTGAATCAGCAGCATGGTCGTACGCTGGTGGTGGTGTTACACGACCTGAATCACGCCTGTCGTTATGCCACGCATTTGATCGCCATGCGTCACGGCAAGATTATCGCCGAAGGTAAGCCAGCGGAGATTGTCACACCCGCATTGATTGAGCAGGTGTATGGTTTGCGCTGCGTGATTGTGGACGATCCGGTGGCGCATACGCCGATGATTGTGCCGCTGGGGCGGGGCAGGTAATCAGGGCGGCATTAATGCCGCCCTTACGATGTAGGGTGCGCATTGATGCGCACCTGGTGCCAATTACGCCAAAATCCGCTGTAACAATGGCCCGATCTGCTCAAACATCTGCGGTGAAATAATCTCCACATGCGCACAATCGATTGGCCATACGTCGAGTTCACCCACATACGGTGCCCAGGCGCGACGTGCATCCTGGCCTGGCTGCTGCGTTTTTTCAGCCAGGAACAGCGTGGCACGACCGTTGAAACGAGCACTGCGCGCAGTCGCCAGCAGGCGAACTGAACTGGCGTAGTTGGCTTCGATGGTATCGAACATCGCACGCATCTCTTCCCCAGCCTGATGGCGCTGCGCCGCAATAAACTGCTCACGCTCGCGATTCACCTCGTCCAGCACGGCCGGATCCAGCACGTTCTCGCCGCGTTTCTCATCCCAGTTCTGCGTTTCCGGCGGCCAGGTGTCGAGCAGGCCGAGGAAGGCCACCTCTTCACCCGCTGCTTCAAGACGTGCAGCGATGCCCTGTGCCAGGGTTCCGCCCAGAGAATAGCCCAGGAAGTAGTAAGGCCCGTGCGGTTGCACCTCACGCAGCGTGCGCAGGTGGGATTCACATACGTCGTCGAGATGCGCGCTCTGGTTCAACGGGCTTTCGGTATCCGGTGACTGAATCCCCACCAGCGACCAGCGCTGATCAAGATAGCGTTGCAGAATACTAAACTGCCAGGCAAAGCCGGATGCCGGATGGAAACAGAACAGCGTTGGTCCGTTGCTCTGACGCAGTGGCAGCACGGCTTCAAAACCCGCCTGCTGATGCGAATGCGCATCGCTGAGCAAACGCGCCAGTTTCTCTACGGTTGAGGCCACCATAATCTGCCCCACCGATACCGGCTGTTGCAGTTCACGGCGCAGCTGTGCGGCCAGGCGCATGGCCAGCAATGAGTGTCCGCCCAGGGCAAAGAAATCATCCTGCGCGCTGACGCTATCGCGTGCCAGCAGCTGGCAGAAGGCTTGCGCCAGCTGGGTTTCTAATCCGGCATGCGGTTCACGTCCCACGTTCTCTGCCGCATTTTGCGGTAGCGGCAGCGCTTTGCGATCCAGTTTTCCGTTGCTGCTGAGCGGGAAGGCATCCAGCTGCACAATCGCCACCGGCACCATATGGGCGGGCAGACGTTGCGCCAACGCTTCGCGCAGTGCTTCACCATCAACAGGCTGCGCCGCAATCACATACCCCACCAACTGACGCGCATCACCGCCTTGCGCCGCGCTGCCGCCCAACACCACGGCATGCGTCACCGCCTGCTCAATGCCGGGCTGAGCACTCAACACATAGTCGATTTCATTAAGTTCGATGCGCTGACCGCGAATCTTCAGCTGATCATCGCTGCGGCCGAGGTATTCCACCGCGCCGTTATCCAGCCAGCGAGCAACATCGCCAGTGAGGTACATACGCTCACCTGTGGCAAAAGGATCGGCGATAAAGCGGCTGGCTGTCAGGTCTGGACGGCCGAGATAGCCATGCGCTAACTGCACGCCAGTGAGGTAAAGATCACCGGCTACACCCGGTGGCACTGGCTGCATGCGTGCGTCGAGAATACGCAATCCGGTATTCCACACCGGGAAACCAATTGGCACGCTGGCACCTTCTACTGCCGCCAGCGCCTCACCAAAGGCCGGATACCAGCTGACATCCACCGCTGCTTCGGTTGGGCCATACAGGTTGTGCAGCGGTACATGCGTCAGCTTTTCCCACTCGCGTGACAGATCGGTCGGCAGGGCTTCACCACTGCAGAAAACATTACGCAAGCTGGTGCAGCAGGCGATGGCGGCCGGTGTATCCAGGGCCGCGACAAAGGCCGCCAGCATCGAGGGTACGAAATGCGTGGTGGTGACTTTGTAGCGGGCAAACAGTTGCTGCAGCGCTTCAGGATCGCGGTGCGCCTCCGGCGGAGCCATCACCAACTGCGCGCCGACCAGCAGCGGCCAGAAGAACTCCCATACGGAGACATCAAAGCTACTCGGCGTTTTCTGTAGCACTACGTCGTCGGCTTGCAGCGGGTAGCAATCCTGCATCCACAACAGGCGATTGACGATGGCCTCATGCCCCACCAGTACGCCTTTTGGACGGCCCGTTGAACCGGAGGTGTAGATGATGTAAGCCCCATCCTGCGGTGTCGGCGCACTGGCAGGTTGCGGAGCATCCGTGTGGGCGTAGAGCGCATCAAAATGCAGCTGGTTAACCGTGGCGATGGCCTGGAAACGTGCGCTGAGTTCCGCTGAGGTGATCAAGGTTTTCGGTGCGGCGTCTTCCAGCATCAGCTGTAAACGTTCGTCAGGATAGCCGGTATCAAGTGGCAGATAGGCCGCACCCAGCGAAACAATTGCCTGAAGCGCCAATGAAAGCTGCACCGAACGCGGCAGTGCCACCGCCACGATATCGCCGCGCTGTACACCGGCGGCACGCAGATCGTCTGCCAGCGCGAACAGTTGCTGCTGCATTTCGCGGTAGCTAAGTTGATGCACGGCATCCGCCAACGCCGGTGCATCCGGCGTGCGCTCAACCTGTTGTGCCAGCAACGAAGCCAGGGTTTCTGCGGGGACAGGATGTGCCGTCTGGTTGATGCCAGCAATTTGCGCATGTTCTTCGACGGTCAGCAGATCAAGTTCACCCAACGGGCGCTGCGGTTGCTCGGCAAGCTGCTTCAGCAGCAGGTCAAAGCGGCTGGTATGACGGTGCAGCGTGGATTCGCTGTAACGTTGCGCATTGGCCAGCAGCTCCAGCGTCAGTTCACCCTGTTCACTGATATAGATAGCGATCTCCAGATCGCGTACCGGGCCAGAGGCCAACTGATGCGTTATCCCCTCAACGCCGGCAAAATCGAGTTGGTAATCAAACATCTTGAGGTTGATCACTGGGCCGTACAGCGGATCGCCATCGCCCAATCGGCCGAGGTCACGCTGTACCTGTTCGGCATCATAGCGCTGGTGGCGGCGCATTTTCTTCACTTCACCCGCCAGCTGCGCTGCCAGCGCAGAGATCGGTTGAGTGGGATCGTAGTGCACCGCCATCGGCAGCACATTGATCACCGGGCCCGTAGCGCACAGTGCGGCAGAACCAATGCGTCGCATAAAGATGAAGCCGGCGGCGAAGTCGTTCTGACCACTGAGTCGCGCGAGCCACAGCGCAACCAGGGCAAAGGCTAAATCAGCGGCGCTGGATTGCGGATGCTGGTTGATCAAGGTCTGAAACGTGGCGCGATCGAGCGTGACGCTATGACGCAGGATATCGGTGGTGGCGCTTTGCCCGGCCAGTGGTAACGGCGACAGGGAAGCGGGTGAGGGCAGTGCGGCCCCTTTTTCCCGCCAGAAATCGCGGTCACGCGTGAAGGATGAGGATTCCTGATAGCGCTGATACTCTTCCACCACTTCGCTAAACGGAATAAACGGGGTGGGTTCGGCATCCTGTTGCTGAACGGCGGCGCTGTAGAGGTTGGCAATGCGGCGCGTGATGGCGGTAAAGCTGAAACCATCCACCACCAAATGATGGTAGCGCTGATACCAGAACCAGTGCTGATCGCCAATGCGATAAAGGCAGTGATGCCACAGTTTAGCCCCGCTCAACACGCGTAAATCACCGTTCATATCTTCACGCATTAATGCGCGGGCTTTGGCGGCAGCATCGGCTTCATCGCGCAAATCCACAATCTGCGGTGCGCTGAACGTTTGCGGCTGTGCCCATTGCAGTGCTTCCCCCTCGACTTCACCAAACGCCATGTTGAGCGTATCGGCTTCCTGCATGCCTGCCACGATGGCTTGTGCTAACAAGGCGCTGTTAATCGCACCCTGTAATTCAACAAAGTGCGCCACGGCATAGGCGTTGTGGTGTTGGGTCAGCTGATCGGCAATCCAGATGCCGGGCTGTGCCGCCACCAGCGGCAGAGTGTGTTGGTCAGTCATGGTTTTGTTCATCAGAGATTCAGACATCGTTGCTCCGGTTTGCGTCCTGAGTGAGGAAATTTAAGTCGGATTGCGCCACAGAGCTTGCAGACCGTCGAGCAGCCCACCGCGCCAACATAGCGCGTCGTGACCACCCTCAACCGGTTGGTAATTCACCTGGTAACCGGCAGCAGTAAGTTGTTGTTCTAATTGTTGATTGGCTTGCAGAATCAGGCCTTCTCGTTTGCCGGCTTCCAGCCAGAAACGCAGCGGGTATTGAGGCGCTAAGCCGCCATCTAATGCCTGTAACAGCCAGCCGTGCGGATTGCCACGTTCCGGCCACCAGAACGACCCGGAGAGGCTCAGCGCGTTGCCGAAAGTCTCCGGGAAATGCAGGGCGGCGAAAACCGATGCCAGCCCACCGAAGCTTTGTCCGGCCACCAGCGTGCTGTCTGCCTGCTGGCGATACGGCGCCCATGCCGCGACCTGTGGCAGTAACTCCTGCTGCATGGCCTGCCAGAATTGCGGGTTGCAGGGCAATTCCCGGCTGCGGTGTTCGCGGTCAATGATGTCGATAAACAGATAGACCGCGGCGGGTAGTTTGCCGCTGTCCGTGAGCTGTTGCAGCGGGCCAGCAATCGGCATTTGGTTAGCCCAGAATTGCCCATCCAGCAGGATCGCCAGCGGGCGCTGTGCGGGATCTGACGCGCCGGTGGTGTAAATCCAGACCTTACGGCTGTTGCCTAACAGAGCGCTATCCCACTGATATTGCTGCAGAGATATCTCAGGCGCGCTGCCATCGTCCACCGCTTGCCAGATTTGCTGATTAGGTGCCTGCGGCAAGTGCAGCGGAGAAACGCCCATTCCGCGTCCACCCGCCCAGCCACGCAGTTTATTCAGCGGATCGGCCTTTGCCGTGTGGAATTTTTCACGCCACCAGTTGCGCAGGTTGTACATGTCGGCTTCGCCGGAGAAATCCGTGGCATGCTCATCGGGCATCAGGCAGTAGCTGCCGCGCCAGTTTGCTGGAAGGGTGGTTTGCCAGTACCACACATCCGTGTCTGTCACGCGTACCAGTGATTGCGGTGGTCGCTTTTGGTGATGATCGGTCACGCCGGTGATGTTGATCCACACGCGCTGGGTCCCCGATGCTTTTTCACTGCCTTGCGGGTCGCGCCAGAAGAAGGTCACCAGACAGGTGCCATCCGGTTGTGGCTCGATACGTGGAATACCTTGAGATTGTTGCTCCTGCCACCAGGCTTCGCTACCGGTTACATCATTTCGCCAGGTCATAGGGGCTGCCAGTTACTGTGTAGGGGAAGATTTACATAAGATTAATAATTAATACTATTGATAACTATTTGCATTTGCAATAGGGTGTTTCCGCTCAAAAAGAGCACGCGCGTTCCGCCTGGCTCTTTCCTTCCTGGAAGGTTATGCCACGGATAGCACTGCCAGGACTGGAACTCGGCGCGATTAGGACAGGGATATTCTCACCGGCTCGCCAGCCAAGCATCCAACGATGTTGCTACTGGCCATCCAGGAATGAAAAAAATGACGCGTTACTCAAAACTATCATTAGCTATTTTGATTGAACTGGGGCTCAGCGCCTCACTGCTCTCCGGCAGCGCCTGGGCAGCAGACACTTCCAGCAAGACGACCAGCAGCCAATCTACCGCCGACGCCGAATCCATGAACGGCGGCACCTTAATGGTGACGGCCCAGCAGCAAAACCTGCAGGCACCCGGCGTGTCGACCATCACCGCCGATGAAATTAAAAAGCATCCCCCGGCGCGTGATGTTTCAGAAATCATTCGTACCATGCCAGGCGTGAACCTCACCGGTAACTCCACCAGCGGCCAGCGCGGTAACAATCGTCAGATTGATATTCGCGGCATGGGCCCGGAAAACACCCTGATTATGGTGGATGGCATGCCGATCACCAGCCGCAACTCGGTGCGTTTAGGCTGGCGTGGCGAGCGTGATACGCGCGGTGACACCAACTGGGTGCCACCGGAGATGATCGACCACATTGACGTGATTCGCGGTCCGGCTGCGGTGCGCTACGGTAACGGCGCTGCGGGTGGCGTGGTGAATATCATCACCAAAAAAAATAACGACCAGCAGTGGCACGGCTCCTGGAATACCTACCTCAATGCGCCGGAACATAAATCGGAAGGGTCAACCAAGCGCACTAACTTCAGCCTTGAAGGGCCGCTGGGTGACGATGTTAACTTCCGTCTGTACGGTGGCTTAGCCAAAACTCAGGCCGATGCCTACGATATCAACGAAGGCCACGCTGCCGATCGTACCGGTTCGTATGCGGGTAGCTATCCATCGGGCCGTGAAGGGTCGGTGAACAAAGATATCAACGCCTTGCTGAGCTGGACGTTTGCTCCGATGCAAACCCTGGAGCTGCAAGCGGGTTATAGCCGTCAGGGCAACCTGTACGCGGGCGATACCCAAAACACTAACACCAGCGCGCTGGTGAAGAGCCTGTACGGCGATGAAACCAACCGCCTGTATCGTCAGAATATCTCGCTGAAATGGACGGGTGCGTGGGATAACGGTGTCAGCACCAATACCTATGCGCGTTACGAGAAAACCCGTAACACCCGCATTAACGAAGGTCTGGCGGGCGGCACCGAGGGCATCTTCTCTAACGATGGTTTCAATACCATTCAGTTAGACGACATCTTGCTGCACAGTGAAGTCAGCATTCCATTCGAGTGGTTGATTAATCAGACTGCCACGCTGGGTACCGAATGGAACCAGCAAAGCATGAAAGATCCTTCTTCCACCACTCAGGCAGCGAGCTATGGCTCCGTGCCGGGCGTGTCGAATACCGGCCGTAGCCCATATTCGCAGGCGGAAATCTTCTCGCTGTTTGCAGAAGACAACATGGAGCTGACTGACAGCACCATGCTGACGCCAAGCCTGCGCTTCGATCATCACTCGATCGTCGGCAATAACTGGAGCCCGTCTCTGAACCTGTCGCAAGGTTTAGGTGATGACTTCACGCTGAAGATGGGTGCTGGCCTGGCGTACAAAGCGCCAAGCTTGTACCAGACCAACCCGAACTACCTGCTATACAGCAACGGTCAGGGTTGTGCAGCCAGTACCGGTGCCTGTTATTTGCAGGGTAACCCAGACCTGAAAGCCGAAAACAGTTTCAACAAAGAGATTGGGCTGGAGTGGAAACACGAGGGTTATCAGGCCGGTCTGACCTGGTTCCGTAACGATTACCGCAACAAGATTGAAGCGGGTTACGCGCCAGTGGGTAAAGCCTCGAACGGCACCACAGATATCTACAAGTGGGAAAACGTGCCGAAAGCGGTGGTCGAAGGGCTGGAAGGTACCGTTAACGTGCCGTTCTCTGATAGCGTGATGTGGAATAACAACTTCACCTACATGCTGCAGAGTAAAAACAAGGAAACCGGCGATCGTCTGTCGGTGATCCCGGAATACACCCTGAACTCGACGCTGAGCTGGCAAGCCACGCAGGATCTGTCGCTGCAAACCACCCTGACCTGGTACGGTACGCAGACGCCGAAGAAGTATGACTACAAAGGCCAACCGGTGACGGGCAGTGCAACCGATAAAGTCGCGCCTTACTCGATTATCGGCTTGAGCGGCACTTACGATATCAACAAGTACGCCAGCGTAACCTTGGGTATCGACAACCTGTTTGATAAGCGTCACTTCCGCGAAGGTAATGCGCAAACCACCGGTAACGCCACCACAGGCGCTTACCTGTACGGTGCGGGTGCCAATACCTACAACGAATCAGGCCGAACCTATTACGTCGGCCTGAATACCCACTTCTAAAGCAGTTGATGCGGTAAATAGCAGCGGGCAATCAGCCCGCTGCTGTCTTGACGATTCACCAGTTCCAGTCTGCCACGGTGCATCTGCACGATGCGCAACACAATATTCAGGCCCAGGCCGCTGCCGCCATAGCGCTGGTCGCGACGACGAAATGCCTGCGTCAACTCTTCCGCCGCATCGGCATCAATACCCGGCCCCTGATCCCAGACTTCGATAATCACCTGCTGCTTGTCTTGCTGCATTTTCACCTTAACCTCGCTGCCCTCCGGGCTGTAGCGCGAAGCGTTTTCCAGCAGGTTACGCAACATCAGGCGCAGCAACACGGCTTCTCCCTGCTGCGGAATATCTTTGCCTTGCGGCCAGAGCAGATTTTGCTGGCGCTGCTCATACAGCTCGGCCATTTCGGGTTGCAGCGGCTGCATAATGTCCTTTTGCCACTGCAACTGTTGATAGTGGCCACCGGCCAGCGCCTGTCCGGCGCGTGACAGCATCAGCAACTGTTCAACGGTGTGCATCAGTTGGTCGATGCGCTCAATCAGCATGTCACTTTGTGGCACCTTCTGCTGATGCAACAACTCCAGATGGAGGCGTAAACCCGCCAGGGGCGTGCGCAGTTCATGTGCGGCATCGGCGGTAAACAGCCGCTCCTGCTGGAGCGTGTGATCCAGCCGTGAGAACAGCTGATTGATCGATGAGGTCACCGCAACGATCTCATCCATCTCGGAATAGATGGGCAGCGGAGTGAGATTATCGGCAGAGCGATGGGCGAGACTGTCCTGCAGCAAACGCAGCGGGCGAATAATCCAGTTGATGGCCCAGAACGAGAGCAGCAGCGTCAGCGCAATCATCACCAGCGAGGGCAACAGCAGCGAGGCGATGGCTTCGCGGATTTCGTTCTCGACGCGGTCGTTACGCGCCTGCGCTGACAGGGTTTCATTCACCAGGAAGCTGATTTGTTCACGGCTCTCATGCCACAACCAGATGGCGCTCATCACCTGGCAGGTGAGGAGAATCAGCGCCAGCATAATCAGTAACCGCTGACGCATGCTATTCATTCGCGCACTTCCAGACGGTAACCCACGCCGCGTACGGTTTTAATACGATCTTTCCCGAGTTTGCGACGTAAATTGTGAATGTGAACTTCCAGAGTGTTGGATCCGGGATCGTCATTCCAGCTGTAAAGATCCTGTTGCAGTGTTTCACGATGCACGTTTTGACCCACGCGCATCAATAAACGGGTCAGCAGCGCGAACTCTTTTGGCGTGATCTCCAGAGGACGTTCTTCCAGCAGCACCTGTTGTGAACTGAGGTTCAGAGTGAGATCCCCCTGTTGCAGCAGGTTGTCACTGTGCCCCTGGAAGCGACGAATCAGCGCACGTACGCGCGCCTGCAACTCCACCAGGGCAAAAGGTTTCACCAGGTAATCATCGGCACCGGCATCCAGGCCATCAACCCGATCTTCAAGCGCGTCGCGGGCGGTGAGGATCAGCACCGGTACATTGATGCCTTCGCGCCGCCATTGCCGCAGCAGTGTGGCACCATCGCGATCCGGCAAACCCAGATCCAACACGATCAGGCTGTACTGGCCACTGCGGAGAAACGCGTTGCTTTCTGCCGCCGTACTGGCGCAGTCAACGGCGTATCCTTGTGCGCTAAGGGCCTGAGCCAGGCCCGATTGCAACAGCGCGTCATCTTCAACAATCAGCAGTTTCATTAGTTGTTTTTGTTAATATCCGAGTAGAGGCGGCTTTCAAAGCGTACCAGAGGAATGCGCCGCGTTTTCTGATCTTCCGGCGGCACGGCATAGCCAGAAAGATACTGCACAAAGGCCACGCGTGCACCGCTGGAGGTGGTAATAAATCCAGCCAGATTATAGACGCCCTGTAGCGAACCGGTTTTGGCTGAGACTTTGCCATCCAGTCCCGCTTCATGCAAACCACCGCGATATTGCAGGGTGCCGTCGTAGCCTGCCAGTGGCAGCATCGAAATGTAATTCAGCGTCGAATCGTTTTTCGCGATGTACTGCAATACCTGCATCATGGTGTCGGGCGCGATCAAATCGTGACGCGATAAACCCGAACCATCGACCTGAATACTGTTGCCCAGATCGACGCCGGCTTTTTCGCGCAGGATACGGCGCACCGCATCAGAACCGGCGCGGAAGGTGCCAGGAACGTTGAAATAGTGATGCCCGATAGTGCGGAACACGGTATCGGCAATCATGTTGTCTGATTTCTTCAGCATGGTGTGCAACAGATTGTGCAGCGGTGCAGATTGCGTTGACGCCAGCACGGTACCGGGTGCGGTGACCAACGGCTGTCGAACTAAATGGCCGCTGTAATCGATATCCGCGGCACGCAGCTCAGCTTTGAGGATTTCTCCTGCCCATGCGGCTCCATCCTGCACGGCGAAGGCCAACGGCAGTGGCTCGGCACGCTGACGCATACAACCTGTCAGGGTATAGCGATTAAGCTCGCCAGGCACGACATCCAGCTCACAGTACTGCCCATCACCGCTGTTACGGCCGATGGTGCGCACCTGGCTAAACATGTGTGCCGGGTAATAAGAAGCGATACGTACAAAGGCATTTTCGCCCGGCGTATTGGCGCTGTAGAGCGAGACCGAGAAGCAGTTTTTATCGACAATCGCGGCGCCTGGCGGGGCACTGAAGCACTGCGTCAGGTCATTCCACGGCCAACCAGGTGCCATATCGTGGCTGGCAAACACCGACGTATCGATGACCAGATTGCCTTTAATATGGTTAATGCCCTGTTTTTTCAGCGCAGCGACCATGTTGCGCAGATCCTGTCGACTGAGCGTCGGATCGCCGCCAAAACGCGCGACTAAATCGCCATTAAGCGTGCCATCACTGACCGCGCCTTTGGTTTCCATGGTGGTCTGGAAACGGAAGTCCGGTCCCAGTTCCAGCAATGCGGCCAGCGCGGTAATCACCTTCATGGTACTGGCTGGCAGTGCCATCTGTTTGCCGTGATAGTCGATTATCGGGGTTGATGCGCCCACTTTTTGTACCATCAGCGCCAGGTTTGCGCCGTCTGGCAAATACTGCATGTATTCTTCAACGGGGGCTGCTTGTGCCTGCAGCATAAACGCACAGGTTAATCCGGTAACAAGTCGTGAAAATCGCATAATCTCGCGGTAACTAGCGGGTGAAGGCGTCAATACTACGTCCCGAGGCGGTGCAAAGTAAACGATGACCCACAGGGAACTCTGGGGTAAAATACGTATCAAAATGCAAAACCGAACCTGACCCGGAAAGCTTTCCGGGTCAGGCTTCTTTTGCTTGTGAAAAGAGGTAACGCGCCGCAGAAGCTGTTTTCTGCTGTCACCGGTCAGGATGACGCCGTTAACCAGGACAGATGACGAGGAGCCAAAATGAATCAGATTCCGATGACGTTGAAAGGCGCTGAGAAGCTGCGCGAAGAGCTGAACGAACTGAAGTCCGTTAAGCGTCCGCGCATTATCGCCTCCATCGCCGAAGCCCGTGAGCACGGCGATTTGAAAGAGAATGCCGAATACCACGCAGCACGCGAAGAGCAGGGCTTTTGTGAAGGGCGCATTCAGGAGATTGAAGCCAAACTCTCTAATGCACAGGTCATTGATGTGACTGCCATGCCAAAAACCGGCCGTGTGATTTTCGGTGCGACGGTCACGGTGTTGAATGTCGATACCGACGAAGAATTTACCTACCGCATCGTGGGTGATGACGAGGCTGACTTTAAGCAGAATCTCATCTCAGTGAACTCGCCAATGGCGCGGGGTTTGGTGGGAAAAGAAGCGGATGACGTCGCGATCGTGAAGACACCGGGTGGCGATGTGGAATATGAAGTCTTAAAGGTGGAATACCTTTAAGATATTGCTACGCTTTGAAATGTGTAGCCGCATATTGTAAAGAAAGGAAAAAGGCCGCATCGCGGCCTTTTATCCCATGCAGGAGCATGGCACTTTCTCTGCCCGTTATGGCAGCCTTACGGCTTCATTAACGTGGCAGAGTAATTTTGCGCTCTTTTGCAGGGCGATACAGCACCAGCGTATTGCCGATGACCTGTACGTTACACGCTTTAGTTTCACGTACGATTGCGTCAACGATCAGCTGCTTGGTCTCACGATCTTCCGAGGCAATTTTTACCTTGATCAATTCGTGATGCTCGAGCGCCAGTTCGATTTCGGCGAGCACGCCTTCGGTCAGGCCATTACCGCCCAGCATGACAACGGGCTTAAGGGGATGGGCCAGGCCTTTCAGGTGCTGTTTTTGTTTGGTACTCAGATTCATCGTATTTTTTACTTACTCAGGGATTGAAAACGGTTCATTCTACCGCCATCTCGTGTATATCGCCAAATCAACGCAACCCATTGCGGACTGATTTATCGCTACGATGAAGATTTAACTGGAAAAATTATGACGGGTAAAAAGCGTTCGGCCAGTTCCAGTCGCTGGCTACAGGAACACTTTAGCGATAAATATGTGCTGCAGGCACAGAAAAAGGGGTTGCGTTCGCGCGCCTGGTTTAAACTTGATGAAATTCAGCAGGGTGACAAGCTTTTCAAACCCGGCATGACAGTGGTAGATCTAGGTGCTGCACCCGGCGGTTGGTCGCAATATGCGGTACAACAGATTGGATCGAATGGTCGTATCATTGCCTGCGATTTGCTGCCGATGGACCCTATCGTCGGTGTCGATTTTTTGCAGGGTGATTTTCGTGAAGAAGCGGTGTTAAAAGCTTTGCTGGAACGTGTCGGTGACCAAAAGGTGCAAGTTGTCATGTCTGACATGGCACCGAACATGAGCGGTACACCTGCGGTTGATATTCCACGATCAATGTATTTGGTAGAGTTGGCGCTGGAAATGTGTCGAGATATCCTGGCACCTGGCGGCAGTTTTGTAGTGAAAGTGTTTCAGGGAGATGGCTTCGAGGAATACCTGCGGGAAATTCGCTCCCTATTTACGAAAGTGAAAATTCGTAAGCCAGACGCTTCTCGTTTACGTTCACGTGAAGTGTATATTGTGGCGACAGGGCGCAAACTATAGCCCTCGGTGCTGGAATCAAAGCAAGGCGAACTGCGTTTACTCTGATGTGTAATTCTGAGTTTCAGTGGAAAGCAGTAAAATCATCAGCGCCGCGATTCCAGGTCTGAAGGATATATAGTACCCTACGCTGTCTGTTAACACCGTTGTAATATGAGGTTAATCCCTTGAGTGACATGGCGAAAAACCTGATTCTCTGGTTAGTCATCGCGGTCGTGCTGATGTCTGTCTTCCAGAGCTTTGGGCCCAGCGAGTCGAATGGCCGTAGGGTTGATTATTCAACCTTCCTGTCGGAAGTGAACCAGGATCAGGTCCGCGAGGCACGTATTAACGGGCGTGAGATTAACGTTGTCAAAAAAGACAGTAATAAATATACGACTTACATTCCTGTCAACGATCCTAAGTTGCTTGATAACCTCTTGACCAAAAACGTCAAAGTGATTGGCGAACCACCAGAAGAGCCAAGCCTGCTGGCTTCCATCTTCATCTCTTGGTTCCCAATGCTGCTGTTGATTGGTGTTTGGATCTTCTTTATGCGGCAGATGCAGGGCGGCGGTGGCAAAGGCGCGATGTCCTTTGGCAAGAGTAAAGCCCGCATGCTGACCGAAGACCAGATTAAGACCACTTTTGCTGATGTCGCAGGTTGTGATGAAGCAAAAGAAGAAGTCGGTGAACTGGTTGAATATCTGCGTGAGCCAAGCCGCTTCCAGAAACTGGGTGGTAAGATTCCGAAAGGCGTCTTGATGGTGGGCCCACCGGGTACCGGTAAAACGTTGCTGGCGAAAGCGATCGCTGGCGAAGCGAAAGTACCTTTCTTTACCATTTCTGGTTCTGACTTCGTAGAAATGTTTGTCGGTGTCGGTGCATCTCGTGTGCGTGACATGTTCGAACAAGCGAAGAAAGCGGCGCCGTGCATTATCTTCATCGATGAAATCGATGCGGTAGGCCGTCAGCGTGGTGCCGGTTTGGGCGGTGGTCACGATGAACGTGAGCAGACGCTGAACCAAATGCTGGTCGAAATGGATGGCTTCGAAGGTAATGAAGGCATCATCGTGATCGCGGCAACTAACCGTCCAGACGTACTTGACCCTGCGCTGCTGCGTCCAGGTCGTTTTGACCGTCAGGTTGTAGTCGGTCTGCCAGACGTTCGCGGTCGTGAACAGATTTTGAAAGTGCATATGCGTCGTGTGCCACTGGCAACCGATATTGATGCAGCCATCATCGCACGTGGTACGCCGGGCTTCTCGGGTGCTGACCTCGCTAACCTCGTCAACGAAGCAGCGCTGTTTGCTGCACGTGGCAACAAGCGTGTGGTCTCGATGGTTGAGTTTGAAAAAGCGAAAGACAAAATCATGATGGGTGCGGAACGTCGCTCCATGGTGATGACGGAAGCGCAAAAAGAATCAACCGCTTACCATGAAGCTGGCCATGCGATCATTGGTCGTCTGGTACCGGAACACGATCCGGTGCACAAAGTGACCATTATTCCTCGCGGCCGTGCTTTGGGTGTGACCTTCTTCCTGCCTGAAGGTGACGCAATCAGCGCCAGCCGTCAGAAACTGGAAAGCCAGATCTCTACGCTGTACGGTGGTCGTCTTGCTGAAGAGATCATCTATGGTGCAGAGCACGTCTCTACCGGTGCGTCTAACGACATCAAAGTGGCGACCAACCTGGCACGCAACATGGTCACGCAGTGGGGCTTCAACGAGAAATTGGGTCCGTTGCTGTACGCTGAAGAAGAAGGCGAAGTGTTCCTGGGCCGTTCAGTGGCGAAGGCTAAACACATGTCTGATGAAACAGCGCGTATCATCGACCAGGAAGTTAAACACCTGATCGACAGCAACTACCAGCGCGCTCGCGTTCTGTTGGGTGAGAATATGGATATCCTTCATGCGATGAAAGATGCGCTGATGAAGTATGAAACCATTGACGCACCGCAGATCGATGACCTGATGGCGCGCCGTGAAGTTCGTCCACCTGCGGGTTGGGATGACTCCGGCAACAGCAGCTCTTCAGACAACAATGGCACGCCAAAGGCGCCACGTCCGGTTGATGAACCGCGTACGCCGAATCCAGGCAATACCATGTCAGAGCAGCTCGACAAATAAGAGGCGTTTAACCTCAGCAAAAACCCCGGCCGGTCCGGGGTTTTTTACATTTAGTGATTCCCAAGGAGATTTCCGCCATGAAGTTGTACGCCCGTGATTCCCATCTCGATCTGTCGTTTCCCCATGTGATGGGTATTTTGAATGTCACGCCGGACTCTTTTTCTGATGGTGGAACGCATAACACACTGGTGGATGCGCTGACGCATACCAATGAGATGGTGAATGCTGGTGCCACCATTATCGATGTGGGCGGCGAATCAACGCGACCAGGTGCGGATGAGGTGAGTGTTGAGGAAGAACTGGCACGCGTGATTCCGGTGGTGGAAGCGATTGCCCAGCGCTTCGAGGTCTGGATTTCTGTTGATACCTCTAAACCAGAAGTTATCCGTGAATCTGCGCGAGTGGGTGCTCACATCATTAATGACATTCGTTCACTCTCTGAGCCGGGTGCATTGGCTGCTGCGGCAGAGACCGGGCTGCCGGTGTGCCTGATGCACATGCAGGGTGAGCCGCGGACTATGCAGCAGGCACCGGAATATAACGATATCGTGAGTGAAGTGGACGCTTACTTCACTGCGCAGATTGCGCGCTGTGAGGCCGCAGGCATTAAAAAAGAAAATCTGCTACTCGACCCTGGCTTCGGTTTCGGTAAGAATCTCAACCACAATTATCAACTGCTGGCCGAACTTAGCCATTTCCACCACTTTGGTTTGCCGCTGTTGGTGGGGATGTCGCGTAAGTCGATGATTGGCCAGTTGTTAAATGTCGGTCCGGCGCAGCGCCTGACCGGTAGCCTGAGCTGTGCGGTGATTGCTGCGATGCAGGGGGCACAAATTATTCGCGTTCATGATGTGAAAGAGACTGTCGAAGCGATGCGCGTCGTCGAAGCGACACGGAGAGCAAAAGGATAAAGGCATGAGTAATCGTAAATATTTCGGTACAGATGGTATCCGTGGCAAAGTAGGCGAAGCGCCTATTACACCTGACTTTGTACTGAAGCTGGGCTTCGCGGCCGGTAAAGTGCTGGCACGTTCTGGCTCTAAGAAAGTATTGATAGGTAAAGACACGCGTATTTCCGGTTATATGCTGGAGTCCGCGTTGGAAGCGGGACTTGCCGCGGCAGGCCTGTCTGCGGCCTTTACCGGCCCAATGCCTACCCCCGCCATTGCTTATCTGACGCGAACTTTCCGTGCTGAGGCCGGCATTGTGATTTCGGCATCGCATAACCCGTTCGATGACAACGGCATTAAATTCTTCTCTGCTGAAGGCACCAAACTGCCGGATGAAGTCGAAGAAGCCATTGAGCTGGAACTTGAGAAGCCACTGACCTGCGTGGAATCAGCCGAACTGGGTCGTGCGAGCCGCATTGTCGATGCTGCTGGTCGCTACATTGAGTTCTGCAAAGGCACTTTCCCCAGTGAGCTGAGCCTCAACAGTTTGAAGATAGTGGTGGACTGCGCCAATGGGGCGACTTACCACATCGCACCAAACGTGTTGCGTGAACTGGGTGCCAAAGTGATTGCCATCGGCGTGCAGCCTGATGGCATGAACATTAACAAAGAGTGCGGTGCCACCGATCTGCGTATGCTGCAACAGCGTGTGCTGGATGAGAAGGCCGATCTCGGTCTGGCCTATGACGGTGATGGTGACCGTATCATGATGGTTGACCATTTGGGTGAGAAGGTTGATGGCGACCAGATCCTCTACATCATTGCACGCGAGGCACTGCGTCAGGGTCAGCTGCGCGGCGGTGTAGTGGGCACGTTGATGAGCAACATGGGTCTGGAACTGGCGTTGAAGCAGTTAGGTATTCCCTTTACCCGTGCCAAAGTCGGTGACCGCTACGTGCTGGAGAAAATGCAGGAGAAGGGCTGGCGCATGGGCGCTGAAAACTCCGGGCATGTGATTTTGCTCGACAAAATCAGCACTGGCGATGGCATCGTTGCAAGTTTGCAAGTACTCACTGCGATTGTGCGCAATCACATGAGCCTGCACGACCTGTGCAGCGGGATGAAAATGTTGCCTCAGGTGCTGGTCAATGTGCGTTTCACTGGCAGCCATGATCCTCTGGAGAGTGATAGCGTGAAAGCCGTGACAGCGGAAGTAGAGAAGACGCTGGCGGGAAGAGGGCGCGTGCTGCTGCGTAAATCGGGCACTGAGCCACTGATTCGCGTGATGGTGGAAGGTGAGGACGAGAAGCTGGTGACAGAACTCGCGCACAAAATTGCCGATGCAGTGAAAGCCGTATAACGCCACGCCAGGCGGAGAGGCTGCGGCCTTTCCGCCTGTAAAATCACCATGATGGCGCTTTTTTCCGCAATCAATAAAGTTCGTGTAAATTGCACTTGCAGAGGTATGCACCATTGGTTAGTATTCACACCCGCTTCTGATGGGTGATGACGATACTCCCCGTCAATATTGGTGAAGCTTTAACTGTGCAGATAACGCGCAAGGAATCAGGTTGATTATGTACGAAGCTCTGTTAGTTGTTTTCCTTATTGTAGCGATTGGCCTCGTGGGTCTGATCATGCTGCAGCAAGGCAAAGGCGCTGATATGGGAGCCTCATTCGGTGCAGGCGCCTCTGGTACACTGTTCGGTTCAACCGGGTCTGGTAACTTTATGACTCGTATGACCGCTGTGCTGGCGACCCTGTTCTTCATTATCAGTCTGGTTCTGGGCAATCTGAACACCAACAAGTCTTCTAAAGGAAGCGAGTGGGAAAACCTCACTGCGCCGGCTCAGTCTCAACAACAGACTCAGCCAGCTAAACCGGCCACGCCGGGCAATGACATCCCACAGTAACATCGTCAACGCTTAAAGCGGCAATACAACGTCGCAGTCAGTGCAGTACCGAGGTGGTGAAATTGGTAGACACGCTACCTTGAGGTGGTAGTGCTCGAAAGGGCTTACGGGTTCAAGTCCCGTCCTCGGTACCAAATCTCAGTAAAACTTGCTTTTTTCGCAAGATCGGCGTAATATTCGCCACGTTTTCGGACGCGGGGTGGAGCAGCCTGGTAGCTCGTCGGGCTCATAACCCGAAGGTCGTCGGTTCAAATCCGGCCCCCGCAACCACTTTCCCTTAGAGTTCTTTTTCAAATATACTGTATGCATCGACGGACGCATCCTCAGTGAGTTTTTGAAAAAAATTCTTTTGGATTGTGTGCCGAAGCCGCCATGCGGCGTACAGGGTCCAGTCACAAAAAGCCCCGAATATTCGGGGTTTTTTGTTATCAGGAATCGCAACACTGGGCTATAGGCCCTTTTTTTATGTCTTGGGGGTGGGCTTGTCCACATTAGAGCAAAAATTGACTGATTTGATCACCGCTCCAGTAGAAGCGCTTGGCTACGAATTGGTCGGTATCGAATTCGTTCGCGGTCGCACATCGACTTTGCGCATCTATATTGATAGTGAAGACGGTATCAATGTTGATGATTGTGCCGATGTTAGCCACCAGGTCAGCGCGGTAATGGACGTGGAAGATCCGATTACTGTCGCTTACAACCTTGAAGTTTCCTCACCAGGTCTCGAGCGTCCTCTTTTCACTGCTGAACACTATACTCGTTTCGTCGGTGATGAAGTGAGCGTGGTACTGCGTATGGCCGTACAGAACCGCCGTAAATGGCAGGGCATCATCAAGTCTGTTGAAGGCGAGATGATCACGGTGACCGTTGAGGGTAACGATGAAGTGTTCGCGCTGAGCAACATTCAGAAAGCGAACCTGGTCCCCCACTTTTAAAAGTCCGGATTGAGGCTAACCAGGATGAACAAAGAGATCTTAGCTGTAGTAGAAGCCGTTTCTAACGAAAAAGCCCTGCCGCGTGAGAAAATCTTCGAAGCGCTGGAGAGCGCTTTGGCCACTGCGACCAAAAAGAAGTATGAGCAAGAGATCGAAGTGCGCGTCAGCATCGACCGCCGCAGCGGCGATTTCGATACTTTCCGTCGCTGGCAGATTGTTGAAGAAGTTACTCAGCCGACCCGTGAGATTACGCTGGATGCCGCTCGCTTCGAAGATGAAGCGTTCAATCTGGGCGAATACGTTGAAGATCAGATCGAATCTGTGACCTTCGACCGTATCACTACGCAAACCGCGAAGCAGGTTATCGTGCAGAAAGTGCGCGAAGCTGAGCGCGCGATGGTGGTTGATCAGTTCCGTCAGCACGAAGGTGAGATCATCACCGGCGTGGTGAAAAAAGTGAACCGCGATAGCATTTCACTGGACCTCGGCAGCAATGCTGAAGCTGTGATTGGTCGTGAAGACATGCTGCCACGCGAAAACTTCCGCCCGGGCGACCGTATTCGCGGTGTGCTGTATGCCGTGCGTCCAGAAGCACGTGGCGCGCAGCTGTTTGTGACCCGTTCTAAGCCGGAAATGCTGATCGAGCTGTTCCGCATTGAAGTACCAGAAATCGGCGAAGAAGTTATCGAGATCAAAGCGGCAGCACGCGATCCGGGCTCACGTGCAAAAATTGCCGTGAAGACCAACGATAAACGTATCGATCCCGTGGGTGCTTGTGTCGGTATGCGCGGTGCGCGTGTGCAGGCTGTTTCAAGCGAACTGGGTGGCGAGCGTATCGATATTGTGCTGTGGGACGATAACCCCGCGCAATTCGTCATTAACGCCATGGCACCAGCCGATGTGGCGTCAATCGTGGTGGATGAAGACAATCACACCATGGATATCGCGGTTGAAGCCGGCAATCTGGCTCAAGCGATCGGCCGTAACGGCCAAAACGTGCGTCTGGCTTCCCAACTGAGTGGCTGGGAACTGAACGTGATGACCGTCGATGATCTGCAGGCTAAGCATCAGGCTGAAGCCCACGCAGCGATCGATATGTTCACCAAACATCTCGACATCGACGAAGAGTTCGCCACCGTTCTGGTGGAAGAGGGCTTCTCTTCGCTGGAAGAATTGGCTTATGTGCCAATCAACGAGCTGCTGGAAATCGACGGCCTCGACGAAGAGACCATTGAAGCCCTGCGTGAACGAGCAAAAAATGCGTTAACCACCCTGGCATTAGCGAAAGAAGAGAGCCTTGGTAATCAGGAGCCCGCTGAGGATCTTCTGAATCTTGAGGGCTTAGATCGTGCGCTGGCGTATCGCCTGGCGTCTATCGGCGTTTGCACGCTGGAAGATCTCGCTGAGCAAGGTGTTGACGATCTGACAGATATTGAAGGGCTGGATGATGAGAAGGCCGGTGCGCTGATCATGGCTGCACGTAATATCTGCTGGTTCGGCGATGACGCGTAATAACAGGAAGGAACAGCATGACAGATGTAACCGTAAAATCGCTGGCCGCCGAAATTCAGACTCCGGTCGATCGCCTGGTACAGCAATTTGCTGATGCAGGGATCCGCAAGTCTGAAAACGATGCGGTATCCCAGCAAGAGAAAGAAACCTTACTGTCCCATTTGAATCGTGAGCACGGTCAGACAGGTTCAAGTAAACTGACTTTGCAGCGCAAAACGCGCAGCACCTTGAATATTCCCGTCACCGGGGGTAAAAGTAAGTCGGTGCAAATCGAAGTCCGCAAAAAGCGCACATACGTGAAAGGTGATGCAGAGTCTGAGCAAGCTCAGGCAGAAGCTGAAGCCGAGGCGCAGCGTGAAGCGGAAGAGCAGGCGCGTCGCGAGGCGGAAGAACAAGCCCGTCGCGAAGCTGAACAAAAAGCGCAACGTGAAGCCGAAGATAAAGCCAAGCGCGAAGCCGCTGACAAGGCTAAGCGTGAAGCAGCGGAAAATGAGAAAGTGACTAATCAACCTACCGACGAAGTAACCAAGGCTGCGCAATCTGATAAAGCCCGTCGTGAAGCCGAAGCGGCTGAACTGAAACGTAAATCAGAAGAAGAAGCGCGTCGTAAGCTAGAACAAGATGCCCGTCGCGTGGCAGAAGAAGCTAAACGCCTGGCTGAAGAAAAAGCAGCGGAATGGGAAAAACCTGAAGAAGAGGATAAAGGTGATTATCACGTCACTACCTCGACCCATGCCCGTCAGGCTGAAGACGAGAACGATCGTCAAGTTGAAGCTGGCCGTGCGCGCACGCGTACCGCTAAAGCGGCTCGCCCGGTGAAGAAAGGCAACAAACATTCTGAAGCGAAAACCGACCGCGAAGAAGCACGTGCTCAGGTACGTGGCGGTAAAGGTGGCAAGCACCGTAAACCAAGCTCACTGCAGCAGGGCTTTAACAAGCCAGCACAGGCAGTGAACCGCGATGTCATCATCGGTGAAACTATCTCCGTTGCTGAGCTGGCCAATAAAATGGCAATCAAAGGCTCTCTGGTGGTTAAAGCGATGATGAAGATGGGCGCCATGGCGACCATCAACCAGGTCATCGACCAGGAAACGGCTCAGATGGTTGCGGAAGAAATGGGTCACAAAGTGATCCTGCGCCGTGAGAATGAGCTGGAAGAAGCGGTAATGGACGACCGTGATACCGATGCTGCGCAAGAGAGCCGCGCGCCGGTCGTGACCATCATGGGCCACGTTGACCACGGTAAAACGTCACTGCTCGACTATATCCGCTCAACCAAAGTCGCCTCTGGCGAGGCTGGCGGTATTACTCAGCATATCGGTGCATACCACGTTGAAACTGACAACGGTATGATCACCTTCCTGGATACCCCAGGTCACGCCGCGTTTACCGCTATGCGTGCTCGTGGTGCTCAGGCAACGGATATCGTTATCCTGGTTGTTGCCGCGGATGACGGCGTGATGCCGCAGACCATCGAAGCTATCCAGCACGCAAAAGCGGCGCAGGTGCCGGTTGTGGTTGCTGTGAACAAAATCGATAAGCCAGAAGCCGATCCCGATCGTGTTAAAAACGAACTGACTCAGTACGGTATCATTCCCGAAGAGTGGGGCGGCGAAAACATGTTCGTTAACGTCTCTGCGAAAGCCGGTACCGGTATTGATGACCTGCTGAATGCGATTCTGCTGCAGGCTGAAGTCCTGGAGCTGACGGCGATTCGTGCAGGTATGGCAAGCGGTGTGGTTATCGAATCGTTCCTCGACAAAGGTCGTGGTCCGGTTGCTACCGTACTGGTGCGTGAAGGTACGCTGAACAAAGGCGATATCGTACTCTGTGGCTTCGAATACGGCCGTGTCCGTGCGATGCGTGACGAACTGGGCCGCGAAGTACTGGAAGCGGGTCCATCGATTCCAGTGGAAATCCTTGGTCTGTCTGGTGTGCCAGCAGCAGGTGATGAAGCGACTGTGGTTCGTGATGAGAAGAAAGCACGTGAAGTTGCACTGTATCGTCAGGGCAAGTTCCGCGAAGTGAAGCTGGCGCGTCAGCAGAAGTCGAAGTTGGAGAACATGTTCGCCAACATGACCGAAGGCGAAGTGTCCGAGCTGAACATCGTACTGAAATCCGACGTACAGGGTTCTGTGGAAGCGATCTCCGACTCTCTGCTGAAACTCTCTACCGACGAAGTGAAAGTACGCATCATTGGTTCAGGCGTGGGTGGTATCACCGAAACTGACGCAACCCTGGCTGCAGCATCCAACGCGATCATCCTCGGCTTCAACGTGCGTGCTGATGCTTCTGCTCGCCGCGTGATTGATGCTGAAAACGTTGACCTGCGTTACTACTCCGTCATCTATAATCTGATCGACGAAGTTAAAGCGGCAATGAGCGGTATGTTGGCGCCAGAGTTCAAACAGCAGATTATCGGTCTGGCTGCAGTACGTGACGTGTTCAAGTCACCGAAGTTCGGCGCTATCGCAGGCTGTATGGTCACCGAAGGCAACATCAAACGTCACAACCCGATTCGCGTTCTGCGCGACAACGTGGTGATTTACGAAGGCGAGCTGGAATCTCTGCGTCGCTTTAAAGACGATGTCAACGAAGTGCGTAATGGCATGGAGTGTGGTATCGGCGTGAAGAACTACAACGACGTTCGTGTTGGCGATATGATCGAAGTCTTTGAAGTGATTGAAATTAAACGCACCATCGATTGATTATTGTCTGATGTGTTGCAATTTGGGAGGCCTCTGGCCTCCCGAATTATTTGGGAGAAAGAAAAATGGCAAAAGAATTTGGCCGCCCACAGCGCGTATCTCAGGAACTGCAAAAAGAAATCGCTATCATCCTGCAGCGCGAAATCAAAGATCCGCGTCTTGGCATGATGGTGACCGTCTCTGGCGTGGAAGTGTCACGCGATCTGGCTTACGCCAAAGTGTTCGTAACCTTCCTGAATGATCAGGACGAAGATGCGGTAAAAAATGGCCTGAAAGCGCTGAAAGAAGCCTCAGGTTATATCCGTATTCTGGTGGGTAAAGCGATGCGTCTGCGTATCGTGCCGGAGTTAACCTTCTTCTATGACAACTCACTGATTGAAGGTATGCGCATGTCTAACCTCGTCAGTAACGTTATCAAGAGTGATGTTGAGCGTCGTGGTGAAAGCCCGGCGGAAGATGACAAGGAGGACTGATGAGTCGTCCTCGTCGTCGCGGTCGCGACGTCCACGGTGTGTTTTTGCTGGATAAGCATCAGGGTGCATCCTCT
Organism: Pantoea vagans; assembly: GCF_001506165.1. NCBI lineage: Bacteria > Pseudomonadati > Pseudomonadota > Gammaproteobacteria > Enterobacterales > Erwiniaceae > Pantoea > Pantoea vagans. The sequence continues at coordinate 3,524,087 of NZ_CP011427.1, read as the reverse complement.
AATGATGTTTTGCAGAAAGTGAAGCGCCTGTTTAATGCTAATCGAGCGGGCCACACCGGCGCGCTGGATCCCCTGGCAACCGGCATGTTGCCAGTTTGTCTCGGTGAAGCGACCAAGTTCTCGCAGTTTCTGCTCGATTCGGATAAACGATATCGTGTGATTGCACGATTGGGTGAGCGCACGGATACCTCAGATGCCGATGGTAATATCGTCGAAACACGCCCGGTGACCTTTAACCAGGCGATGTTGGACGATGCGCTGGAGAGCTTTCGTGGTGACACCATGCAGGTGCCGACCATGTTCTCCGCACTCAAGTATCAGGGTCGTAAGCTGTACGAGTATGCGCGCGAAGGCATTACTGTTCCGCGTGAAGCACGCCCCATCCGTGTATTCGAACTGCAGTTTATCCGCTGGGAAGGCGATGAACTGGAGCTGGAGATTCATGTCTCCAAAGGCACTTACATCCGCACCATCATCGATGATTTGGGTGAAAAGCTCGGCTGCGGTGCGCATGTGATTATGCTGCGCCGTTTGCAGGTGGCACGATATCCGATTGAAAGAATGATCACGCTGGAACAGCTGCAAGAGATGGCCGCTGCAGTTAATGCCACTGAAACGCCGGATTACACCTCTCTGGACGCCTTGCTGTTACCGATGGACAGCCCGGCAGAAGAGTTTCCCATCGTGAATTTGCTCCCTTCTGTGGCTGCCTTTTTCAAACAAGGTATGCCGGTCCAGGTGGCGAATGCGCCTGAACAGGGTTTGGTGCGAGTCACGGAAGGTGACGGCCATAAATTCATTGGTATGGCTGAAATCGCGGATGATGGGCGTGTCGCGCCGCGTCGTCTGGTGGTTGAGTTTCCCGCCTAATCGAAACACAGGCGTTAGCCTTTACGACGCATTTGCGTTGCTATCGGGCGAAGAGTAGAATAGCGCGGCTTTAAAAGCGGGCTGCTGAATTAGAGATCGGCACCCATACATTCATTTTTTTATCTGGAGTTTATTATGTCTCTAAGCGTAGAAGCTAAAGCAGAGATCGTTGCTAAATTCGGTCGTGGTGCTAACGACAGCGGTTCAACTGAAGTTCAGGTTGCTCTGCTGACTGCTCAGATTAACCACCTGCAGGGTCACTTCTCTGAGCACAAGAAAGACCACCACAGCCGTCGCGGTCTGCTGCGCATGGTATCTCAGCGTCGTAAGCTGCTGGACTACCTGAAGCGTAAAGACGTTGCTCGCTACACCAGCCTGATCGAAACCCTGGGTCTGCGTCGCTAAGTCTGAAGAATCTGATCAACGATGTAGTGCATGCAGTATGCAGAAAACCGCATCTGACGATCAGATTTGTGCGAGTTTCGCGAAAAGGGGGCCTTTATGGCCCCTTTTTTCGAGCAATCCGCAGCAATCCGTACCAAACTCATGTATTGTTGCTGAGAGTGATCTTTGCTTGCAGCGTTTCGCGCGGCTAATGAGAGGCTTTACCGCCAGAGCGGTTGAAGATTGTCATTAGTCGCGAGGATGCAACTAAAGATCGGTAAATCCCGGCGAGCCAAAATGGGCTTGCCCCTCGAATTTAAGGACTTAAATTTTGCTGAACCCGATCGTACGCAAATTCCAATATGGTCAGCATACCGTCACGCTGGAAACCGGCATGATGGCGCGCCAGGCCACTGCAGCAGTAATGGCGAGCATGGACGACACTGCGGTATTCGTTACCGTTGTTGGCCAGAAAAAAACCAAACCAGGTCAGGATTTCTTCCCGCTGACGGTTAACTATCAGGAGCGTACTTACGCTGCTGGTCGTATCCCGGGTAGCTTCTTCCGTCGTGAAGGCCGTCCAAGCGAAGGCGAAACCCTGATCTCCCGTCTGATTGACCGTCCGGTACGTCCTCTGTTCCCGGAAGGTTTCATCAACGAAGTGCAGGTTATCGCTACCGTTGTTTCCGTTAACCCTCAGGTCAACCCAGATATCGTTGCGATGATTGGTGCCTCTGCTGCACTGGCATTGTCAGGCCTGCCATTCAACGGCCCTATCGGTGCTGCACGTGTTGGTTATATCAATGACCAGTACGTTCTGAACCCAACCGCTGATGAGATCAAAACCTCTCGTCTGGACCTGGTGGTTGCAGGTACGCAGAACGCGGTTCTGATGGTTGAATCTGAAGCTGAAATTCTGACTGAAGATCAGATGCTGGGCGCAGTGGTGTTTGGCCACGATCAGCAGCAGGTTGTTATCGAAAACATTAACGCACTGGTTGCTGAAGCAGGCAAACCGCGTTGGGACTGGCAGCCAGAGCCAGCCAACGATGCGTTGATTGCACGTGTTGCGGCATTAGCTGAAACCGGTATCAGCGATGCTTACCGCATCACTGATAAACAAGAGCGTTACACTCAGGTTGGTGTGGTTAAAGATGCCACCATCGCTGCATTAAAAGCGGAAGATGAGTCGCTGGATGCGGCTGAAATCGCTGACATCGTTCATGACCTTGAGAAAAGTGTTGTGCGTAGCCGCATCATCCGTGGTGAGCCGCGTATCGATGGTCGTGAAAAAGACATGATCCGTGGTCTGGACGTGCGTACTGGCGTACTGCCACGTACTCACGGTTCTTCGCTGTTCACTCGTGGTGAAACGCAGGCGCTGGTTACCGCTACCCTGGGTACCGCGCGTGATGCACAGAGCCTGGACGAGCTGATGGGCGAGCGCACTGACAGCTTCCTGTTCCACTATAACTTCCCTCCGTACTCCGTGGGCGAAACCGGTATGGTTGGCTCACCTAAGCGTCGTGAAATCGGTCACGGTCGTTTGGCTAAGCGCGGTGTGCTGGCAGTGATGCCTAAGCAGGAAGAGTTCCCATACACCGTTCGCGTAGTGTCTGAAATCACCGAATCCAACGGTTCTTCTTCAATGGCGTCTGTGTGCGGTGCTTCTCTGGCGCTGATGGATGCAGGTGTACCAATCAAAGCGGCCGTAGCCGGTATCGCGATGGGTCTGGTTAAAGAAGACGAAAACTTCGTGGTTCTGTCCGATATCCTGGGTGACGAAGATCACCTTGGCGATATGGACTTCAAAGTTGCGGGTAGCCGCGACGGTATCACTGCACTGCAGATGGATATCAAAATTGAAGGTATCACCCGCGAAATCATGCAGGTGGCGCTGAATCAGGCTAAGGGCGCGCGTCTGCACATTCTGAGCGTGATGGAACAGGCTATCAGCACGCCGCGTCAGGAAATCTCTGAGTTCGCGCCGCGCATTTACACCATCAAGATCAGCGCAGACAAGATCAAAGATGTCATCGGTAAAGGCGGTTCTGTTATCCGTGCTCTGACCGAAGAAACCGGCACCACCATCGAAATCGAAGATGATGGCACCGTGAAGATCGCTGCAACCGACGGCAACAAAGCGAAAGAAGCGATTCGTCGTATCGAGCAGATTACCGCTGAAATCGAAGTCGGCCGTATCTACGAAGGTAAAGTGACGCGTATCGTTGATTTCGGTGCCTTCGTGGCCATCGGCGGCGGTAAAGAAGGTCTGGTACATATTTCTCAGATCGCTGATAAGCGCGTTGAGAAAGTGACCGATTACCTGCAGATGGGTCAGGAAGTTCCAGTGAAAGTGATGGAAGTGGACCGTCAGGGACGCGTACGCCTGAGCATCAAAGAAGCGACAGAGCAGAAACCAGCGGAAGAAACCACTGCTGCGACTGATGCACCTGACGCCGAGTAAGCGTTTACTGATTGGCCTCTCCCTGCATTGCGGGGAGAGGTGTTTGGATCATCGCGAGGGCGGGAATCCTTGTGCACAGCAGGCGGATGACAGGATGGTTATCCCAATGTTTGTATTCGGGAGTGGGAAATGAAGCCTTTTTTGCGCTGGTGTTTTGTTGCGACAGCTATCACGCTGGCAGGATGCAGCAACTCCAATTGGCGTAAGAACGAAGTTCTGGCAGTACCTTTGCAGCCCACACTGCAGCAAGAGGTGATCCTGGCGCGCATGGAACAAATTCTTGCCAGTCGTGCCCTCACCGATGATGAACGCGCACAGCTATTATATGAGCGCGGAGTGTTGTATGATAGTTTGGGTCTGAGGGCATTAGCGCGGAACGATTTTTCGCAAGCGCTGTCTATAAGACCAGATATGCCCGAGGTGTTTAACTACCTTGGTATATATCTAACGCAGGCAGGCAATTTTGATGCTGCCTATGAAGCGTTTGATTCTGTACTTGAGCTTGATCCAACTTACAACTATGCGCATTTAAATCGTGGTATCGCCCTCTATTACGGCGGTCGATACAAGTTAGCGCAAGATGATCTGCTGGCGTTTTATCAAGACGATCCTAACGATCCTTTCCGCAGCCTTTGGCTCTATCTCGTTGAAAGCGATATGGATGCAGACAAGGCGAAAGTCGCGCTACAACAGCGCCACGACAAAGCGGTCCGGGACCAATGGGGATGGAATATTGTCGAGTTCTACCTTGGCGACATCAGTGAAAAAACGCTGATGGAACGTCTCAAGGCGGACGCAACGGATAACACCTCGCTCGCTGAACATCTCAGTGAAACCAACTTCTATTTAGGTAAGTACTACCTAAGTCTGGGGGAGAAGGACGACGCGAAAGCGTTGTTCAAACTGGCGGTGGCTAACAACGTTAACAACTTTGTTGAGCACCGATACGCATTGTTGGAACTGGCGCAACTCGGCCAGACACAAGACGATTTATCAGAATCTGACCAGCAATAGCTGACGAACTTTTTTTGCCTGAATTCTTGTAAAGTCATCATCTTCAAGGTGAGGGCTTTTCTGTTCGTCAAAACTTCTAATTTGAGCCGGTTCACACTTTTTGATGAAAATGACTGAAAATTTTCACGACGAGTTATGTAGACTGGCCGCCGCAATCTAAGAGGCACGTGTACTACATGACTGATATTCAAACCACTTTTTCTGACCTTGGCCTGAACGCTGACATCCTCGAATCACTGAACGGCATGGGCTACGTTAAGCCATCCCCAATCCAGGCTGAGTGTATTCCTCACCTGCTGGCGGGCCGTGATGTGCTGGGTATGGCGCAGACCGGTAGTGGTAAAACGGCGGCATTCTCCCTGCCGCTGCTGAACAACATTGATCCATCTGTTAAAGCACCGCAAATTTTGGTGCTGGCTCCAACTCGCGAACTGGCTGTTCAGGTTGCTGAAGCCATGACCGAATTCTCTAAACACATGCGTGGCGTCAACGTCGTGGCCCTGTACGGCGGCCAACGTTATGACGTGCAGTTGCGTGCACTGCGTCAGGGTCCACAGGTTGTTGTGGGTACGCCTGGCCGTCTGCTGGATCACCTGAAACGTGGCACCTTAGACCTGTCTAACCTGCGTGGCCTGGTGCTGGACGAAGCGGATGAAATGCTGCGTATGGGCTTCATCGAAGACGTTGAAACCATCATGGCGCAGATTCCAGACGGTCATCAGACTGCGCTGTTCTCAGCTACCATGCCAGAAGCGATTCGTCGTATTACTAAGCGCTTCATGAAAGATCCACAGGAAGTGCGTATCCAGTCAAGCATGACTACGCGTCCTGATATCTCTCAGTCTTACTGGACCGCCTACGGCCGTAAAACTGACGCGCTGGTGCGTTTCCTGGAAGCGGAAGATTTCGATGCGGCTATCATCTTCGTGCGTACCAAAAACGCGACGCTGGAAGTGGCCGAAGCGCTGGAGCGCAGTGGTTATAACAGCGCCGCGCTGAACGGTGACATGAATCAGGCACTGCGTGAGCAGACGCTGGAGCGTTTGAAAGATGGTCGTCTCGACATCCTGATCGCCACCGATGTTGCAGCTCGTGGTCTGGACGTTGAACGTATCAGCCTGGTGGTTAACTACGACATCCCGATGGACGCAGAGTCTTACGTTCACCGTATCGGTCGTACCGGCCGTGCTGGCCGTGCGGGTCGCGCACTGCTGTTCGTTGAGAACCGCGAGCGTCGTCTGCTGCGTAACATTGAGCGCACCATGAAGCTGACCATTCCAGAAGTTGAGCTGCCAAACGCAGAGCTGCTGGGTGAGCGTCGTCTGGCTAAGTTCGCCGCCAAAGTACAGCAACAACTGGAAAGCAGCGATCTGGATATGTACCGCGCACTGCTGAGCAAAATGCAGCCGGGCGAAGATCTGGATATCGAAACACTGGCCGCAGCACTGCTGAAAATGGCACAGGGCGAACGTCCACTGATTCTGCCACCAGAAGCACCGCGTCCACCACGTCGTGAATTCCGCGATCGTGATGACCGTCGTGACTCACGTGACTCTCGTGGTCCACGCGAAAGCCGTGGTGACCGTGATGGCGCTCCACGTCGCGAACGTCGTGACGTTGGCGAAATGCAGCTGTACCGCATTGAAGTGGGTCGTGATGATGGTGTTGAAGTTCGTCACATTGTTGGTGCGATTGCTAACGAAGGCGACATCAGCAGCCGTTACATCGGTAACATCAAGCTGTTTGGTACTCACTCAACTATCGAACTGCCGAAAGGCATGCCGGGCGAAGTTCTGCAGCACTTCACTCGCACGCGTATTCTGAACAAGCCGATGAATATGCAGCTGATGGGTGATGCGCCAGTACATGAGCGTAGCGATCGTCGTCCTGCTGGCCGTGATGGCGAGCGTCGTGGCAATGGCGCACCTCGTGGTGAAGGCGCACCGCGTCGCTTCTCTGAGCGCCGTGAAGGTGGTCGTGAAGGCGGACGTTTCAGCCGTGATGGCGGTCGTGCTCCACGTCGTGAAGACGGCGCTGCTGCACCACGTCGTCGTGACGCATAAGCGTTAATCGCTTAAAAATAAAAGGGACGCTTCGGCGTCCCTTTTTTATTGCGTAAACTAAATTTTACACACCGCCAGCAATCAGCACTCGCTCACCACTCACATAAGCTGACTCTTCAGAGGCCAAAAACAGCGCCACCTGAGCAACATCTTCCGGCAGACCAAATCGTCCTAAGGGTGTGGCCGCGATCAGCTTGGCTTTGACGTCTGGATTCATCTTCTTCGCCGCCAGCAACCCTTCCGTCAAAATAATACCCGGCGCCAACGCGTTAACGCGGATATTACGCGGTCCCAGTTCGCGCGCCAGCCCCTGCGTTAAGGTATCAATGGCACCTTTGGTGGCGGCCCACAATACCGAACCCGGGGAACTGCGCTGGCTGTTCAACGCACTGAGGTTGATGATGGTGCCGCCACGCGCGGGGAAGTGCCTGGCGGCTTGTTGACTGACCAGCAGTGTGCCCAGCACATTCACATTGAGTTGTTGCTGCATCTCGCTGATGCTGAGTTCGGTAAAGTCACCGTGATGAAAAATACCGGCGTTATTGACCACGATATCCGGTGCGCCAAACTGCTCGATGCTGCGCGCGAATAAACGCTGCACATCGGCCTCGCGGGAGATATCAGCCTGTACGGCGATGGCGTCACTGCCCAGTGCACAGATGTCGGTGACCACGTCAGCCGCACCCACTTCGTCCTGGCGATAATTCACCACTACCCGGGCGCCGGCCGCCGCGAAAGTCATAGCAATGGCGGCGCCAATGCCTTTCGACGCGCCCGTCACCAGCGCAATTTTGCCTTCAAGTGCTTTCATTGGGTCTCTCCACCTGAGAATTCGGGGAAGGGTAAGCATGCGCTGTCCATACAATCAGGCGGTAGCGCAATCCTGCAAGGTTTTTGCACGATCCTGCAAATGTGAGGGTTTTAGACTAGGCGGCGCATCGACGACAAGCGAGAATAACCCTACAGTGATTTCTCATCGCGGAGCGCATAACGCATGATTCATCAGGAACAGTGGCAGCAACTGGTGGCGATGATTGCCCGCCACACCCCGGAAGATGGCCGCCACTTCAGCGCAATTGATTTTCTTTCCTTTGGACGAAGCTCCAAGCCGACCAGTCTGGCTCATGTGGCCACCTGGGCCAGTTTCGCTCTGGTGGCGCAGGGGCAAAAAGCCCTGCGAATGGGCGATGACGTGATGCATTACGGCGCGGGTGACTTGCTGCTGGTGACGCTGGATATGCCGGTGCAATCCTGCGTGGTGTTGGCCACGCCAGAGAAGCCTAATCTCGGCGTCGGCATCACCATCAACGAAACCCGCTTGATGCGTTACCTCGAACACTTTCCGCTACAGCAGGTGGAGGCGGCAAGGCTGAATGAGCGCGGCATCACCGTCCACAAAGTCGCTCCACCGTTGGTGGATGCGGTGATTCGCCTGGTCGAGTTATTGGATCAGCCGCAAGACATTCCCGCGCTGGCCCCCTTGATTGAGCAGGAGATTTTCTATCGCTTGCTGACGGGGCCAGAAGGGCCACGCATTCTCAACATGGCGTTAACCGAACGTCCGGGCAACAAAGTGGCGCGCGCGGCACGCTGGTTGCGTGAACACTTTCATCAGCCGTTAAAAATGGACCAATTGGCGAGCAGCGTCGGCATGAGCATTTCATCGCTGCATCATCACTTTAAAGCGGTGACGGCGATGACGCCGATGCAATACCAGAAGCAATTACGCCTCAACGAAGCGCGGCGTTTGATGCTGATTGAGAAGTTAGATGCGGGTACGGCGGGATATCGCGTGGGGTACCAGAGTGCGTCACAGTTCAGCCGTGAGTACAGTCGATTTTACGGGCAATCACCCGCGCGGGATATTCGTACGGTGGCGGTGGGGCCAGAAGGGTTGAACCCACCGCAGTAACCATTACAGCGAGCGCGCCGCTGCCATCGCCAAAGCAAAGGAGCGCAGACGTGCTTGCGGATCGAAAATCTGTCCGTTAACCATGATTTCATCCGCCTGGGTTTCACGTATTAACGCGGCCAGCCCCTGGCGTACTTTGTCACTGTCACCGACGATCGACATGCTCAGCGCCTGCTGTACACCATATTGTTCGGACGGTGACCACAGGTTATCCATATTCTCAACCGGCGCAGGCAGCGGACCCGGTTTGCCACGACGCAGGTTGATGAACTGCTGCTGCATGGAAGTGAACAGGAAGCGCGCATCGCGTTCGCTATCGGCTGCCACTACATTGACGCACACCATGGCGTAAGGTTTTGCCAGACGCGCAGAAGGTTTAAATTTCTCGCGATAGAGATGCAGCGCCTGGAACAACAGGTCAGGTGCAAAGTGGGAGGCGAAGGCAAACGGCAAGCCCAGCTGCGCGGCCAACTGTGCGCTGTAGAGACTGGAGCCCAGCAGCCACACTGGAATTTTCAGACCCAAACCGGGTACCGGCTGCACTGGCGGATGTTCACCCTCTTCGGCGTCAAACCAGCGAATCAGTTCCGCCACGTCTTCTGGGAAGCTATCCGCCTGAGCACTGGAGAGATGACGGCGCAACGCTAGCATGGTGCGCTGGTCAGAACCCGGCGCACGGCCCAGTCCCAAATCGATACGGCCAGGATACAGCGATTCCAGCGTACCAAACTGTTCGGCGATCACCAGCGGTGCATGGTTGGGCAACATGATGCCGCCAGAGCCTAAACGCAAGGTTTCCGTATTGGCGGCCAGATAGCCAATCAACACGGAGGTCGCCGCACTGGCGATACCGGTCATGTTGTGGTGCTCAGCGAGCCAGTAACGGTGGAAACCTAACGCTTCAGATTGACGCGCCAGCGCCAGTGAATTGTGGAAGGCTTCTCGCGCGGCAGAACCTTGTGGAATCGGTGCCAGATCCAGTACGGACAGGCGAACAGTTTTTTTCTCAGACATGGGCACTCCAGCTTATGATGGCGCAGGTGTTGATAAACCTGCGCCAGTCAGTATTACGCATCATTACCCATATTAAAACTGCTAATAACAGCAGGAATATAGCCGGAACGTGCCTTTATCGGCCACCCTCCAGCGCCATACCGGCTAAACGACGCCAGTAACCATTGCTGTCACTGCCGCGCGCCATCATCAGCGGCGCTTCTCCCGCTTCGTTAGCGCGGAAGCGATCAATCTCAGCCAGCGTAGTTTCATCCTGTGGGGACAAGCGCACAATGTCGATCCAGTTATGCATGCCGGCAAGGTCATTACCCAGGTTATAGCAGTAGCCGCTCATGGTCTGAATCCCATTCAGCACAAACACTTGCTGGCCCTCTTGCGACAGCACGCGACGTCCGGTGGGATAGTTGATGCAGCACGTCTGGCAATCATCTTTGGATCGGTTTTCCGAACGCGCAGTGAAGCAGCGAGCCGAGAGTGCCAAAGGCAGATGACCGTAGCCGAGTACTTCTACTTCGAATTTATCGCGCACGCCGGCGGCGTCACACTGCTGTAGCAGCTGAATCAGCCAGTCGCGTGACATCTCTACCGGCATACACCAACGCGTCATTCCCTCTTTGAGTAACAGCTGCAGCGTTTGTGCGTTGTAGACGTTAAGTGTGGGCCCGGCAACAAACGGCAGCTGACGTTCCGCCGCCATGTTCACCGTGCCGATGTCGTTCGCCTCCAGCAAAAACTCGCCATTTTCGACATAGCGTCTTAGCTCTTTCACTTCAGAGGGCGACTGCAGCAGCGCCAGCGTGCTAAGCACCACTTGTTTGCCATGCTGAGCCAGCGTGCGGCCCATCTCCATCCACTGATTAAACGAGGTGGCGCGGCGTTTGCTGCATACCGCTTCACCGAGATAGATAATCTCGGCGCTGCTCTCTGCGGCTTTCTGATAAAAAGCGTCCAGTGATTCGGTTGGCCAGTACCACAGCACCGGCCCGAGTGCGTATTTCATCGGTTCTCCTTACTGCCAGTCGCGGTGATAAGCACCCAGCGTGGTCTGGCTACCCTCAGAAAGCTCACCCAGTGCGCGCATCCACGGCTCTTGCACAGCAAACTGCTCGGGCGAGGCCATGCAGCGATCAATCGCCTGGCGCCACACTTTGGCGACCTGCGCCACATAGGCGGGGCTACGTTGGCGCCCCTCAATTTTCACCGAGGCGATATTGGCGCGCAGCAGTTCAGGCAGCAGCGACAGCGTATTCAGGCTGGTGGGCTCTTCCAGCACGTGGTAGCGCTGGTTATCCACTTCATAACGGCCTTTGCACAGCGTGGGATAACCGGCGCTCTCATCGGTGCCGTAACGGTCGATCAGTACCTCATTGAGACGAGATTCCATCCCCTGCGGCGTTTGCTGCCAGCGTACAAATTTGGCGGGCGAGCAAGCCCCCGCACTGTTGGGTGACTCACCCGTCAGCCACGAAGAGAGATAGCAGCGGCCTTCAGCCATGATGCACAGGCTGCCGAAGGCAAAGACCTCCAGCGGCACCGGCGTCTCGCGCGCCAGCTGTCTCACCTGATGCATCGACAGTACGCGCGGTAGCACCACACGGCTCAGATCGAAGTGGCGATGATAAAAGTGGATGGCCTGCAAATTTGTCGCTGAGGCTTGTACAGAGAGATGGCGCTCAACCTGCGGATAACGCTGCGCGGCATATTCCAGCGTGGCGATATCGGCGAGGATCAAGGCATCGGCACCGTTTTGCGCCGCGACATCAATGGCGGTCTGCCAACGATTGATGCCGTCTGGATGCGCAAAAGTGTTGATGGCCACATGCAGTTTGCGGCGATTCTGATGCAGAAAGCGCGCGGCTTCGGCCAGTTTCTTGTCGGTAAAATTGAGGCCAGCAAAGTGGCGGGCATTGGTATCATCTTTGAGGCCGACATACACCGCATCGGCACCATGCTCCACCGCCGATTTCAGCGCAGGCAAATTCCCCGCTGGACACAGCAGTTCCATACGTTTTCCTCCCCGAATTCAGAAGCGGTAAAGTCTAGAGAAGGTACCGAACAGGAATGTTGATTTAAGGCAGTGAAAGCCGTATTGATGAGGCGGAGTGAAGATTATTTAACCAGTTGTTCAGCGATTTCCTTGATCTCAGTGGAGTCGCAGCAGCAGGGATGTGGCAATATAGGTAAAATTTTCTGAAGGGATTGTTGATTATGCTCACGCGCTTACGCGGCCTGATTGTCGAAAAAGGCCCAGAATTCCTTGCCTTACCTGTTTCATTTACCCCATTCCCTGTAAAAAAAGTGGTTTTGCAACAACTCTTAAACTGGCAATTTCGTCATGCTTTGTCTGAAGGTGAGTTAGACTTTCTGGAAGGGCGCTTTCTGGGGATCGAGATTGCGGATGTCAATCTGCGCTGGATCACCACCTTGCAAGAAGGCCGCCTGACCGTTTCGCGCGACGCCGAGGCAGATGTCTGGTTTCGTGGCGAAGCCAACGATCTGTTGCTGGTAGCAGCACGCAAAGCAGACCCTGATATGTTGTTTTTTCAACGCCGTTTGGTGATTGAAGGTGACACGGAGCTGGGGCTGGAGGTGAAGAATCTAATGGATGCTATTGAACTGGATGCCATGCCCACGCCTTTGCGCACCGGGTTACAGCAGCTGGCTGCCTTCGTTGAGGCAGGAATGAAACAGGACGCGAAGGCCGCTGAGGCGCGCGCGGGGATCTCATGTTGATTCGTACTGAAATTGGTGTGGATGCGGCGGGCATCGACAATCTGTTAAAGCGCAGTTTTGCTACCGCAGCCGAAGCGGAACTGGTGCAACAGTTACGTGAAGACGGTTTACTCACGCTCGGTGTGGTGGCCACGGATGATGAGGGGCAGGTGCTGGGCTACGCGGCCTTCAGCCCGGTCACGCTTCAGGGTGAAGATCGCAACTGGGTGGCATTAGCACCGCTCGCGGTGGATGAATCGGTGCGTAAACAGGGCATTGCCAAAAAGTTGGTATATGAAGGATTGGATTCGCTTAATGAATTCAGCTACAGCGCGGTGGTGGTTCTGGGCGATCCAGAATTTTACAACCCGCTGGGCTTCGAACCGGCAGCGAGACACGGTTTGCATTGTCGTTGGTTAGGCAGCGAAGCAGCGTTTCAGGTGTATAAACTCGCGGATGACGCATTCGTGGGCGCTGAAGGGCTGATCGCATTCTCCGAGCCTTTTAATCGGTTCGATTGAACCACGCGTTCAGGCAGGCAGGCTGCTGCGCCACCAGCAGCAGCTTTTGCGTGCGGCTCAACTGCTTCACCTGATATTCCAGGCGGGAGGCGGCGGAGCGATCCCCGGCGGCACAGTGAAACACCAGAGTCAGCGGCCCCTTACCGCGCAGTGAGCGCGCACCGCGTCCTGACTGGTGCTGTAGCAGACGGCGATCAACATCGGTTGTGATGCCGGTATAAAGCATCCCGGCGGCGGTTTGCAGCATATAGAGCTGCCAGCTCTGTTGCATTTCACTATCCTGATTAATTGCTGGCAGGCAGTGTAGCGCGCTTATCCCAGCATCGCTATGCGCCGCATGGAGTTGTATTTTGTCTGACCATTCCCACCTGATTCGTTATTTAAAAAAACAGCATGCCCTGTCGTTGTGCGCCACTAGCGGGGACGATTTGTGGTGCGCCAACTGCTTTTACGTATTCGACGCAACGCGCATGGCCTTCTGGTTGATGACCGAACCGGACACGCGGCATGGCGCGCTGATGCTGGCCAATCCCCAGGTCGCGGGCACGGTTAACGGTCAGCCGAAAACCGTCTTGTTGATCAAAGGCGTGCAGTATCGTGGTCGCATTCAGCCGTTGAGTGAGGAAAACGAAGCGCAGGCGCGCCATGCTTACCAGAAGCGTTTTCCCATCGCGCGCAAAGTCACAGCACCGTTGTGGGAAATCATGCTGGATGAAGTCAAGATGACCGACAACGCGCTGGGCTTTGGCAAAAAGATTGTCTGGCAGCGCAGCGAGGCAAACCCGCGCTAATTTCCGCGGCGGATCAAATTTACGTCAGTTAAGCGTGGCAGATTTCGATAACCTGAATAACACTGTGGTTTATCCGCCGCACATCATCGTGCGGCTTCCGTTATTCAGTTGAATACGAGATCTGTATGACCCAACTTGCACCCTCAGCGCCAGCGATACGTTTCGCATGGTGGAAACCACTGCTGTTTCTCGCGGTGGTGGTGATTGGCCTGTGGTATGTCAAATGGCAGCCCTATTACGGCAAAGCCTTCACCGCCGCCGAAACCCATTCAATCGGAAAATCTATTCTGGCCAATGCAGCCGATTCGCCGTGGCGTGCGGCGCTGGATTACGCCATGGTCTATTTTCTCGCAGTATGGAAAGCGGCGGTGCTCGGCGTGATCCTCGGTTCGCTGGTGCAGGTGCTCATTCCGCGCCATTGGCTGTTGCGCCTGATGGGCCAGTCACGTTTTGGTTCGACGTTGATTGGCACGGGTTTCGGTTTACCGGGGATGATGTGTACCTGCTGTGCGGCACCGGTCGCGGCAGGGTTGCGTCAGTCTCAGGTGTCAAGCGGGGCGGCGATGGCGTTCTGGCTTGCCAATCCGCTGCTTAATCCTGCCACGCTGATTTTTATGGGATTTGTGCTGGGCTGGCACTTTGCCGCGATTCGGCTGGTGGCGGGGTTGGCAATGGTGCTGGGCATTGCGTCACTGGTGCAGCGTAGCGTTCCAGAACAGATGATCGCTGCGCCAAAGGTGTTGGTGACCCGTGATGAATCACCGTTTATCTCGCGCTGGCTGGGGGTGATGTGGCGATTGTTCTGGAACACCATCCCGCTGTATATCATCGCCGTGCTGCTGCTGGGCGCGGCGCGCGTCTGGCTGTTCCCACATGCGGATGGCGCGGTGGGAAATACGCTGTTTTGGGTGATGTTGATGGCGATAGCGGGCTGTTTATTTGTCATCCCCACGGCGGCAGAGATCCCGATTGTGCAAACCATGATGCTGGCGGGTATGGGTATCGCACCGGCTCTGACGCTGTTAATGACCTTGCCCGCCGTGAGTGTGCCGTCGCTACTGATGCTGCATCGTGCCTTCCCGGCGCGCGCCTTGTGGATCGCGCTGCTGGGCGTGGCGTTCAGCGGGTTTATCGTCGGTCTGCTCGCCTTGTGGCTGGCGTAGATACCAGATCTTTTGATTGCGGCTGCCGCGCCACAGCAGCCGCGCATCGCTCTCCGCTTCAATGAAACGCCCGTCGATCAACACGTCAATTTCAGCGATCACCTCGCGCTGGGCCGCACTGAGTTCCGCCATCTTATAGCCGGTCCACAGCCAGATATCTTTGTCCGGGCATTCGCGGCGCACCCGTTTTACCAGCCGACGGATGTGCGGCACATTGTGCGGATGCAGCGGATCGCCGCCGCTTAACGACAATCCCTGGCGTGGAATTCGCGTGTCCTTGAGGTCGGCAATTAGCTGCTCTTCCATCTCCAGCGTAAATGGCACACCAGAATCGAGCCGCCAGGTGCTCTGGTTGTAGCAGCCACGGCACTGATGCTCGCAGCCGGCAACAAACAGCGTGCAGCGCGTGCCCGGCCCGTTAACGATATCGACAGCGTAATAGCGATGGATATGCATCATCCTAATTGTCCGCTTTCCAGATGTTTAACGCGGCGCTGCACCTCTTCCTGTTTACCGGCGTTGAAGGGGCGCGCATCCGGGCTGCCAAGATAGCCGCAGACGCGGCGCGTAACGGAGACGCGTGCCGGATCGTGGTTGCCACAACACGGACAGGTAAAGCCTTTGCTGGTGCAGCTGAACTCGCCGCTGAAACCGCATTCGTAACACTCATCAATCGGCGTGTTAGTGCCGTAATAGGGCACGCGGTGATAGCTGTAATCCCACACGTCCTCCAGCGCCTTGAGGTTGTGCTGAATATTGGGGTATTCGCCGTAGCAGATGAAGCCGCCATTGGCGAGAGCGGGATAGGGCGCCTCAAAGTCGATCTTGTCGTAGGGGTTCACTTTCTTCTCGACGTCGAGATGGAAGCTGTTGGTGTAATACCCTTTATCGGTGACACCCGGCACTACGCCGAATTCCGCCGCATCAAGACGACAGAAACGATCGCACAGGTTCTCGCTCGGCGTGCTGTACAAACTGAAACCGTAGCCGGTCTCGGTTTTCCACGCATCAACCGCATCGCGCAGGTGCTGGACAATGGCGATGCCCTTTTCACGCAAATGCGGCGCGTCATAGGGATGCACTTCGTTGCCGCTCAACGCGTTGAGCGTTTCATGCAGACCAATATAACCCAGGGAGATGGAAGCGCGGCCGTGACGGAAAATCTCACCGACTTCGTCATCGGCATTGAGCCGCACACCGCAGGCACCTTCCATATAGAGAATGGGGGCGACACGGGCTTTGGTTTTCTCCAGCCGCGCGATGCGCGTCATCAATGCGCGCTTGGCCAGCGCCAGCCGCTCGTCGAGCAGCAACCAGAAATGGGCCTCGTTACCTTTGGCTTCTAACGCGATGCGCGGCAGGTTGAGGCTGATCACGCCAATGTTGTTGCGGCCTTCATGGATCTGCTCGCCGTTCTCTTCATACACGCCGAGGAAACTGCGACAGCCCATCGGTGTTTTAAATGAGCCGGTAATCTCGACCACTTTGTCGTAGTTCAGGATGTCGGGATACATGCGCTTACTGGCGCATTCCAGCGCTAATTGCTTGATATCGTAATTGAAATCACCAGGGCGGCGATTCACGCCTTCGCGGATAGCGAACACCAGTTTGGGGAACACTGCCGTTTTGTGATTTTTGCCGAGGCCGGCAATGCGATTGCGCAGAATCGATTGCTGTATCAGCCGAGCGGCCCAGTCAGTACCCAGACCAAATCCGAAGGTCACAAAGGGCGTCTGTCCGTTGGCGGTGTGCAGCGTGTTGACTTCATACTCCAGCGACTGGAAGGCGTCGTAGCACTCTTTCTCGGTGCGCACCCGTGCGTAGGCTTCGGCATCGGGGATCTGCCACGCGTGTGCCACGGCGCGGTGCTTCTCCAGGCTGAGGTTCACAAAGGGCGCTAACACTTCATCGATGCGATTAATGGTGGTGCCGCCGTAGATGTGGCTGGCGACCTGGGCGATGATCTGCGCCGTGACGGCGGTGGCGGTGGCGATTGATTTTGGTGGCTCAATCTCGGCATTGCCCATTTTAAAGCCGTTGTTCAGCATGCCCTGAAGATCGATCAACATGCAGTTAAACATCGGGAAAAACGGCGAGTAGTCGAGATCGTGATAGTGGATCTCGCCGCGCTCGTGCGCCAGCACCACGTCACGCGGTAGCAGTTGCTGTTGGGCATAATGTTTGGCGACGATGCCTGCCAGCAGATCGCGTTGAGTCGGGATCACCTTGCTGTCTTTGTTGGCGTTTTCATTCAGCAGTGCGGCATTGGTCTGCTCCACCAGACCACGAATAGCGTGATGGAGTTTGCCACGCTGTTCACGGGCGAGATCGCGGTCATGACGGTATTCGATATAGGCACGCGCCAGTTGCGGCCAGCGTCCCGCCATCAGCGTCTCTTCGACCGCGCATTGAATATCGCGGATATCCACCTCCGCGCGATCGGCCAGTTGCTGACTGACCTGCATCGCCACCTGACTGCACCAGGCCGCATCATCAATTTGCGCTGCCTGGGCTGCGGCCTGCACGGCCAGCTCAATCCGCTGTGCCTCAAAGGGCACCCTGCAGCCGTCACGCTTAATCACCACCGTCGCCATCATCTCTCCATAAAACTATATGTGGGTATTTTTATGGAGTGTAATCGCTATATGTGGGGTTGTGACGGAAATTAATCGCACCGTTTTTGACCTGCCGCAAAGAAGCCATAACGAAGATTGAAAGCCGCACAATGGTGAAGCGAACTAAACTTCAAAAGTTTTAACCCGCCCAAACTTCGACCGATGCAAACTTGATTTGCGAAGCGAAGCAGGTTTAATGAGTTCTTTGCTTTTTTTTGGCCCGTCATTTATCTACAAGGAAGCCTCACATGCCTTTGCAACGAACGCTGCTTGCCTGTTGTCTCTCCCTCTCTTTTTCTGCTTTTGCCGCTCCCGCAAGCGATTTGCCATTAATGCCCTGGCCACAAAAAGTGGTCCAGCCCGCGGGTGGCGGCGCACTGACGCTGACGCCGCAGTTCACGCTGCATATCTCGGGCGATCATCTGGAGGGCGCGGAAGCCCGCTGGCGCGCGCGAATTTCGCGCCAGACTGGCTGGCCACTGCTGCCCGCCAGTGCACCGAGCAACCCGGCCACTATTCAGGTACAAATCGCCCAAGCGATTGACCCGCTGCCGCAGCCTGACAGCGATGAGAGCTATCATCTGGAGGTCAACAGCAGCGGTGTACTGCTGAAAGCCAACACGCGCTTTGGTGCGATGCGCGGCATGGAAACGCTGCTGCAGTTGATTGAGAATAATGAGACGGGAACGCAGATCCCTTACGTCACCATAGACGATAAACCGCGATTCCCGTGGCGCGGGGTGCTGATCGATTCGGCGCGCCACTTCCTGCCAATCGAAACCGTCAAGCGACAGATTGATGGTATCGCCGCTGCGCGCATGAACGTATTCCACTGGCATTTGACGGATGACCAAGGCTGGCGTTTTGCTTCCAGCCACTATCCGCAGCTACAGGAGAAGGCCAGCGATGGTCTCTTCTACATTCAGCAGCAGATGCGCGATGTGGTGCGTTACGCCACCCAGCGGGGCGTGCGTGTGGTGCCAGAAATTGACCTGCCAGGACATGCTTCCGCGATCGCCGTGGCGATGCCTGAATTGCTGAGTGCGCCGGGTCCTTATCAGATGGAGCGCGGTTGGGGGGTGTTTAAACCGTTACTCGATCCCAGCAACGAAGCGGTGTTTACCTTTATCGATACGCTGATGGGGGAGGTGACGGCCATCTTCCCCGATCCTTATGTTCACATCGGTGGTGATGAAGTCGATCCAACACAATGGAACGACTCACCGAAGATTCAGCAGTTTATGCGCGACCACGGCCTGAAAGACACGCACGCCTTGCAGGCATGGTTCAATCAGCGTGTTGAGAAGATCCTCGAAGCCCACCAACGCCGGATGATTGGTTGGGATGAGGTCTATCATCCCGATCTGCCGAAAAGTATTTTGATCCAATCCTGGCAGGGGCAAGATGCGTTGGGAGAGGCGGCAAAACACGATTTCCGCGGCATTCTCTCAACCGGTTTCTATCTTGATCAGCCCCAAACTGCGGCCTATCACTATCGCAACGAACCCTGGCCGCAGGGCCTCAATGGCCAGGACCAGATTCAAGCCGATGAGCAGGCGCAGAGCTGGCAGTTCACCATGCCGCGCCTGAAAGGCAGCCCGGTAAAAGGCAGCTTCACCCTGGTGGAAGGCAAAAGCGGCTGGCGTGGATTTATTGACTTTAGTGGCAAAGCGCGGCGGATGGTCAGCGACATTCGCTGGCTGTCCCCCACTCAGCTAACGTTTAGCGTTGATACCTGGATGGGGCCTTTCCAGCCGATGGTCACGCTGACACAGGACAAACTAACTGGCTATATGCTGGTGGGCAATGTGCGTTATCCGGCTGAAGGCAGCAAGCTGGCTCAGGTGCCCGCTGGGATTCAACCTTCCGTGCCTTCGCCGGAACAGATGCAAAATAACCTGATGGGCGGTGAAGCGGCACTGTGGGCGGAAAACGTCAATAGCCGGGTGATTGATACCCGCCTGTGGCCGCGCGCCTTTGTGGTGGCAGAACGCCTGTGGTCTGCGAAGGATGTCACGGACAGCGACAATATGTATCAGCGCCTGAGCGCGGTGGATCGTTGGGGCACGGTGTCGGTGGGGCTTCAGCAGCATCAGCAGGCGGAAGTGCAGATGATGCGTCTGGCGAATACCAGCGACATTACACCGCTGCGCGTGCTGGCGGAAGTGCTGGAACCGGCACAGTACTACACGCGCCAGCATCTGAAGTTCCAGGCAGGGCATTATGATTACTTTGAGCCGCTCAATCGCCTGGCGGATGTGCTGCCAGCCGAAAGCGAGCCGGTGCGCTTGCTGGATAAACAGGTGGATGCGCTGATTGCCAACCGAGAGGATCACGCCGCTGCTAACGCCATTCGCCAGCAGCTACAGCGTTGGCAAAACAACAGCGATGCGGTGATGCCGCTGATTTTAGCGAATTACCAGCTTAAGCCGTTGCAGCAGCAGGCACAGCAAGTGGCGCAACTGAGCCGGATGGGGCTGGATTTGGTCAATGCGATGCAGCGCAATCAGGCGTACGGCGCCAGTGAAGTGGCCGACATGCATACCAAACTGGATGCCGCTGCACAGGTGCAGGATGAGACGGTGTTGGCGCTGGTTCGTCCGCTGGAGAAGTTGTTGCGAGCGTCTAAATAACCGATCGCGCCGCTACGTTTATGTTGTAGCGGCGCAGTTTATTGCGCGATGTTTTAAATCAACGGCGAACCGCAATCGCCTCGATTTCAATCTTCACATCTTTTGGCAGACGCGCCACTTCTACGCATGAACGCGCTGGGAAGCTGGCGTTGTGCTCAGTGAAAAAGGCTTCATAAGTGGCATTTACGGTGGCGAAGTCATTCAGGTCTTTCACGAACACGGTGGTTTTGACAATGTCGCCCACTTTCAGGCCAGCGGCTTCAACAATCGCCTTCACATTCTCCAGCGACTGACGCGCCTGCGCAGAGACATCATCCGCCACGGCCCCGGTCGCCGGATCCACTGGAATTTGGCCTGAAGTGATGATCATGCTGCCAAGATCCACGCCCTGCACATAAGGGCCAATTGCTGCGGGTGCTTTTTCAGTGCTGATTTCGCGAGACATTGTTTCTCCTTGAAAGTGTGCGATTGACACCTGCCAATCACGAAAATGATCGCCCCATTATATACCCTTCATACTTCGAGTTGCAGGTGCGTTGGCTACGTGCATTCACCTCAGTCACCGATTTCAGTAATCTCCTGAGGATTCATGCACTTGCCGCCTTCCTGAACCTCGAATAATTTTAGGTATAGAGGCGACACGAGTGATTACCAGTGGCCGAGAACCACGTGGCGCGCGAACTCTTTCTCGCAGTATTTGCACTTCAGGTGCACATCATCATCACGCTGCTTCACCGCAAAACTGCTGAATACCGGTTCACTGCGGCTGATGCAGTTGCTGTTCGGACAGGTGAGCACGCGCTCAATGCGATCCGGCAGCGTAGGGGCGATCTTGGCCACCACTTCGTAATCGTCGATGCGATTCACCGTGGCGAGTGGTGCGTATACTGCCAGCTGGTTGATCTGATCGTCGGTCAGGAAGGTGTTCTCGATCTTAATCAGATCCTTGCGGCCCATTTCGCCAGAAGGGAGATTCAGGCCAATGGTGATGCGTTGATCGGTTTCGGTCAGACGGAACAGTGACAGTAATTTAAAACCGACCTGCGCGGGAATATGGTCAATCACCGTGCCGCGTTTGATGGCTTCAACCTGCAATTTATTATCGTGAGTCATCGGTTTCTCCTTACAGGGCCAGTTCGCTATTAAGTACCAGTGCTAACAAGGCCTGGCGGGCGAAGATGCCGTTGCCCGCCTGCTGGAAATACCAGGCGTGCGGCGTGCTGTCGACATCAGTGGTGATCTCATCAATACGTGGCAATGGGTGCAGCACCTTCATGTTATCGCGGGCACCGACTAAATCCGTGGCGCGCAGAATGAACTGCGCCTTCACGTTGGCGTACTCGGAAGGATCGAGGCGCTCTTTCTGCACGCGCGTCATGTAGAGAATATCCAGTTCTGGCATCACTTCTTCAATGCTGTCATGGCGCGACCACACAATGTTCTGTTCATCCAGCATGTCAGTGATGTAAGACGGCATCGCCAGTGCATCGGGAGCGATAAAGTAAAAACGGTTGCCAGTGAACTTGGCCAGCGCCTGCGTCAGCGAGTGCACGGTGCGACCATATTTCAGGTCACCGACCATGGCCACATTCAGATTGTCGAGGCGGCTCTGGGTTTCGCGGATGGTGAACAGATCCAACAATGTTTGTGTTGGATGCTGGTTCGCGCCGTCTCCGGCATTCAGAATCGGGATGCCGCTGGAGAACTCGGTGGCCAGTCGTGCTGCACCTTCCTGTGGATGACGCATCACAATCGCATCCACATAAGTACTGATCACGGAAATGGTGTCTGCCAGGGTTTCACCTTTCTTACCTAGCGAGGTGTTGCTGCCATCGGCGAAGCCCACCACTGATGCGCCTAAACGATGCATCGCCGTCTCGAATGAGAGTCGCGTACGGGTGGAGGCTTCAAAGAAACAGCTGGCAATCACATTGTGCTTCAGCAGTTCCGGCTGGGGATGCGCCTTCAACTGAGCGGCGGTGTGTAACACCAGCTCCAGCTCATCGCGATTGAGGTCGTTAATAGAAATAATGTGCTTGCGATATAGCGGGTTGGCCATAGCGTTCTCCTCTGCGCTGCCGGATTGCGGACAAAAAAAAGCCCCTGCTTAAGGGGCTTTTTTTACGATCAATGAATGACGGAAAGAAACAGGTGCATCGCCTGTGGTCAGGCGGGGTAGAGCGGCAAATTGTACGCTGCGCTGTTGCATGTTTCCTCCGGCAAATTGTGGCGCATTATACGCATTCACTGATTTGCATCAAGCAGAAATCGCGCACGGGGTAAACGTTTGCTTTTACGGCTTACCCAGCGTTGCCACCATCACCGCTTTGATGGTGTGCATGCGGTTTTCGGCCTGATCGAACACGATACTGTGCGTTGACTCAAACACCTCGTTGCTCACTTCCATGCCATCATTCAGGCCATACTGCTCTGCCATCTGACGGCCCAAGGTGGTTTGGTCATCATGGAAGGCAGGCAGGCAGTGCAGAAATTTCACCTGTGGATTGCCGGTAAGCGCCAGCATCGCACTGTTCACCTGATACGGGCGCAGCAGCGCAATACGCTCTTCCCACACCGATTTGGCTTCGCCCATCGACACCCAAACATCAGTGTAGATGAAATCCGCACCTTGCACGCCTTCGGCAATGTCTTCGGTCAGCGTGATTTTGCCACCGGTTTGCTGCGCCGCCACGCGGCACTGTTCCACCAGTTGCTCTTCCGGCCAGCAGCCTTTTGGTGCCACCAGACGCAGATCCAGCCCAACCAGTGCAGCAGCTTCCAGCATGCTGTTGCCCATGTTATTGCGCGCGTCACCCACGTACACCAGCGTCATCTCGCTGAGCGGTTTACCCGGTAAGTGCTCTTGCATGGTGAGTAAATCGGCCAGCAACTGCGTAGGGTGGAATTCGGTGGTCAAACCGTTCCACACAGGGACACCGGCAAACTCTGCCAGGGTTTCGACCAGTTCCTGACCGAAGCCACGATACTGGATACCGTCATACATACGGCCCAATACGCGCGCGGTGTCTTTCATCGATTCTTTATGGCCAATCTGGCTGCCGCTTGGGCCGAGGTAAGTCACGTTAGCGCCCTGATCGTATGCGGCAACTTCGAAAGAGCATCGTGTACGGGTCGAGTCTTTTTCGAAGATGAGCGCGATATTCTTGCCTTTCAGGTACTGGGTTTCAGTGGCATTTTTCTTTGCGTGTTTTAATTCACCTGCGAGATTGAGCAGGTTGGCGATTTCAGCTGGGGTGAAATCCAGCAATCTCAGGAAGTGTCTCGAATACAGCTGACTCATACAGCGCTCCAGATGTGGATCAATAATGAATTAAAATTCAATCTAACCGTATGAATATTCATTTTCAACCCCGGCGTTAAGAAACTTTCTGTTTTGTGTAGTGGCGCGCGAGGCAGTGTGGGAAAATAATTGCATTCACGCCGAACATTTTGAGGACACGCCCATGGCATACGAAGCATTGCTGGAAGAACAGCGCGAAGAAACCCGCCTGATCATTGAAGAGTTGCTGGAGGACGGCAGCGATCCGGATGCGCTTTACACTATCGAGCATCACCTCTCCTGCAACAACTTCGACTCACTGGAAAAAGTGGCGGTGGAAGCTTTCAAACTGGGCTTTGAGGTCAGCGAACCGGAAGAGCTGGAGTTGGAAGAGGGCGGCACCGTGATGTGCGTGGACATCCTGAGCGAAGGGGCGCTGAAAGCCGAACTGATTGATGCGCAGGTTGAGCAGCTGGTGAATCTGGCGGGTAAATTCAACGTCGATTACGACGGTTGGGGCACCTACTTTGAAGATCCAGACGCCGAAGATGAAGATGACGACGGTGATTTCATCGACGACGAAGAAGACGACGGTGTGCGTCACTAAGCCTTAATGGGCGGCAGCTGCCGCCCTGATTGACTTCTCCCGCCAGCATAAAGAACGCCGATGAACTACGCTCCCCTGTTAGAACCCATTCATAATTTTCTGCATTGCCGCACGCCACAAGCGTGGATTGATGAGGCGCGCAAACCGGAAAACCTGACGCTGCTGCTCACCGATCACATGGTGTGTGAGCTTAAGGCGGCACAAACTGCGGTGTTTATTATTCGTAAGTATGTGGCCGATAAGCCGAGTGGCGATGCCATTCTGGCGTGGCTCAAACCTTATGAAGATTTCATTTATCGCGATGAGCCGGACAGCAACTTTATCAATGCGCATAAGAATCTGACCAAAAGCATCATTGTGCGTAACGAACTGCCGTGGGCGGATGACTTAGTCGAGATGATGGTGCTGTTGATCAAAGAAGAGCTGCATCATTTTTATCAGGTCTGGGAGATTATGCAGTCACGCGGTTTGCCATACCGCAAAACCACCGCCAGCCGATACGCCAAAGGATTGATTCGCGAAATCAGCACCTATGAACCCGATGCGCTGGTGGATAAGTTGATTTGCGGCGCGTATATCGAAGCGCGTTCCTGTGAACGTTTTGCCAGCCTGGCGCCGTATCTTGATGATCAGCTGCAGAAATTCTACATCTCGCTGCTGCGTTCTGAAGCACGCCACTATCAGGATTACCTGAAGCTGGCGGAACAGATCTCTGTTAAGGATATTGCCCCACGCGTGCAGACTTTTGGTGAGGCTGAGGCGCGTTTGATCAGCGAGCCTGATGGCGAATTGCGTTTTCACAGTGGTGTGCCAGCGTTTTAAGGTTGGGGTGAGGGCGAGAATCGCCCTCATGTCTGCATCACAGTACCTTCAGCATCCGTACTTCGCAGTCACCGTGGCCAGTGCAGCCCATGGCGTTATCAATCAACTCGAATCCCAGCGACTCGTAGAGCTTAATCGCTCGCGTCAGGCTGCCGGTGGTTTCCAGATAGCAGCGGCGAAAGCCCTGTTGACGCGCATAGTCCATGGCACGCAGCGCGAGCCCACGCGCCAGACCTAAACCGCGCACCTGCGGCAGGAAGTACATCTTCTGCAATTCGCAGATATCCGGCGCGCTGCACGCCAGCGGTGCCACACCGCCGCCGCCAACCACCACCCCGTCATGCTCGACGATCCAGTACGCGCTATTGGCTTCACTGTAGAGTTCGAACAGCCGATCGAGGTTGGGATCCGAAACGGTGTAGCCTTTATCTGCCGTAAGGCCGAATTCGGCTGACACATCACGGATCACTTGCGCAATGAGAGGGTTATCGGCCGCAGTAATCGGGCGCACCTGCAAATTCAGTGGCGTAGCGGTGGTCATCATTCTCTTCCGGGGTAAAAAAGCCGGGCAGTGCCCGGCTATGATTTAGCAATTGGACTGATGTGCTTACAATGCCGCAATCACGCCCTGCTGTTCAATCAGTTTTGCTTTTGATTGCTCCAGCTCAACGATGCGATCGCGCTCTTTCGCCACCACCGCTTCCGGTGCACGAGCAACAAAGCCTTCGTTCGCCAGCTTGACCTGGATCTTCTCAATCTCGACATCCAGCTTGGTCAGCTCTTTCGCCAGACGCTCCAGCTCCGCTTCTTTGTTCACCAGATCCGCCATGGGGATCAGCAACTCAGCGCCTTCTACAATCTTAGTGACTGAAAGTGGCCCTTTCTCACCCGCAGGCAGAATCTCCAGGCTGGCCAGACGCGCCAGACGAGACAGGAAGTTGCGGTTCTCTTCCACGCGACGCTGTGCCGCAGGAGAGCAATCACGCAGCAGCACATCCAGCGGTTTGCCTGGAGAAATGTTCATCTCAGCACGGATGTTACGCACCGCGACAATCGACTGCTTCATCCACTCGATATCGGCTTTCGCCTCGGCATCTTCTTTCGCCGCATCAAACTGCGGGAAGGCCTGCAGCATGATGGTATCGTGATCGATGTTCTTCAGACCCTTCACACGCTGCCAGATGGTTTCGGTGATGTAAGGAATGATCGGATGCGCCAGACGCAGCAAGGCTTCCAGCACGGTGACCAGCGTATTACGCGTACCGCGCAGTTCCGCTTCGCTACCGTTGTCCATCACTGGCTTGGTCAGCTCCAGATACCAGTCACAGAACTGGTTCCAGGTGAAGTCATACAGAATGTTGGCAGCGATATCAAAGCGATAGCTATCCAGCGCTTCACGATAGGCTTTCACGGTGCTGTTGAATTCGGTCAGAATCCAGCGATCCGCCAGCGACAGCTTCAGCTCGCCGCCATTTTGGCCGCAATCATGCTCTTCGGTATTCATCAGCACGAAACGGCTGGCGTTCCACAGCTTGTTACAGAAGTTGCGATAGCCTTCGAGACGCTTCATATCCCAGTTAATATCGCGGCCGGTTGAGGCCAGCGCAGCCAGGGTAAAGCGCAACGCGTCGGTACCGGATGCCACAATACCGTCCGGGAACTGCTTCTCGGTACGTTTGCGGATCTTCTCAGCCAGCTGTGGCTGCATCATGTTACCGGTGCGTTTTTCCAGCAGATCTTCCAGCGAAATCCCGTCGATCATATCCAGTGGATCGATGACGTTACCTTTCGATTTCGACATCTTCTGGCCTTCTTCATCACGGATCAAACCGGTCATATAGACGGTTTTGAACGGTACCTGCGGCTTACCGTTTTCATCTTTGATGAAGTGCATGGTCAGCATGATCATGCGCGCGATCCAGAAGAAGATAATATCGAAGCCGCTCACCAGCACGCTGGTTGGGTGGAAGGTGCGCAGCGCTTCAGTATTCTCTGGCCAGCCCAGGGTGGAGAACGTCCATAAACCAGACGAGAACCAGGTATCCAGCACGTCGTCGTCCTGACGCAGAACGACCACGTCAGCCAGGTTATTTTCCTGACGCACTTCTTGCTCCGTGCGGCCAACATAGACGTTACCGTCATTGTCGTACCATGCAGGGATACGGTGGCCCCACCACAGCTGACGTGAGATGCACCAATCCTGAATGTCACGCATCCACGAGAAGTACATGTTTTCGTACTGTTTTGGTACGAACTGGATATCACCATTCTCTACCGCTTCAACCGCGACTTTCGCCAGCGGAGCGGTGCGAACATACCACTGGTCGGTGAGCATTGGCTCGATGACCACGCCGCCACGGTCGCCGTAAGGAACGGTTAAGTCGTGAGGTTTGATTTCATCCAACAGGCCGATTTCGTCAACCGCAGCCACAATGGCTTTACGCGCCGCGAAACGTTCCATTTTCTGGAACTGGGCTGGGATCTCATCCGCACACTCGTCGCTGACTTCGCCATTGGTGTCGAACACTTCCGCACGTTCACGGATATCGCCATCAAAGGTCAGGATGTTAATCATCGGCAGCTTGTGACGACGACCGACTTCATAGTCGTTAAAGTCATGCGCCGGGGTGATCTTCACGCAGCCGGTGCCTTTTTCCATGTCCGCGTGCTCATCGCCGACGATCGGGATGCGACGATTCACCAGCGGCAGGATCAGCTCTTTGCCGATCAGATCTTTGTAGCGCGGATCTTCCGGGTTTACCGCTACGCCGGTATCGCCCAACAGGGTTTCCGGACGGGTGGTGGCAACCACCAGATAATCTTTGCCCTCTGCGGTTTTAACGCCGTCAGCCAGTGGATAGCGGATATGCCACATAGAGCCTTTGCTCTCGCGGTTTTCCACTTCCAGATCGGAGATAGCCGTGCGCAGTTTAGGATCCCAGTTCACCAGGCGCTTGCCACGGTAAATCAGGTTCTCTTTATACAGGCGGACGAAGACTTCACGCACCGCGTTAGACAGGCCTTCATCCATGGTGAAGCGCTCACGCTCCCAATCCACGGAGTTGCCGAGGCGACGCATCTGACGCGTAATCGTGCCGCCAGATTCCGCTTTCCACTGCCAGATTTTGTCGATGAAGGCGTCACGACCATAATCCTGGCGGGTTTTGCCCTCTTCAGCGGCGATCTTACGTTCAACAACCATCTGCGTCGCGATACCGGCATGGTCAGTACCTGCCTGCCACAGGGTATTTTTCCCCTGCATACGCTGGTAACGGATCATGGTATCCATGATGGTCTGCTGGAAAGCGTGACCCATATGCAAGCTGCCGGTGACGTTCGGCGGCGGGATCATGATGCAAAAGCTTTCCTGGCTGGTATCGCCATTCGGTTTAAAGTAGCCCTGCTGTTCCCAGTGCTCGTAGAGCGGCTGCTCGATATCTTGCGGGTTATATGTCTTTTCCATTTCTACACTGTCGTTTGCGGCGGAGGTGGCGTCGCCGTATTCAATTGGAAACCAACGCTGCGATAGGCTTTATAGCGGTCGCGCGCCAGTTGTTTTAAGGATTCTTCGTAAGGAACAAAGTCTATCACTTCATGGAAACCCGTAGCAAAATCTGCGAACTGTGGCAGCAAACTGATCAACAGGTCGCGCGGTGAACTGCCACGGCGCTGCGGCCAGGCCAGTTCCACCGGCGCACCGTAACGCGGGCCTTCACCGGCCAGGTTATGGGGCACAAAAGCGTTGGCGGGGCGCTGCCATAGCGCTTCATCCAGACGGTTGGCCTGCTCTTCGTTTTCACAGGCAATCAGAATGCGCTTGCCGTCACGCCAGCGTGTTTCTGCCAGATCGCACACCAGTGCTTCGATGGCGCTGAGGCCGTCGCTGGGGCTTTCTGACTCCATCACATAGAAAATGGCGTTTTTCATGGCGGGGTTATTTCCATTGATGACAGTGGGGCATTGTGCTTCAGCAAGACCGCTGCGTCCAATAATAAGGTCGCCATTAAAGGCGACCCTACAAGTCCTGTAGGGTGCGCATTTATGCGCACCGTTTCAATGATCGCAGAAGACTTTAATCGTCGCCGTTCAATCCGGCGCGGTTCAACAGGAACTGCGACAGCAGAGGAACCGGGCGACCAGTGGCACCTTTGGCCTTGCCAGAGCGCCATGCGGTGCCTGCGATATCCAGGTGTGCCCAGTTAAACTTACGGGCGAAGCGTGCCAGGAAACAGGCGGCAGTGATAGCACCACCCGGACGGCCACCAATGTTCGCCATATCGGCAAAATTGGATTCCAGCTGTTCCTGATACTCATCGGCCATTGGCAGACGCCACGCACGGTCACCGGACTGCTCGGAAGCACTGATCAGCTCGTGGGCCAGTGGGTTGTGGTTTGACATCAAACCACTGACATGGTGACCCAGTGCAATCACGCAGGCACCGGTCAGGGTAGCAATATCAATCACCACTTCTGGCTCGAAACGCTCTACGTAGGTCAGCGCGTCACACAGCACCAGACGGCCTTCGGCATCGGTATTCAGCACTTCCACGGTCTGACCGGACATGGTAGTCAGCACATCACCAGGACGCATCGAGCGGCCATCCGGCATGTTCTCACAGCCGACCAGTACGCCGACCACGTTCAGCGGCAGATTGAGTTCCGCCACCATGCGCATCACGCCGTACACTGAGGCCGCACCGCACATGTCGTACTTCATCTCATCCATCGAGTCAGCGGGTTTGATCGAGATGCCACCGGAATCGAAGGTCAGGCCTTTACCGACCAGCACAATCGGACGTGCTTCCGGATCGGTACTGCCTTTGTACTCAATCACTGACATCAGCGATTCATTGTGCGAACCGGCACCGACCGCCAGGTAAGCGTTCATGCCCAGCTCTTTCATCTGCTGTTCGCCGATCACACGCGTGGTGACATTTTTGCTGTAAGCATCGGCCAACTGACGCGCCTGCGACGCCAGATACGCGGCGTTACAAATATTTGGCGGCATGTTGCTAAGATCTTTGGCGGCTCTGACACCGGCTGCCACCGCTAAACCGTGCTGAATAGCACGTTCGCCACTGGTGAGTTCACGGCGCGTTGGCACATTGAACACCAGCTTACGCAGCGGGCGGCGTGGCTCGACCTTATTGCTTTTTAACTGATCGAAGTTGTAGAGCGCTTCTTTAGAGGTTTCCACCGCCTGGCGAACTTTCCAATAGGTATTGCGCCCTTTAACGTGCAGTTCAGTCAGGAAGCATACGGCTTCCATTGAGCCGGTGTCGTTCAGCGTATTGATGGTTTTCTGAATCACCTGTTTGTACTGGCGTTCATCCAGCTCACGCTCTTTACCACAGCCAATCAGTAAGATGCGCTCGGACAGGATATTCGGCACATGGTGCAGCAACAGCGTCTGGCCAACCTTGCCTTCCAGTTCACCGCGGCGCAGCAGAGCGCTGATGTAGCCGTCGCTGATTTTATCCAGCTGCTCGGCAATAGGTGATAAACGGCGCGGTTCGAAAACGCCAACAACGATGCAGGCGCTACGCTGTTTTTCCGGGCTACCGCTTTTTACACTGAACTCCATGCACTCTCCTGAATCTTAAAGACAACGGCCTTAGCTGTCGTTAGAATGTAGCGCGTTCGTAACCCATTATTTTGTTGCGACGCCATGACAATTTAACGCTGGCGGTCATAATGAGTAGGGGTGGAAATGTGTTGGTTTTTCACCACTCTAACGCGTTCGTCATACTATTTTAGCTACGATGACGGCCATTGATGAAGAAAAATGGCTGATAAGCGTTGAAACTAGCGATTTTCCTGCAAAAAGACAAGTTATCACAGGCGTACTAAGCGTGATCATCATTAGATATCTGGTTCGGGAAACGCTCAAAAGCCAGCTGGCTATCCTGTTCATCCTGCTACTAATCTTCTTTTGCCAGAAGTTAGTCAGGATTTTGGGTGCTGCGGTGGATGGCGAGATCCCAACAAATCTGGTTCTGACATTGTTAGGACTGGGCGTGCCTGAAATGGCACAACTTATCCTGCCCCTAAGCTTGTTTCTGGCGATTTTAATGACCCTTGGGCGGCTGTACACCGAAAGTGAAATTACGGTGATGCATGCCTGCGGACTGGGTAAAAGCGTGCTGGTTAAGGCCGCGATGATTCTGATGTTGCTTACCTCGGCGGTAGCGGCAGTCAACGTCATTTGGTTAGGGCCATGGTCATCACGTTATCAGGACGAAGTGACACAAAATGCCAAAGCCAACCCAGGTGCGGCGGCGCTTGCGGCGGGTCAGTTCCAGACCTCCAGCGACGGCAATAGCGTGCTGTTTGTGGAAAACGTGAAAGGCAATCATTTTGGTAACGTGTTCCTGGCGCAACTGCGTCCGAAAGGGAATGCACGCCCTTCAGTGGTGCTAGCCGACAGCGGTCATATGGAGCAGCGTAAAGACGGCTCGCAGGTGGTGACCCTGGATAAAGGCACGCGCTTTGAAGGCACGGCCATGTTGCGCGATTTCCGTATCACGGATTTCACCAATTATCAGGCGCTGGTGGGCTACAAAGAAGCCACGCTCGATCCAAACGACGCCGATCAGGCGAGCATCAGCACGCTGTATAAGAACAAAACACCGCAGTTCCAGGCGGAGTTTCACTGGCGTTTAACCCTGGTATTTGCCGTGTTGGTGATGGCGCTGATGGTGGTGCCGCTGAGTGTGGTCAACCCACGCCAGGGCCGTGTGCTGTCAATGCTGCCCGCCATGCTGCTGTACCTGATCTTCTTCTTGTTGCAGAGTTCGTTGCGGTCCAACGCGGCGAAAGGCAAGTTCGATCCCGCGATCTGGATGTGGGTGGTGAACTTCGCTTATCTGGCGCTGGCGGTGATCTTGAACCTGTGGGATACGGTACCGATGCGACGCATTCGTGGCCGCTTTAGCCGTGGAGGATCGGTGTGATGTTTAAGGTCCTTGATCGCTATATCGGTAAAACCATCTTCAATACCATCATCATGACGCTGTTCATGCTGGTGTCGCTGTCGGGCATCATCAAGTTTGTCGATCAGCTACGTAAAACCGGGCAGGGCGCCTATACCGCACTGGATGCCGGTTATTACACCTTGCTCAGCGTACCGAAAGATATCGAAATCTTCTTCCCGATGGCGGCGCTGCTTGGCGCGCTGCTGGGTTTAGGGACGCTGGCGCAGCGCAGTGAACTGGTCGTCATGCAGGCATCGGGCTTTACCCGTCTGCAGGTGGCGCTGGCCGTGATGAAAACTGCCATCCCACTGGTGCTGTTGACCATGGCCATTGGTGAGTTTGTTGCGCCCCAGGGCGAGCAGATGGCACGTAACTACCGTGCACAGCAGTTGTATGGCGGTTCGTTGATGTCGACACAGAGTGGCTTGTGGGCAAAAGATGGCCATGACTTCATCTACATCGAACGCATTAAAAGCGATAGCGAAATCGATGGTGTCAGCATTTATACCTTCACCGATCAGCGTCGTTTACAGAGCGTGCGTTATGCCGCAAGTGCCACCTGGAATGCGGATAAGAAATTGTGGGTGCTGTCGCAGGTGGATGAGTCCAACCTCAGCGATGCTAAGCAAATCACCGGTTCACAGAGTCTGGGCGGAGAGTGGAAGACCAACCTGACTCCCGACAAACTCGGTGTGGTGGCGTTGGACCCGGATGCCCTGTCGATCAGCGGCCTGTATAACTACACCAAATATCTCAAGCAGAGCGGCCAGGTTTCCGGACGCTACCAGTTGAATATGTGGGGCAAAATCTTCCAGCCACTTTCCGTGGCGGTGATGATGCTGATGGCGCTGTCGTTTATCTTTGGTCCGCTGCGTAGCGTGTCGATGGGGGTACGTGTGGTCACGGGGATTAGCTTTGGCTTCCTGTTCTACGTACTGGACCAGATCTTCGGCCCACTCAGCCTGGTTTACGGCATCCCGCCAATTCTGGGTGCCATCCTGCCAAGCGCCGCGTTCTTTGCGATTAGCTTGTATATGCTGCTGAAACGTCGTTGATTGAAGAGTGGGCCGCATGTATGCGGCCCCTACGAAACCGAAGTAGGGTCGCCACTGATGGCGACCTTTTTATTGCCGAATTGTCTCTACCAGAACCGGCAACTGCGACAACAGATACAAAATCAAGCCAATCGTCCCGCCCACCAGGGTCCCATTGATGCGGATAAACTGCAAATCGCGGCCGATATTCAGCTCGATCTGTTGCGACATCTCTCGCGCATCCCAGCTTTTCACCGTATCGCTTATGTGGCGCGTCAGGAATTCGGCAAACTCAGGTGCCACACTGCGTGCGGCGTCTTCCAGATGCTGATTCATTGAGGTGCGTAGCGTTTCATCGGCGGCAAGAGTTTCACCGAACCACAGCGCCGCCAGTCTGACGCGCTCCTGAACACGGGAATCATCGCTGGCGAGATCCGTTTTAAGCCAGTTGCGCAGGTCTTGCCACAGTTCGCCGATGTAGCGATTCAGTGACTCATCCTCTTTCAACCAGTTTTTGATCACCTCGGCACGCTCCGCCATTTCGGGATCGGTTTTTAGCTTCTCAATCAACCGTTGCACCGCACGGTTAAAACCGAGCCGCAATTCATGGCCCTGATCGAGTGCCACCTGGTCCAGAATCGAATCGACCGCATTCGCCACTAAATCCGCACTGTGCTCGCCCAGCCATTCGGTTGGCAGCATTTTGGCTTTGATTGGATGCTCGCGCTTGAGCCAGCGCACAATCTGCGTGGCAATAAACTCTCGCGTACCGGGCTTATGCAGCAGGCGTAGCAGTTGCTGAACGGCGGCATCCAACAGCTCCTGATGACGATTGTTTTTGGTCAGGCTGTCGAGTAATAGCGCGCTGGACTGCGTGAGATCGACCTTATCCAGCGCCCGGTGCACCGCACGTCGGATAAAGCGTTGAATACGTTCATCATCAGTCAGGTCGAGGAAACCGCGCATCACCTGTAACAGATGACGGCCAATGCGATCGGCATTGCCGGGGGTATTGAGCCATTGCGCCAGCATCTGCGAGGGATC
The DNA here is from genome assembly GCF_001506165.1 of Pantoea vagans. NCBI lineage: Bacteria > Pseudomonadati > Pseudomonadota > Gammaproteobacteria > Enterobacterales > Erwiniaceae > Pantoea > Pantoea vagans. The sequence goes on along the minus strand of NZ_CP011427.1, from coordinate 3,490,167 downwards.
GTGGCGACGAATCAGCGCCAGCAGTGAGTCGGTATCGAGAAATTTCTCTTGCACGAAGCGTCCGAGGTTCTCACCGATACGATCTTTATTACGCGGAATAATCGCCGTATGGCGTGAGATAAATGGCACCGGCACGCGACGAAACAGCGCCACCACCGCAAACCAGTCCGCCAGCGCACCGACCATCGAGGCTTCCGCAATCGCCTTTAGCCCCAGCACCCAAAAATTGGGCGGTAGAAACAGCGTGACCACAAAAGTCGCGGCGGCAATCAGCAGCAACGACAGCGCTAAGCGCTTACTCCGTATGAGTTGTTGATGTTTATCCATATACCGATCTTAGCAGACCACAGATTAAGGTCACTTCCGTTCTGTTCGCCAAGGCACGCCCCTGGCACCCAAGCGTAGCGGCGCGATTCATCGCGCGGGCCTGCAAACGTATTCCCACGGACAGAGGTGTCGCTACGGATGGCGCATTAAATCAATAGGTTAACGACGGCGCCCACCCATCAAGCTGCCCAATACCCCACGAATGATCTGATTGGTCACCTGACGCGCCGCGCTTTTAGCCACGCTCTGCACCACACCATCGCGCTTCCCGCCGCGCGGTCCGGTGGTGCCAAACAGAATGTCTTTCAATCCACCCAGGATGCCATCATCAACTTCCACGTTATTGCCTTTTGCTTCGGGCGCATTGGCTTGCTGTGGTGCGGCCTGCACCCCTTTTTGCAGCATCTCAAACGCAGATTCGCGATCCACTTCGGTATCGTATTTACCGTACAACGGAGAGTTATTGATCAGGCCGTTGCGCTCATCCTGATTGATCGGCCCCATACGTGAGCCCGGCGCGATCACCATTGCGCGCTGCACCATTGACGGGCTGCCTTTTTCATCGAGAAATGAAATCAGCGCTTCGCCGGTGCCGAGTGCCTGGATCGCCTCGACCGTGTCAAAGGCGGGATTGGCGCGCATGGTTTCGGCGGCGCTTTTCACTGCTTTCTGGTCTTTCGGCGTGAAGGCGCGCAGGGCATGCTGCACGCGGTTACCCAACTGACCAAGCACGTTGTCAGGAATATCTGCCGGGTTCTGCGTCACAAAATAGACGCCCACCCCTTTGGATCGAATCAGTCGAATCACCTGTTCGACTTTTTCCAGTAAAACCGGCGGAGCATCGGTAAACAGCAAGTGCGCTTCATCAAAGAAGAACACCATTTTTGGCTTATCCACATCACCCGCTTCCGGCAGTTGCTCGTACAGCTCAGCCAACAGCCACAGCAAGCTGGTGGCATAGAGTTTTGGCATCTGGTAGAGCTTCTCTGCGGACAGGATATTGATAAACCCTTTGCCCTCGCTGTCACAGCGCATCCAGTCACGGATATCCAGCATCGGTTCACCAAAGAAGTGCTCGGCACCTTGCTGCTCCAGCGCCAGCAGACCGCGCTGAATGGCGCCTACCGAGGCGCTGTTGATATTGCCGTACTGGGTCTGGAAGGATTTGGCGTTATCGCCGATGTACTGCGTCATGGCGCGCAGATCTTTAAAATCCAGCAGCAATAAGCCCTGGTCGTCTGCAATGCGGAAGATGATTTGCAGCACGCCGGATTGCACCTCATTGAGGTTGAGCAAACGCCCCAACAGCAGCGGGCCGAGATCGGAAACGGTGGCGCGGACCGGATGACCCTTCTCGGCAAAAATATCCCACACCATCACCGGGTTTTTCTGCGCTTGCCAGTCGGTCACACCGATCTTCTCCAGTCGCGCCAGCAGTTTTTCCGAACCTTCCCCGGCAGTTGCTACGCCCGTCAGATCGCCTTTCACGTCGGCCATAAATACCGGTACGCCAATATTAGAGAAAGATTCGGCGATTTTTTGCAGCGTCACGGTTTTCCCGGTGCCGGTAGCGCCGGTGATCAGGCCGTGGCGGTTGGCCATATTGGAAAGCAGGGATAACTGGATGTCAGGCGTTTGAGCAATCAAGAGCGGGGTGGTCATGTTTTTTCACTCGCAGGCAACAGGTTATGCCTGAAAGAATAGCAAGTGAGGCTGGTGGCGGCGCAATTTATTGCGCCACGAAGGGTATCTTGTAGGGCGCAGCTTGCAGGCCGCACCCTACATCAGTGTGAGTGATTTGACGTTACTGCTTCTGCACCGCATCAAAATAAAGCAGGCTCACACCAATCCCCTGTTGGACATGGCTCACGTTATTACGCACCGCGACCTGCTGCGCCCCTTGCAGCAGCACCACAAACGGCGAGTTCTGCTGAAGCGTCTTTTGCAAATCGGTATATAACGCACGGCGCTTAGCGGCATCACTTTCGCCTGCGGCTGCCCGCGTCTTCGCGCTCAGTTCTGGTATCTCCCAACCGACACGCCACGCCAGGGTTTTCGAGCCGCCCGGCACGTTGTAGGCAAAGGCGCTGGCATTGGTGTTGGGGTCCACGTAATCCGCGCCCCAGTAGATAAAGATCGACTGGAAATCACGGCCGCGCATTTTGCTCCACAGCTCGGATTCCGCCACCGGCTGCAATTCAATGTGCACATCCGCTTTGGCGAAGCTGGCTTGCAGCGCCTGCGCCACATCAATGTAAGGCGGCTGATTGATCACCGTCAGCGCAAATTTGCTGCCCGGTTTAATACCGCCTTTGGCCAATATCGCTTTGGCTTTTGCGACATCGTAATGGAAGGGCTGATCGTCCAGCGCACCGTCGAAGCCCTGCGGCAGGAAGCTCTGATGAATACGGTATTGCCCTTTCAGCAGATCCTTTGAGATGGATTGATAGTCTACCAACCAGCGCGCCGCTTCCCACAAGGCCGGATTACCCAGCGCGGGCTGTGCTTTGTTCTGCGTATTAAAGCCGAGGTAATACACCAGGCTTGAGGGGAAGGCATCGATGCGCAGGTTTTTATCGCTTTTCAGCGCATCAATCTGATCCGGTCCCAGCTGGTAAGCCACATCGACATCACCCTGCTGAATCAACAGACGACGCGCGCCGGCATCGGCCACACCTTTCAGCAAAATACGCTTCAGGTGCGGCTGTGGATTAGCCTGCTTATTGGCGCTCAGCACCAGCGCCTGCTGTGGCACATATTGCTGGATGGTGAAGGCGCCACTGCCTGCGGTATTGGTGTGCAGCCAGCCGTTACCGAGATCGTTATTTGCGGCATGTTGCTGCACGGTTTTGCTGTCGACTACCGATGCCACCGGCGCGGTCAGCAGGCGCAGTGCCAGATCCTGGCCAATCGCGGCTGGCCACTGAATCTCCAGTTGATGGTCATTCAGAACCTTAAACTGGCTGGCGATATTCGCGCTGGTCCAGCCAAACTCAGCGAGGATAAAAGAAGGCGCTTTGTTCAACTGCACAGCGCGCGTCAGTGAAAAGATCACATCTTGCGGCGTCACAGGATTGCCACTGGAGAAGTGAGCACCCGGCTTGAGGTTAAACACCAGACTGTGTGGCGTGCTGCCGGTCTGCCATGAGGTTGCCAGCAACGGAGACAGTTTCTGCGGCGTGTTGCGGTCCGCTTCCACCAGCGTCTGGTAGATGTTGCGCTGCACGCTGTTGCTGACGGTTTCAAAGCTTTCCGCCGGGTCGAAACTGATGATGCCATCCAACGGCACGGCCACCACCAGTGTGTCTTTCGGGGTGGCAGCCTGCAGCGCAAACGCGCTGATCCATAAAGTGACCAACATAATCAATGCACGCATTTATTATTTTCCTGAGTGATAGATTAATCGACTCTATCGCTGCTGCCGCTCAGGCAAAATGCCGGTTTGTTCTGAGCTGTGCCAGAAATTAACAATTGATAACATTTGGCGATTATCACGCTTATTTTGTGCGCTGCTTGTCATTTCCAGGAAATAAATCGTTCACAGGCTGGTCAATTAAGTAAATAAAATGTTATTAATGAGAATAATTCTCTTGTATGGAAGTATGATTTATTTTCATCGATTGATGTGCGCGATTATTTCTTTTCGCGATCAGTTTTGGTCAATTGCCCATCATGAATCGCTAAAAACACAGCATTTGTACGGTTAAAAGCAAAATTCCCGCCTCGAAAGCCCTTTACCAGTCCTTAACCTAAATTCAACATGATGATGGTTTCTCATCAAAACACATTTTTAATTTAATTTTTACATTCAGAAATATCTGTATCCCTAAGATTGCCAGGTTATTTACCGATTTATAAAGCCATTAACAAAAATAATTATCTTTCTTAGCAAGTGAGAGTCGTCGCGCCATGCTTCTTAATAAACCGACCACCAGACGTAAGTTTTTACTCGGGTCGCTGTTGGCTTTGCCATTAAGCGACCTGGTATTTAAGGGATTAACTGCGGCGCAAGCTGCGGAAATGGCAGCACCTGAACTCGCCGACTATAAACCGATCTTTTTCAGCGCGGAGGAGTGGCAGTTCATTCTGGCTGCGACCGATCGTCTGATTCCGGCCGGTGGTAATGGCAAAGCACCTGGTGCACTGGAAACCAACGTGCCGATCTTCATCGATCAGCAATTACACAGCCCAGAATTTGGCGGCGAAATTTACATGCAAGGTCCGTTTGATGTGCATGCGCCCGCCACCATGGGTTATCAAATTCCGTTTACCCCGCAAGAGATGTATCACACCGGGATTAAACTGGTGAATCAGTGGACACAGAGCACCTATCAAAAGGCGTTCCACGAGCTGTCGCTGGAAGAGAAAGATGCGGTGCTGACCAAGGTCAACAAAAACGACGGTATCGACTTCGCTGCACTGGGCGAGCCGAACCTGAAAGCCTCGCAGTTCTTTGGCCAACTGCTTGCAGATACCAAACACGGCTACCTCGCCGATCCGATGTACGGCGGCAACAAAGGCATGAAAGCCTGGATTGCTATCGGCTTCCCTGGTGCGCGTGCCAGCTTCACCGAATGGGTGAAACAGCACAACGTGCCGTACCCGCTGGGACCGGTCAGCCTCTTGGGTGAGCGCGCGTAAGCCTCCCCCCGTATTTGGTATGTGAGACAGGATTAACATGGCACAGATTACAAAGAAAGAAGTCGACGTCGTTGTTTGCGGCCTCGGCTGGGCCGGTTCGCTGATGAGTATCGAACTGGCATTAGCAGGATTAGAAGTGCGCGCGTTAGAGCGTGGCGGTGAGCGTGATTACCCGGATTTCGCCTACCCGAAACCGGCGGATGAATACGCCTACAACGTACGTAACAAAGTGTTCGCGACCCCGAAAGAAGTGGCGGTCACCGTGCGTTACAACATGAGCCAGACGGCATTACCAACCCGTAAATGGGGCGCATTTGCTCCAGGTACTGGTGTGGGTGGCGCAGGTATGCACTGGACGGCAGTACTGATTCGTCCAACGCCGACCGACATCAAGCTGAAGACCTATGTCGATCAGGCTTACAAGCCAGGCGTGCTGCAGGAAGATATGCGCGTGATGGACTTCCCGTTCACCTGGGAAGAGATCGAGCCGTATTACTACAAATTTGAACTGATCTGCGGCCAGTCGGGTAACACCGGCAACCTGCGCGGTCAGATTCTGGAAGGCGGCGATCCGTTTGAAGGCCCACGCTCTGAACCCTATCCGCTGCCAGCGCTGGAAGACACGCTGAACAACGTGATGTTCAAAGAGGCCGCCACTAAACTCGGTTACCATCCGTTCCCGAACCCATCTGCGTGCGTTTCACGCGCGTGGAAAAATCCGTACGGCAACCAAATCGCGCCTTGTAACTACTGCGGTTACTGCTCGAAATATCCGTGCCTGAACTACTCGAAAGCCTCACCACAAACTGCAGTGATGGATGCGCTGAAGCGTTTGCCGAACTTCTCATACGAAGTGCACGCTGAAGTGTACAAAGTGGTTCTGCATGATGATGGCAAAACCGCGAAGGGCGTTCTCTACTTCGATGTGGACGGCAATGAAGTGTTCCAGCCTGCCAAAATCGTGGTGCTCTCCAGCTTCCAGCTGTACAACGTGCGTCTGATGCTGCTGTCCGGCATTGGCAAGCCGTACAACCCGATCACCGAAGAGGGTGTGGTAGGTCGTAACTACGCGTTCCTGTCGAACGGCGGTGCAACTCTGTTCTTCAAAGACAAGAACTTCAACTCTTACGCTACTGCGGGCGCGACGGGCCAGATGTTTAACGACATCTCACCAGGCAACTTCGACGGTCCAGGCCTTGGTTTCCTCGGCGGCGCGAAAATCCACAGTTCGCAGGCCACCGGTACACCCATGGCGGCTGCATTGCCAAAAGGCACGCCAAGCTGGGGTATGGGTTACAAAGAGGGTCTGGAGCAGTGGTACAACCATTCCATGAAGATCAGCATCACGACCACTTGCCAGTCGTATCGCGATATCTATCTGGATCTGGATCCGCACTACACCGACCATCGTGGTCAGCCACTGCTGCGCATGACGTTCAACTGGAAAGAGAACGAACTCAAGCTGCAACAGCACCTGAAAGGCATCGTCGGTGATATCGCCAAAGAGTTGAACCCAGACAGCATGAGCATGAGCTTCCTGCCAATGGGCGCAGACTTTGACCTGACTAAATACGTTTCCACCCACAACGTGGGCGGTGCCGTCATGGGCGATAACCCTAAAACCTCGGCGCTGAACAAATACCTGCAGAGCTGGGATGTGCATAACGTGTTTGTACCGGGCGGTAACGCCTTCCCGCAAAACTTCCAGGCCAACCCGACCGATACCATCGGCGCGATTACCCTGATGGCGGCGCAGGCGATCAAAGAACACTATCTGAAAAACCCCGGCCCACTGGTACAGGCATAAGCACATGAAATTAAAATCATTGTTAATCGCTAACGCCGTGCTGCTGGGAAGCTTTGCGGTACAGGCACACGCGGAAGATGAAGCCGCACTGATCAAGCAGGGCGAATATCTGTCACGCCTTGGCGACTGCATGGCGTGCCATACCGTGGCGGGCAAGGCAGATTACGCCGGCGGTCTGGCGATTGAGTCGAATCTCGGCACCATCTACTCCACCAATATTACGCCAGACAAAGAACACGGTATCGGCAACTACAGCGAGCAGCAGTTCTCTGATGCGGTGCGTAAAGGCGTACTGCCAGACGGTTCACGCCTCTATCCGGCGATGCCTTATCCGGATTACGCCAAAATCAGTGATGAAGACATGCACGCGCTGTATGTCTACTTCATGAAAGGCGTGAAGCCGAGCAGCGAGCAGCCAGAAGAGACCAAACTGAGCTTCCCGTTCAGCCAGCGCTGGGGCATGCGCTTCTGGAACTGGGCGTTCACCTCTGACAAGCCGTTCCAGCCAATTGGCGGCGCGTCTGAAGAAGTGAATCGCGGTGCTTATATCGTGGAAAGTCTTGGTCACTGTGGCAGCTGTCATACGCCGCGCGGTCTGGGCATGAACGAGAAAGCGCTCGACAGCGGTGACGATCAGTTCCTGGCCGGTGGCAGCCTGAATAACTGGGATGTGCCGTCATTGCGTGGTTTGCCGCGCTGGAGCGAGCAGGAGATCGTTGATTACCTGCAAACCGGCCGTAACGACAAAGCGGCAGTGGGCGGAGAGATGAAGTCAGTGATTGAGCACTCCAGCTCACACATGACCGATGCCGATCTGAAAGCGATTGCCGCTTACCTGAAGTTTATTGGTGGCAACCCGCCGCTGCAGGCGTACAACGTGCAAAAGCAGCAGGCAACGGAAGCGAAACTGACCGCAGCGAAAAATCTGTCGGAAGGTGAGCGTCTGTACATCGATAACTGCGGTGCGTGTCACTTCGTGACCGGCAAAGGTGCGCCAGGTATCTTCCCAGAGCTGGATCAGGCAACAATTGTAAATGCTAAAGATCCGACCGGTTTGATCCACACCATCCTTGCAGGTGCGCAGCAGCCATCGACTGAGAAAGCACCGTCAACACTGGCGATGCCGGGCTTTGGCCAGCGTTTGACGGACGATGAAGTGGCGCAGTTGGCGACCTTTATCCGTCAGGGTTGGAGCAACAATGCACCAGCGGTGACCAAAGATCAGGTTGCAGATGTACGTAAGACATTGAAATAAAAATTGAAAACCAGGTGCGCATCAATGCGCACCCTACTATGTGAATGCGCTAATCATGTCATTACACACAGTACAATGTAGGGGCGCCATTGATGGCGCCCTGGATTTTAGTGAAAACTCCGCACCACTTCTAACACGCCGTTAATCACAAACTGCACGCCCATACACACCAGCAAGAAGCCCATCAGACGCGAAATCGCTTCAATTCCGCCTTTACCGACCAGCTTCATAATGGCGCCTGAACTGCGCAGCGAAATCCACAAAATCACCGCCACAGCCAGGAACGTCAGCACCGGCGCTACCGTCACCACCCAGTCAGGGAAATCAACACCAGATTTCACCGTTGACGCAGAGCTGATGATCATCGCAATAGTGCCAGGACCCGCCGTGCTCGGCATCGCCAGCGGCACGAAAGCGATATTCACGCTCTCGCGCTTTATATTGGCGTCGATTTCATCCTGCTTATGCTCGGCTTCCACCGAATGACCCACGGGTTTGGCAGGGAACAGCATACGAAAACCGATAAAGGCGACGATAAGTCCGCCCGCCATACGCAGGCCAGGAATCGAGATGCCGAAGGTATGCAGTACCGCATTACCGGCATACCATGCCACCATCATGATCAGGAACACGTAAATTGACGCCTGCAAAGACTGGCGATTACGTTCCTGGAAATTCATGTCTCCCGCAAGACCGAGAAACAGCGCCACCGTGGTCAACGGGTTAGCCAGTGGCAACAGCACCACCAATCCCAGACCGATGGCTTTAAACAGTTCAAACATGTTTTTTCCCAAGGATGTGGTTTGAAAAGATCGCCATAAATGACGACCTTACAATGCGTAGGGTGCGCATTCATGCGCACCTCAAATGATCAATGTTTCGGCGTTTCCATCGCTTCCAGCAGCTCGGGGAAGAAATCCTCCAGCAGCTCTGGCGTCATCAGTTCTGGGTAACTGATCAGATGCTCGCGAATGCGCTCATTCACCTCTGGCAGCAAACGCTGTGCCGCTTCACCGGCAGTGATTTTTTTCTGCTTCATCAGACGCAGAACGTCATCGGGCAAGCTATCTTCATCCTCGACTTCATCGACGGCTTCCAAATCGTCCAGCTCATCCAGCATATCCATCAGTGCTTCAATCTGTGGCGTGCGTGACTGATATTCAGCGGGCTTTTCATTTTCCAGATAGCGCAGCAGCGCACGCACGGGGGAACCATCGGGCGTCGTCGGTGGCTCGCTGGCGAACCAGCTTAAGAGGTCGTGTTGGCTGACCTGATGGACGTGATAGCCGTTATCCACCAGTTCATCGGCAAGGATATCGGCAGTATCGTGCTCAATCAGGCAAATGTGAGTGCGATTCGGTGTGAACTGCTCCAGCCATTGATATATCTCTTCAATGACGCTGTCGTCGTAATTGAACGTCTGGCTGAGATAGCTCTCATCCTGCTGGTGAACGCAGATGCGAATCAGGTCGGGGTCGAAGTAAATCGCAATGTTGATGCCTTTCATGCGCGCTGTCCTGTGTGGTGCAAAATCTCACTATAGCGTCAGGCAGCGCAGATGAACATGACAACGCCAGCAGCAGTGGCTACTGGCGGGAAAAATTAACGCAAATCAGCACGATCTAACCCATAAGCGCTGTCCAGAGAGCCGGGCACCATCTGTGACAAAATCATCAAACGGTTCCAGGTGTTGATGGCGGCAATCTTGAAAGTCAGCTCACTGATTTCACCCTCGGAGAAGTGCTCACGCAACTCACCGTACAGCGCTTCATCGACACCCTGCTCGCCAATGCGGGTCAGGGCTTCGGTCAGCGCAAAGGCCACTTTTTCGCGGGCGCTGAATAGCGGAGACTCACGCCAGATCGAAACATGATGCAGACGCAGTTCGCGCTCGCCATCAATTTTCGCCTGTTTCACATGCATATCGAGGCAGAAGGCGCAGTGGTTCAGCTGTGAGGCACGGATATCGATCAGATGTTTCAGTGATTTCTCCAGCGCGGTATTGGCGACGGTATTGGAGAAATCGGACATGGATTTGGCCAGCGCTGGCGCAGTTTTAAAATGGTTAACACGTGAAGTCATGATGTTTTCCTCATTCAGAATAGACGGTCAATAGCTTGCAGAGCATGGGGTAAGGCGGTGTCGCGGCTGATGGGATCATGGGTGCCATCAACACGAATAAAATTCACATCGGTGATGCCGATGTACTCCAGCGCCACGCGAATGTAAGGCGTGAACTGGTCATCCTGTACAAAGGGGCCGTGGGCAAACACGCTGCCGCTGGCGACTACGCTGTAGACTTTTTTGCCGTTTACCAGGCCCACTTTGGTGCCTTCTGCGGTAAAGGCGAAGGTCCTTCCGGCTCGGGTGATATGGTCGAACCAGGCTTTTAACACTGACGGCAAGCCGAGGTTCCACATCGGCGATGAGATAACCAGGGTGTCGCAGGCAAACAGCTGGTCCACCAGCTTTTCGGATGTGGCAATCGCAGCACGCTGTTCATCGTTACGCTCCTCAGGGCGGGTAAAGAAAGCGCCGATGGTGAAGGCGTCGAGGTGTGGCAGTGGGTGCTGTGCCAGATCGACAATGGTCTCTTCCAGTTCGCCATGCTGCGCGCGCAGTTTCTCAACCAACCGCGCCGAGGCGATGCGTGAGGCCGATCCGGCCAGATCCGGGCTAACCTGAATGTGCAGCAGTTTCATGAATTCCCCTTAATGAGATAGCGCGTCAAGTGCAGGCATCTTAAACTTCTATGTCTGAGGGAAAAGGGTCAATATCGGCAAAAACAGGTAGGACATGTTCTGTCTCTTATTCATTCAAGCACTCATTTTGTAGGGTGCGCATTTATGCGCACTGTGTTTCGCGAAGGACATCAGATGGGTTACAAAGAGATCTATACACGTTATCGCGATCAGATTGTGGCAGGGCGCTTGAAGCCGGGCGATCGCGTGCCTGCGATCCGGGTGCTGGCCAGTGAACTGCAAGTGGCGCGGAAAACCGTCGAAGCCGCCTATGAAATCCTGATCGGGGAAGGGTATTTCGTGAGCCAGGGCGCCAGAGGTACGCGTGTGAATCCCGCACTCAATCTCGGCGATGCGTCACCGGTCTCACCTGCGCCAGAGCCCGCCCGTCTTGAGCGTCCGGTGATTGAAAGCAAAGGCGAGCTGCGGCTGGGTATTCCAGCCTTGGATGAGTTTCCGCACAAAAAGTGGCTGCTGATTTCGGGTAAAGCGGCGCGCACACTGCGTCCGGACGAGATGATCATGCCTTCGGTCATGGGCTATCAGCCGCTGCGTGCAGCCATTGCCAGTTATCTGAATATTTCGCGCGGCCTGAACTGCCAGCCGGAGCAGATCTTCATCACCACCGGCTACCGCGCGAATCTGCGGCTGATTCTGGCGGTGTTAGCGCATCCTCATGACAAGGTGTTGTTTGAAGATCCTGGCTACTTCTTTGGCCAGAAACTGTTGAAGCGCATCGCACCTAATCTGCACTACGTGCCAGTCGATCGTGAAGGCGTTGATGTTGATTATTTGCAACGCTATCACTCAGACGCACGCTTTGCGGTGGTGACGCCGACACATCACAGCCCGCTGGCTGTCACGCTCTCGTTGCCGCGCAAGCATCAGTTGCTGGAGTGGGCGCAGCAGAATCAGAGTTGGATCATTGAGGATGATTACGACGGAGAGTTTCACTACACGCGCAAAGTGATCCCCGCGCTAAAAAGCCTGGATGCGCACGATCGCGTGATTTACACCGGCACCTTCAGCAAAACCATGATGCCCGCTATGCGCGTCGGTTACCTGGTGATGCCGCAAGAGACCATTGAGCGCTTCCGTGAGCTGGGTGAAATCCTGGAAACCGGCATGCCGCTGCTGCCGCAAAAAATTCTGTCGGAGTTTCTTAGTGAAGGGCATTTCTATCGTCACATCAAGAAGATGCGCACACTGTATCAGCAACGACGCCGCATGATGCTGGATGCGCTCCAGCAATGTTTTCCCCAGCTGTTTGAGTTTGAACTGACCGATGGCGGCATGCACATCGTCGCCTTCCTGCAACGGGGCATTCAGGACGTGGCACTGGCGGAGATTTGGCAGCGCCACCAACTGCGCGTATTACCGCTTTCCGGTTGGTATACACAAACACAAAAGCGCTACGGGCTGGTGATTGGCTACACCAATATCCAATCCTATGAGCAAGCGGTGGGAGTATTGGAACGCGTGGCGGCGGAAACGCATGATTTGATGCAGTAGCCACGGTGTTGGACGCCACATTTTTTAGGGCGCGAACTTCAGGCCACCCGTCGTCGCTATCGGACGCGCCTACAATATAACCGTAGCGGCGCAATTTATTGCGCTGAAGACAAAAAAAGGCGCGAGGGACAGCTCGCGCCAGAATATTGCTATCCCAAACCATTCATGATGCAGGCAGGCAGCAACCGAGAGACTCCCGATGAGCTCGGGGGAACGAGAGCAGCCAACGCACCTGCGCCTTGAATGATGGCGGATATTACATGCCGATGTACTTCTTGCCCTGCTTAAGAACCACATCACAGGCTTTTGTCTTCACCTTCTCACCCATCGGTGAATTGCTCAGGCTCTGCAGGTTCAGCTGCTGGCCGTTGCCGGTGTTCAGCAAACCTTGCAGACCCTGCTGGTAATCGGTTTTCTGCTCTTGCGCGGTGGTGCTGCTCAGACCGAGCTTGCTCAGGACCTGATCCTTCACCGATGCCACGTTGTTATCCACCACGTTGTGTTGCACGCAGTAAGACATCACGCCTGCGGCATTCGTCATGCTGTTAGCGCTAACCGCTTTATCACCGCCATTCAGCAATCCAGTCAGCGACGAAAGTGACAGACCGCCGTTCTGTGTGCTGCTGGTGGTAGAGGTGCTATTGTTTTGCTGAGACAGCTGCGACGCCGCGCTGCTCAGTTGATCCTGCCAGCTCGCCGCTGATGCGCTTCCAGCAACCAGTGCTGCCGCGATCCCCAATCCCCAAATTGGGCCTTTCGCTACTTTAATCATCTCAACCTCGTTGTCTTTATACATCTGACACTGTCAGTTTGGGTTATGAACCATGAATGCCAGGAAAGTTCCAAATCAAAGAGGGGAGTGCGGCACTTTGGGAGTGTTCTGGTTTTTCCAGTGTGGGCTCCAGTCTTGTAGGGGCGACCTTTAGGCCGCCCGCTGCCTACACAGATGCTTTTCCCGATGCACAAAACGGAAAATTACCCTGCTTGAGGACTCTGACTGCTGTATTCGCACTCAGAGTGCTGATTTTTTCAACGCTTAGCGCACAACCCTGTTGATTCCAGTTGCGCACTTCGTTCGTAACGGTATAATCCCCAACGTTTTCCGCATCCTCTTCAGTGCCGAAGTGGCGAAATCGGTAGACGCAGTTGATTCAAAATCAACCGTAGAGATACGTGCCGGTTCGAGTCCGGCCTTCGGCACCATCGATTGATGCAAAAAATTAAGTCGCTTATGAGCGGCTTTTTTTTTGCCTGAATTATCTCCCTGACACATCCCGTCTCCCTTATTTGCCTGAAATTGATCACCCTTAAGAACCTGTTAAGAACAATCCTTATAATCGCTCCTCTATTATTAAACACTGGGTACATGATGAAAAAGGTATTAATTTCTCTTTCAGTTTTAGTGACTTCGCTGACGGTGATGTCTGCACAAGCGGCCAATGACACAACCGGTTGTGAAGCTAAAAAGCAGGAGATTCAGCAAGAGCTTTCAATGGCACGTGAGCAGGGCAATAAGGCGCGTATTGCAGGATTGGAGAAAGCACTGCGTGAAAATAGTGAACACTGCACAGACAGTGGTTTACTTAAAGCGCGCCAGGAGAAAGTGGCGGAAAAACAGCAGAAGGTGCAGGAGCGTGAACAGTCGTTGCGTGAAGCACAAGCCGATGGTCGCCACGAGAAAATTGAGAAGCAGCAGCGCAAACTGGATGACGCACGTGATGAGCTAAATCGAGCAAAAGCGATGCTGGCAAAGTAGCGCGATGACTTCTCGATATTAGCCGTGGGGCGCAGTAAAGCGCCCGCTTACCACACATACCCCACAGTCACCTGATTACTCAAAATCGTCACCGCAGGCGCAATCACGCCGCGCACCGTTGAAACATACTCAAACCACAGTGGCCCGCCAGCCGGGAATCCTGCGGGGAGCACCATTTCACCGCTTAAACCGGACAAACGCACACAGCGGTTGCCACCGCACACCCGTACCTGAAACCCCATTGGCACCTTGCCGTCAGTGGTAATGCGGCAGGCCAGTTTCGTGGCAATCATTCCTGCTGGTGGCGCAGTAGCAAGCTGCACCGGGCGGCTTTTCAGCATCGATAACATGCCGGTTACTGCGCGCTTTCTCAATTTAATAGCGATGTTCCTAAACACCGTCACGCTGGCACCTCTCTTTACACAACTGATGGCGCATATTTTCACCTGCCTTTCGCACTTTGTGGCCGCACTGCGTTAACCCGGCGCTACCTGATGCAGATGTTGCGCGGTGTATTCTCGGTGCCAGAGGCCAGTACCTTGCCGTTCAACAGATAGAGGCCAATGACGCTGATATCGCCTAACTGGATATGGGGGAACACATACTCTCTGACGTCGTCGTCATGACTCTTGTCCCCCAACCCCCGACTGAGATGTGTGGCCTTAATTTTCAAAAGGTTGTAATGGAATTTGTGCTCAAACCAGATGGCGCGATTGATATGGGTCACCGGCGCGATCGGCACACCATCGATAAAGCGCGACAATGTGCCGATATAACTGGTGTGACCGTGATAAAAACCATCACGATAGCTGCGATAAATGCCTTGTGTCAGCACCACCTCCTGTTGGTTTTTGATGTCATAAAACGCCAGGGGGAAACTGCATTGCGCTTGCTGGGATGAGATCAGCCACCACCGCCCGATAATGATGGTCAGCGCGAGGAGAAAACCACCCAGAAACAGCGCGCTAAGTGGAAATTTAATTAACCCGGAAATAGTAGGATTCACACCCATTGTTGGCTTCCTGCAAAGGTTGGTGACAGGCGATCAAGCCTTGATGATGATGGGAGCTGGCGATACCCAGCGTGATATACAACTCCCGAGCAGCGGGCCGATCGGGGCCCAAAACATAGCGTGTGTAGGTCAGCAGTGTGGCTTCAATCAGTTCATGGTGCGTTTGCTGATGCTTCGGCACCCATACCCGGCTCTCAACCGACACCGCCCCACCATGCCAGGTGACAAAATCGATTTTTTTGGGTGTGAGAAGCCATAAGTGTTGTGCGACCAACCCTGTCGCGATACCGGCAACAATGCCGCCAAGGGTCATCGACAGCGCGCGTTGCCAGCGGAAAGGCTGAACTTCGGGTTGGTGGGCATCGAGCGGCGCTGGGCAGGGAGGAAGATCCTCAGGATCTGAGGTATGTACTATCAAACGGTAACCGCTGCGTGTCACGGCCAGCAGGTGAATCTGTTGATCAAGATCCAGCGACACCAGCGCACGACGTAATTTGCTGATCATCACGCGCACGCTGTTTTCAGTGGCGGCAAAACCGACCTGACGCCAGCCAATATCCATTAGCTGTTCCGGTGATAACACTTCACCTTGCGCCTCTACCAGTGCCGCTAAACAGAGCGCGGCACTGGCAGGGAGCGTCACAGACTTCCCATCATGATTACGGATCAGGAGGCGTTTATGTCTGACTAACGTGGCAGAAAAACCGAGAGATATCATATCGTTCATTAGATAATTTTTGCCGATTATTAACAATGCCAGAGCGGCTAATTCGCGCCAGAGGTCACAAATAATGATGTCTGTTTTTCGTCTATAAACTGCAGCCCCTTGGACTAAAAAAGCCCTTGAAAGGAGGGCAAAGCATACACATGGAAGATATTAATTACGCGGAGTTAACACAGCAGACTTTAGATTTTCTGTGGTACCTGATTAGCTTGATATAGCACTGAGCTTTAACGCTGAGTGTGGAGCAAATCATGGGGTAGGTCACCGTGAATTAGCGCCATATTGCCGATATCAATGGTGTGATCGACAGTATTGCCAATCAAACCAATATTCTGGCACTTAATTCTGCCGTGAAAGTGGCGCGCGCTGGCGAACAAAGGCGCGGGTTTGCAGTGGTGACAGGAGCGGCCATGGTCGCGGGTGGATTAGAAGCGTAGTTGGATGCGTTGGAAAAACGGGGGGCGCAATTTTATGCTTAGCAATGAGGCTGCACCCTAGTCCGTTCGGCTGAAAGCCAAACCGCATGATAAACGCCAAGGATTGTTGGCTGAAAAATAGGCTCCGTATTGGTTTTTTTAAATAAGAAATATTAGCCACTACTTTAATGATTAAAATTCACGACAATTCATTAAATGAATTAGTCAAGTTGACGTAGTCTTATTGCGCTATGTGAACGCTGAATTTCATCCGATACTTTGAATGAATTAATGTTGGTTGAGAAATGTGATGCGTAGGGTATATATGGATGTTGGCTTAGATAATAAAATCACGTTGTGGAATAAATATCAGAGTCTGGTGAGGAAGGAGGTGTTACGTTTACAAAAACGCCTTCCAGCCAGTATCGAA
Source organism: Pantoea vagans (assembly GCF_001506165.1). Taxonomy (NCBI): domain Bacteria; kingdom Pseudomonadati; phylum Pseudomonadota; class Gammaproteobacteria; order Enterobacterales; family Erwiniaceae; genus Pantoea; species Pantoea vagans. The sequence continues at coordinate 3,473,546 of NZ_CP011427.1, read as the reverse complement.
TTCGATGATCTGATTCAGGCGGGAGCTATCGGGTTCATCTCTGCTGTCGACAGTTTTGATGCGCGTAAAGGGGTGGCACTGAGTGCCTGGATTACTCAACGCATAAAATGGGCGTTAATGGATGAACTGCGTGATCGTGATTGGGTCCCTCGGCGGATCAGAAAGCATTCGCGAGAAATTTCTGCCCTTATACAAAAGCTCGAACAAGAAAATGGGAGAAATGCCAGCGAAATGGAAATCGCTGAGCGTATGGGGGTGCCGCTGTGTGAATTTCAGCAGATGCTGGCTGATACTAACAGCATTCAAATTTTATCAATTGATGAATTACAAGAAAGTTATGATGATCTTTGGGAGCAGCCAGATGACGAGAATGCATTGCTGGACCCGGTACATCAATCGATAAAAAACAACCTCGCATTGCGTATTGCTGAGCATATAGCCTCTATCCCTGAACGTGAACAACGAATACTTCAGTTCTATTATCACTATGATCTTAATATGCATGATATAGCCCTGATTCTAAATGTCACAGAAACTCGTGTGAGTCAACTTCACAGTTTGGCAATAAAAAGGTTGCGAAGAAGAATGGATCGTGATTACACGATGTGATTGTTATTTTTTGTATTCATGGAAAAACTTTCATCGTGGTTAATAACATTTAATAATATTATTTCTATTGATTTTCAATTGGTTGGCGTATGTTATTTCTCTTATGGGTTGTCGTAAAAATTCTGAAGGATACTATTTCCCCATTGCTGTAAGCGGTTATGTTGTGCGTTGCTTTCAATTCTGTTCCATTGCAGTGCAAAATCGCTTATCAGCCTTAAACGAGGAATTGATATTTCCTGTTACCTTACTTCTGCTCTGAATGATTAAGGTGTATTAATGTCTAACTTTGATGAGTACTTGCAACATATCCATGATATGAATTTATCTTACCTGCTATTAGCACAACAGTTGATCAGGCAAGACAAGTTTGCTGCAGGCTTTCGTTTGGGTTTGTCAGAAGCCACGCTAAATAATATCAAAGCATTGACATTGCCGCAGTTAATTAAAATGTCTGCCACTAATCAATTTATTTGTCGTTTGCGAATCAATGACGAAGTGATGATCGAAAACCTCACAAAAGATTCACGTATAGAAGCACTGCAGAAAATTCACACTGGAATTATTTTATCAACCGACCTGCTTAATTCATTGAATACAGAATCTCTAACCGTTAGCTAAGAGGTGTGGCATGTGTGAGAAAAACTTGTTGCAGGAGTTGCATGAAATGCATATTGCTATGGAGTTGATCGCATTAGGTGCGCGGATGCAGGTACTGGAGTCTGAAACCTCATTAAGTCGACGACGCCTTTTGCGTTTATATAAAGAATTACGTGGATGTCCTCCTCCCAAAGGTATGCTACCTTTTTCTGAAGACTGGTTTATGTCGTGGGAGAAAAATATTCATTCATCCATGTTTTACAACATTTACCTCTATTTAATTAAAACGGAAAAATGTCCGCCTATTAAAGCGCTCATGAAAGCCTACCGTCTTTATCTTGAACAATGTTATTGCCAAAGTCAGAAAAAACCCGTACTGGATCTGACACGGGCATGGACATTATTACGTTTTATTGACTGCGGCATTATTTCACGCAAAGCCTGCCGCATTTGCCAAGGGGGATTTGTAGTGATTATCGAAAATATTAAGAACCCGTTTACTTGCAGTTTGTGCTGCCCGCCCTCACGCGCCAGTAAACGGACTCATATCAGCCACGTTGTTTCACGGCATGTGCTGGACGCGGTGACGGACGCACTCTTATAGCGATGGGTTACCATGGTGGTGAAGAGAATAGCGCACGCCAGGTGCACAGTTTTTTCACCCCGCTGGTCAGATAGCATGGCAGAATAGCCCCCTCATTTAGCAGGAGGGTAGCTCATGACCGATGACATCGACCAGCGCATCTATGAATTAGTGCGTCGCTACGACGGCGTTTATCTGTTTAAGCAGAAGACCTTAACTCCACAGGTTGATATCGACAGCGATCTCAACTTTGAGCGTGAAGAAGCGCAGGCGTTAATGGATGAATTCTTTGCTGAATTTGCAGTTGAACGTGGCGGTTTTGCGATTGAAACCTACTATCCCAATGAGCCTTCTCTGGTGCAGATCCTCAACCCGTTTAACAAGCGTGAAGTCCCGGTGGTGCCGGACTTCACGCTCGCTATGTTGATTGAGTCGGCCAAAGCGGGGCGTTGGCTGTTCGAGTAAGCTAGCGCCACGTCATCACTTCACATGCACACCAAAGCCGCTCTCATTGGACGCCAGTGAAGCTTTTAGCGTCAGCGCCGGGATCTCATAATCGCCGCCATTTTGCTGACGAAACGCAATCGGTGCCGTCTCGGCCAGTGTATCCAGTCGCGTCGCTAACGCATCGCACCAGCTTGCAAAGCGCTCTTGTGCGGATTTCTGTACGCGATAAAACACCAGCGGGGGCAAAACACTAAAGCCTGGATAAAACAGCATACCGTGCTGGATCGGGAACAGTAGCTGATCAATCGAGCCGTTGATACCCCGTGGACTATAATGTGATTCCCAACCGCCAGTGGTGATCACCAACATTGCGCGCTTGCCTGCCATATTGCCCTCGCCGTAACGATCGCCCCAATGCTGTTCGTTGTGCTCCCCCACGCCGTAGGCAAATCCGTTAGCGTAGACGCGGTCAAACCAGCCTTTCATGATGGCGGGCATGGTGAACCACCACAGAGGGAACTGAAAGATCACCGTGTCGGCCCAGCGCAGTTTTTCCTGTTCTGCCGCGATATCGGCAGGCTGTTGCTGATGGTCAAACGCATAGCGTGAATCCAGCGTCGCGTCATAATGCGTACCGACCAGGGGCGCTAACGTATCGGCTGCATCAAGCTGCGCTTTCCATTGCATGGCGTAGAGATCCGATACTTGCACCTGATGCCCTGCGTTTTGCAGGTGCTCGATGGCGAAATCTTTCAATGAACCGCTGAGTGAACGAGGTTCTGGATGGGCATACACAATCAGTACATTCATGGCTGAATCCTGTGAGATGAAAACCCCTGCAGGTTAAGCCGAGGCTGGCTATAGTAGAAATCAATTACGGATATCTCAGGTATAGCCACGGTGAATATCAACTCGCTGGATTTAAATCTGTTGCAGACACTTGATGTGTTGCTGGAAGAGCTTAATGTCACGCGTGCGGCACAACGTCTTAACCTGTCACAACCCTCGGTGAGTACGCAGCTTGCCAGGTTACGCACGGTTCTGGACGATCCGCTGTTACTGCCGGGACCACGTGGGATGTTACCAACGGCACGAGCGGAAGCACTGCGCGATCCGTTACGGTTGGCGCTGGAAGCATTAACCCGCGCCGTGGCGCCGCCTGACGTTTTCAATCCTGCCCACGCCGACCAGACCTGGCGCATTGCCGCAACGGATTACATGTCCTCGGCACTTGTACTGCCGGCGCTCAATTTAATTCGTGATGCTGCGCCGCGCAGCCGTATGGCGGTCTTCACTTTGAATCCACCGCAGGTGGCGCAGCAGTTGGAAAAAGGCGAGTTGGATCTGGTGTTTCATACCGGTGACAACGCGCCCCCGACCTTACATCAGCGCAAGTTGTTCAGTGAGCGCTACGTGCTGGCCGGGCAACGAGATCATCCACAACTGCAGCAGCCGCCCACGCTGGATCAATTTTGTCAGCTGGAGTTTGTGTTGATTTCACCTGATGGTGGCGGATTCAGCGCGGCTACCGATAGCGCGCTGGCTAAGCTGGGCCGTAAGCGGCGGGTCGCGCTGTCAGTGCCCCATTTTCTGTTTATGCTGGAGGTGCTGGCGAGCAGCGATTTAGTCGCCGTGGTGCCGGAGCGACTGGTGCGCAAAACGCCATATCTTCGTGTCTGCACGCCTCCGCTGGAGATACCGGGTTTTGATATTTTGATGCTGTGGCATCAACGCCTGCACCGCGATCCGGCGCAGCAGTGGCTGCGACAGCAGATTGTGGCGTCGTTATAAGCTCACGCTTAGCGCAAAAAATTCACTTCTCCCGCGCGCTAAAAATCATCACACTAGCCACCTTTACCATTATGGAGAGATGGCATGAAAACCCGATTGCTGCTGGCGTTAGCGCTGCTCACCAGTTTAAGCGCGCCACTGTTAGCAGACGAAGACGGCGTCTCCTTTAGTCACAAAGACTGGGAGCTCGCTTGTGATAATACCTTAACCTGTCGCGCTGCCGGTTACAGCGCTGAAGAGGGGGCTGGCGGTTCGGTGTTGCTCACGCGTGAAGGGGGACCAAACGCCGTTACCCACGGTCGTGTGGTGTTGGCCGATACCGGTGATGACGACTCCAAGCAGGTGGATACGTTGGCGCTGTGGATCGATGACCATGCGCAGGGTGAGGTAGCAAAAGCCGAGAATGATGAGTGGACACTCACCGATGTGCAAACGCTGGCGCTGATCAATGCCATTAAGGGCAACGGTAAAGTGGAGTTTCGCGGCGGCGAAGAGCCGTTTGAGCTTTCCAGCAACGGCGCGTTCGCCACGCTGCTGAAAATGGATGATGCGCAAGGGCGACTCAGCACGCCAGGGGCATTGGTGCGCAAGGGCAATAAGTCTGAGAGCAGTGTACCGGCGGCGGTATCGATGCCAGTGATCCAACAGGTCAAAGTAGAAAAAGCCACACCTCGCCCCTTGACGGATGATGAGCTGGCGCTATTGAAACCAAAGTTGATTGCTTCGCTAACTGACGATGACAGTTGTGACAACCTGGCGCCGACCGACGATCAGCCCGAAGAGGGGGCCGAACCGCTAACGTTAACGCCAGTAGATGATGCACATGTGTTGATCGCCGCACTTTGCTGGCGCGGGGCGTATAACGAAGGTTATGGCTACTGGTTAATCGACAAATCCTTGCAGGGCAAACCGCAGTTGATCACCGATTCCGGTTCAGATTACAGCGAAGGAGTGGTGTCCGAAGCGCAAAAAGGTCGTGGCATTGGCGACTGCTGGAGCACTGCTGCCTGGGTATGGGATGGCAAAGATTTTGTGCAGAGTAGCGATGCGACAACCGGCATGTGCCGCGCGATTCGTGCGGGCGGCGCATGGCAGTTGCCAACGCTGGTGACGGAGGTCAGACCGGCACCGTAATTCGGTGGGTGGGCTTTTATGCGCGCCGGGTCATCATTAATGGCGTGATGCTTGCCATTTGAGTTATCGGCGCTTACGCCGTCTGCTGCCGCACTGGGGCTGGCGGTCCTCGCGCCGCTGGCGCGGTGCCCTCACTGCACTCGTCTGCCTTACGGACCGGTGGCGATGGAACATCCATGTTCCAGCGCCACCTTTCGCCCGCGTCCTGCGGGCTCTCCTGGCATACTCGTTCCGTTCAGCGCTGCGGAATGCCAGCCCCTGTGCGGCACCAGCCTGCTCATCAGCACAGGTGTGTGTTGTCAGAAAGGGCACATTGTCTGAAGCCATGCTCCATCAAAAGCAGGGTTACTTACCGCAGCACTGCTTGTATTTCTTGCCGCTGCCGCACGGGCAAGGGTCGTTACGACCGGTTTTCTCGCCGGCAAAATGGGGCAATTGTGGCTCAGGATCGGGCTGTGCCAGGCGCTGCTCTTGCCAATACTCGTGCAACTCCAATGCGGCAGGGCGGATGGCCTCGATGCTGGCTTCAAACTCTTCCGGCGAGAAGGCTTCGCGCTTAGCCAACTGTGTTTCACTGCCGTGCAGGGTGATGGCGTCCATGGCGGGTTGCAGTGCTTCCGGCAATTCGGACCAGTCTTTATCCAACGCCACGCCGCGCAGATATCCGTAGCACCAGTCCTCCACCACGGTGAACTCCTGACCTTCCATCTCCTGGAAGCCAAACAGCGGATCAAACTGATCCGGGAATTCAGCCAGACGCTCAGCAATATCGTTGAAATGCTGGAAGATCAATGCCATAAAGCGATCCATCTCGCGCTCATTGGCCCATTTTGGAATCTGCTTTTGCCCGCCCCACATTGCCACCAGCCACTCGCTGGGTTCGATATCATTGGGGCCAGAGAGCAGTGCGGTCAGCATACCGTCCAGTTCAGACGTATCCACCACTGACTGTTCGTTGCCGTATTTCTCCAGCATATCTTCCAGCCAGTTCAGCTCTTTTTCGGTTAATGGACCCTGGTTCATATGACATCTCCTGTTCGAGGCTTGGGCAGACATTAAGTGGGCGCGATTATAGCCACAAGTGACCGCGATTTATCGCTTTTTGCATAACGATTGCAGGAGCTTTGCTAAAAATCATTCGCCATAACATATTTCCCAACAGTATTGGCTGGAATTGACGCCAGATGTCAGCGTAAAAGCAGAATTTTTCTGCATAAAGGACGCCAAACAATGGCTGAAACATTGCCTGTGCTGGATCTCGCGCTGCTGGAATTACCCGATGCCGAGCGCTCACCATACCTTGCTGAATTGCGAACCACCGCGCGCGACGTCGGTTTTTTCTACCTGACCAATCATGGCATTAATCCGCAACTGCTGCAGAACGTTCAGACTATCACTCAGGCGTTTTTTGCGCTGCCAGATGAGGAGAAGCAGCGCGTTTCCATGATCCACTCGCCACATTTTCGCGGCTACAACCGTGCGGGCGTGGAATACACCCGTGAACAGCGCGATCAGCGTGAACAGTTTGATATTGGGGCCGAGCGAGCTGCATTGACGTTACAGGCGGGTGATCCAGCCTGGCTCCGACTACAAGGGCCGAATTTGTGGCCGGAAGCGCTGCCGCAGTTGCGCCCAGTGATTCACGCGTGGCAACAGGCAATGACGGCCATTGCTCTGCGCCTGTTACGCGCCTTTGCAAAATCTCTGTCTCTGCCCGCCGATGCCTTTGATGCGTTATACGGTACGCATCCCAATGAGCATGTAAAACTCATTCGCTATCCCGGACAGGCGGCCAGCGCCAGCCAGCAGGGGGTGGGGGCGCATAAAGACTCCGGTTTTTTGACCTTTCTGTTGCAGGACGATCAACCCGGCTTACAGGTGGAAGTGACCCCTGATCACTGGGTAGATGCGTTGCCTAAACCCGGTGCGTTTGTGGTGAACATCGGTGAACTGCTGGAAATCGCCACCAATGGTTATCTGCGCGCCACAGTGCATCGCGTGGTGTCACCCCCTGCGAATAAAGCGCGCGTCTCCATCGCCTTTTTCCTCGGTGCGCAATTAGATGCCGAAGTCCCTCTCTATCAATTACCCCCGCATCTGGCTGCAGAAGCACGGGGCCCGACCAGCGACCCGACCAATCCGCTGCTGCGGGAGGTAGGCTGGAATTATCTCAAGGGGCGTTTGCGCTCCCATCGTGATGTGGCGGCACGCTATTACGCCGACGCTTTGACTCCCGTTAAATAATCATAAAAGTAAGGAAAGCCCATGACTAAAAAGGTGATAGCAACGTTGGTAATGATCTCAGTCATGAGTTCATACGCTTCAGCTGCCGCTCTGCGCGTAGCAGCCGATCCGGTGCCACACAGCGAAATCCTCAACCACATCAAACAGAGTGACAAAAACCTCGATCTCAAAGTGATTGAGCTGAATGGCAACCTCAATGCGAACGAATTGCTGGCGCGCGGAGACGTTGATGCCAACTACTTCCAGCACGTGCCTTATCTGCGCGATCAGGAAAAAGCCCTGGGAGAGAAATTTGCGGTGGTGGCAACGGTGCATATTGAGCCACTGGGGATTTACTCGCACAAAGTAAAATCCCTGAAAGATCTGCCCGATGGGGCGCAGGTGGCGGTGCCGAATAACGTCACTAACCTTAGCCGAGCGCTTTATCTGTTACAGTCCAGTGGCTTAATTAAACTCAAGAGTAGCAGTAGCACGACGTTGGTCACGACGGCGGATATCAGTGATAACCCGCATCACCTGAAAATCATTGAAATCGAGGCACCGCAGCTACCGCGTGCGCTGGATGATGCACAGCTGGCGATCATTAACGGTAATTATGCGTTGCAGGCGGGGTTAGTCCCCTCAAAGGATGCGCTGGCGCTGGAACAGGCGAAGGACAACCCGTATGCGAATGTGCTGGTCACCACGCCAAAGCTGGCTCATGACCCGCGCATTCTCGAATTAGCGAAAGATCTGGAGTCAAAACAAACGGCTGAATTTATCAACCAGCACTATCGCGGTTCGGTTATTCCGGTTAATCAATAATCCCTTGCCGCCACCTGATTCTGGCAGGTGGCGGATAGCCTCTTCTGTGTTATATTTCGCCACAAACACCCATCGCACGTTTTGCTAAAAATCAAAAACAACATATAAATCAATTGCTATGAAAACTTTCACCAGGAATTATCGGTGATGCGCCGCATTATGTCGCGCTCGCTGCTGTTGTGCTGCAGTTTGCTGTTGAGCGCCTGTGGCACGCTATCGCAAACTTCAGCGCCGGTTGGCGATAAAGTCTATCTCACGCATGCCACCTTCAATGAAAACGTCGATGACATTGTGCAGCATTACATGCAGCAAAAGCAGGTGTCTGGCATCAGCATTGCGATAATCCATGAACGCCACGCGCCGAAATTTTATAGCTTTGGCGTCACTGATGCCGTGCACCGTTATCCCATTACGCCGGATACGCTGTTTGCGCTCGGTTCACTCAGCAAAGGCATGACGGCTGAGGTGATCATTGAACTGGTGGATCGCGGTGAACTGCACTGGAATGACACCCTCGCCACACTGTTACCGCCAGGTGTGCCGCTCAGTGCCGATGCCAAACGTATCACCCTGCTGCAACTGGTGACGCATACCTCCGGCTTGCCGCGGCAGGATATGGACCTGCCGATGTTCATGAAGTTTATGGCTTATCTACGCAGCGGTGAGAATTTTTATGGCAATCTCGATAGCGATGCGGTGCTGAGCTATCTGGCTGATTTTGATGCCCCCACAAAACCTGCGGCGCAATACTCCAATCTGGGTTACGCGCTCCTCGGTTACATTCTCAAGTATCAATTGCACCAGGATATTGAGACGCTGGCGCAACGCAATCTGTTCCAGCCACTGGGCATGACCAGCAGCAGTTTCCACCCACAAACCTTATCTGGCTATCCATGGCGCGCCTTGGGGCATGCAGGCGATCAGCCTAAGTTCATCCCGCGTGGCGATCTGACGCCGGATTGGGCGTTCAGTAATAATATGGTGGCCGCCGCGAGTCTCTACAGCAACGCACGTGATCTGATCCGCTATCTGGATGCGCATCTGCACGATGATGCGAATGCGCCGATTAACGCGGCTTTTGCTCAGGTGAATCGCGGTTATGAGCAGCACGGTAATCAGACGCAGAATATTGCCTGGGTAACCGATACTTACGGCCAACAAAAAATTACCTATCAAGTGGGCTATATCGGCGGATACGCCAGCTTTATCGGCTTTGATAAGCAGAATGGTAATGCCATCGTCGTGCTGCAGAATGCATTTAACTGGAGCAACTATTTGGGTATCGCCTTACTAATGGACCTGGCGCAGAAAAAAAACGCTGAACCCTGAACACGGTTGCTTGCAATTTTGCTGCGCCAAAAAAAGCTAGCGCTGAGGTATGCTGTGCAGCAATATTTGACGCGCTAAGCGCGTGGAGGGAACCTTCTGCGTGCTGCACTTGTCACTAAATTGGACAGTTAATAATTAACCAGAGTGGAAATCACCAATGCGCAGGACACACGTCACCCTTCTTTCTGCAGGAATTTTTCTGGGCGCTTTGAGCCTGACCCCAGCCGCGCTGGCTGAAGGCGAGCAAACGGATAACGTACCACCGCCACCACAAGTTCAGCAGGTGGCACCTGATGCACAAACCCAGGCCCCGGCCGCAGATGCACCTGCCAGCAATGAGCCGGCTGAGTCCTCTGGTGATGTTGCACCGATTCGCCCGTCACAAAATGGCATGCAAGATGCACCAGCAGGCCAAAATAACTACGACCTGCATACTATTGTGATCGACTACAAAGAGTACAAGGTCGGTGATGTGGTGCCGGATGAGTACCGTAAAAAGCAGTACACCATTGTAGAGTGGCAACCACGCCATCTGCCAGCACCTCAGCCAGGGACACACTGGGCTTATATTAATGCCAACTACATCCTGATCACCGACGATAGCGGCAAGATCGTGATGGGTAAATCTGGCGATATCTTCTTTAAAGGCTAATCCCTTTTTGCGGCGGTCATGATGCCGCCGCGATTATCCAGATATATATTGTGCGATATGTGCAACGCCAGCCAACATCTGGCTGGTGCTGGTGTTGCCATAACCCAGCACCAATCCCTGCTGTTTTTCCTCTCCCCAAAAAAATCCTGATAGTGCGCCAGGTGCGTAACCATGGGATATCAATCTATCCACCAGTTCGCGGTCCTGTTGATCTTCAGACAGACGCAACACCAGATGCATACCGCATTCACCACCCAACAGCGGAACCTGTGCCCCAAAGACCTGCTGTAGTGCGCTACGTAAGCTGGCCTGACGCTGGCGATAAAGACGGCGCATTTTGCTGAGATGGCGATTGAAATCCCCATTACGGAGGAACAGGGCCAGAGCTTGCTGTTCGAGGCGGTTTCCCCCGCGCAGTAATTCATGCAAAGCCGGGCGTAACTGAGGCAGTAATTGAGGAGGAAGCACCATAAAACCGATACGCAGTGATGGAAACAGCGTCTTGCTGAACGATCCCACGTAAATCACTGGCGTGGGCTGCATCATGCCTTGCATCGCAGCAATCGGCTCGCCGCTGTAACGAAAATCACTGTCGTAGTCATCTTCTATGATCCATGACTGATGTTGTCGAGCGGCAGCCAGTAGTGCCAAACGACGAGGGGCGCTCATCACTACGCCAGTGGGATATTGATGGGTGGGCGTGGTGTAAATCAACGTCGGTGTGCGTTGTTGCCAGTCGCTGGCTTGCGGTGCCAATCCTTGCTCATCCACCGCGATGGGTTCAATACACATATCACCCAGGTGCATGGCGGCTTTAGCCCCACGGTAGCCCGGCTCTTCCACCCATCCGATATCGCCGCGCTGGCTTAGCAACGCCACACATAATGTCAGCGCTTGCTGTGCGCCATCGGTAATGACGATCTGTTCGGGCGTACAGCGCACCCCACGCGCCAGTGCCAGGTGCTGTGCCAACGCTTCACGTAGCGTGTGTTCACCGAGCGGATCGCCATAGCCCAGCAATGGCTGGGGTTGATGCTGCATCACATGATTGAGTGCTCGCCGCCACTGTGCCAGCGGAAAGTGCGCCAGCGCTGGGATGCCAGGGCGCAGTGCCATCTCCTGGCTCAAAATGCGATGGGTCGAACGCAACTGAGCGACTCTGGGGGATAGCGTGATATTGCTGGCATCAACTTCATCGTATGGAGAAGAGGGAAGTTGAGCGATAGCGCTGATGCGACTGCCCTGGCGATCGCTGAGCAAAAATCCTTCAGCCTGTAACTGCGCCCACACCCCGGTCACGGTGTTACGTGACACCTTGAGATCACCCGCTAATTGGCGGGTCGAAGGTAAACGCGTGCCAGCAGGGAGCGCGCCGGTCAGAATGGCCTGCTTGATGCGCTTAAACAACTGCTGTTGGAGCGTCAGCTCGCTGTTCATTTCCAGCGGAGCCAATAAGAGTTGATGCAGTTCACTCTCGTTCATGGTCATCACGTGGACCCATAAATTTCATCGAATGTGGTGCTTTTTAACATGCCAGCTAACTGGCACGCTGTGCAACAGGCTTTCACTGACAAGGGAATTGAGCAATGACGCAATACACTAATGCTTACGGGCAACCCGTTGGCGCGCCACTGACAGCATGGCAACCGCGCAGTTGGCCCTCTTACGAAATTTTCACCGGCCATTATTGCCGCCTTGAGCCGTTAAGTGCTGAACGTCATGGGCGCGATCTCTACAACGCTTACGCGCAAGCTGCTGATGGGCGCGACTGGACCTATATGTTTGCAGAGCCTTTCCCGGATGAAGAGGCTTATCTCGCGTATGCACAAAAAATTGAACAGGGCCGTGACCCGATGCATTTCGCAGTGATTGATTTGTACAGTCAGCGAGCGGTGGGAACTCTGGCGCTGATGCGTATTGACCCGGCGCACGGGTCGGTTGAAGTGGGGCATGTGGCTTTTTCACCGCTGCTCAAGCAAACCTGTATGGCGACAGAGGCGCACTATCTGTTGATGCGTTATGTGTTCGATCAATTAGGCTATCGCCGCTACGAATGGAAATGTGACAGCTGTAATCAGCCTTCACGCAAGGCAGCATTACGCCTGGGCTTCCAGTTTGAAGGTATTTTCCGTCAGGCAATTGTGTATAAAGGCCGCAGCCGTGATACCTGCTGGTTCTCGATGATTGATGGTGAATGGCCGGAATTGAAACAGGCATTTGAGCGCTGGCTGGCGGTGGAGAATTTCAGTGAGGATGGAGCGCAGCGCACCAGGCTTGAGACACTGCGTGTAAGATGATGATCGTGCCGGGCATCAGGCCCGGCTAACCGACAAAAATGTATTTGGCGGCGGCGAGTACTGTTGCGGTGGTCATCCCGAGTAGCAGTCGGCGGATCCAAATGTTGTCTCGCTTCAATTCCGCAAAGCCTATTTGCATTCGCTGATCTAAGTCGCTGATCCTGGCGTCCATTTTTATAAATTTAAGGTCTATTTGCTCAAATTTTTCGTCAATCTTAGCGAACTTTTCATCGATCTTATCGAACTTCTCATCGATCCTGTCAAATCTCTCGTCGATCTTCGCGAATTTCTCATCAATCTTCGCGAATTTCTCGTCAATTTTCGCGAATTTCTCGTCGATTTTCTCGAATTTCTCATCAATCTTCGCGAATTTTTCGTCAATCTTAACGAATCTCTCATTGATCTTGACGAATTCCACATCAATCTTGTCAAATTTATCGTAGATTTTGACGAATTCGGCATCGATTTTATCGAATCTCTCCCTGAAACTTAAAATGACTTTATCATTAGCATCAAAGCGTTGGTCTATGCCCTGAAACTGTAAACGCACCTCCTTTTCAAATTGCGCAATGCGAATATCCAGCTTATCGATACGATGATTGGTGTCACTCTGGGCGCGCACCAAACTCCCCATCGCCTGAGACAGGTCAGACTTAGTTAAGGCATTTTCTTGCTGCATCTCCGCAAATATTTCAACCAAGGCTTCTGCTTGCCTGTCTTCAATACCGGCCTGTTGCAGAGATTTGTAGGCTTTGTGCGTATTCATCATAGCGAGTGTCATCCGTGTACTCCTGTCATCTTCCTCAATAAAAGGAAGACTATCCGACAGGTGATAGTTTACCTATGCAATCGTTGTTATTTTGCGCGATGCCTCGAAAAAAATCAATTAGTACAAAGGGTAACGATTTTTCGTATAAGAAAAAGCCTGCTTAAATAAGCAGGCTTGAGAGGTTAATTGGCGGCGTATTTTTTACTCAAAGAACGGTCGGAAGTGGGAGTGTCTTCCTCGTCATCACTGATATCAGGTTTAGGTAAACTGGCCTTAACCCCCCAGAAGTAACACACCAGAGCAGCTACGATCGTCAGGATCATATCCAAGGGTGAACTGATTATGCCGCTGCCGCCGTAGCTGCCCAGCATCGAAATGACCAGGATCGCAATGTAGTAGGCTAACAGCCACCAGGCGCAATGGAGGTCTTGCTGAAATTCATTGTTCTTCTTGCCAAAAATCGCATAGCCAATCCATGCCACCATTAAAATTGGCACCAGAATTTCATTCACTGACCAGCCACTCCAGTAAATCAGCAGAGTACTGGCGACAAATGCCAGCGGGCTCAAAACAGCGGCAACTGGCAAGTGGAAGGGACGCTTAAGCCCTGGAAGGTGATTTCTAAAAGCACCAAGCGTAATTGGGCCAGGCATATAGGTGAAGACGGTGGCTGAGGTCACTGCGCCAATTAAACCTCCCCAGACCTGAAATTCGGAAGGCAATGTCCAGACGATAGCCAACAGTAGTGATAACCATAACGCACCACGCGGCACGCCAGACTTAGCATCCACTTTGCCAAACACCTTAAACAGATGGCCATTACGTGCCCACGCAAAGAGCACGCGCGCAGCGCCAGCCAGATAAATATTGCCGGTGCCAGCAGGCGAGATGACCGCATCGATCAGTATTAAGTTGATAAGCCAGGTTAACCCCAGACTGCGCGCTAAATCTGCATAAGGAGACTGGAATACCTGCTTCAAGCCTGCCCATCCATGTTGATTAAGCACGTCTGTCGGCACTGCACCCATAAAGGCATACTGCAACGCCAGATAGATCACAAAGCTCACCACAATCGCAATGCCAATCGCTAAGGGGACATTGCGTTGAGGATTTTTCGCCTCACTGGCGAAATCAACGGCCTGGCGAAAGCCGAGATAGGCAAAAACAATTCCCGCCCCGGTTAAAGAAGAGAAAACACCATGTGCGCCGCCGGGAGGTGCAGGAGGCACGGAAAGGTTAGGAGCGTGGAAATAGAGCAGCAGGGTGATAATGGTTAACAGAGGGACGATAAATTTAAACGTGGTGATAATGGTATTCACACGGCCAAAGAAACTGACACTCCAGTAATTGAGTAAAAAGAAGGCCACTAACAAACCAATTTGCACGGCAAAACCGAGTCCTGTTGGACTGCCATCACTGTGGCCTAACGCTGGCCACCAATAAAGCGCGTACTGACGCACGGCTTCAACTTCGACCCCCGCCGTGCTGGTATACGCCAGTAATGAACTAACGCCAATCACAAAGCCCACGATATTACCGTGCGAGTAATTGGGATAACGCACAAAGCCCCCGGCACGGGGAATGGCGGAGGAGAGCTCAGCATAGACCAGCCCGATTAACAGCACTATCACTGCACCTAATACCCAGGCCCAGCCAGTATTGCTTCCCGCGTAGCCTGAGCTATTTAATGCCGCATACAGCCACCCGGAACCAATCATCGATCCTATGCCTAACAAGGATAAATCGACTAGCCCCAATTTTTGTTTTAATCCGCTCGATGCCATAAATTACCTCTGCGATCTGGTCATTTGATTTATATATTCGCTCAAGGGTTTATAAGCATGTTGCGTGCCAGAATAAGTTTTAATACGACATAGTTCATTGGGTAAATTAATTGTTTGCACAATTGAGATTCTATGCGGGGTTAAAAGCATAGTTATTGCATGCGTTACATCGATGCGAGAGGAATATAGGGTAATGATGATTTCGTGGAGTGTGCAGGCTGCACTTAAAAGATCCAAAATATATAATATGTGACCGTTGGAAATATTATGTCACCCCAGTAGTAAGAGTGACATAATATTTTATAGTGCTACAGCGTTGGGACGATTTTTATATCCACCATGCCGATACCCAATTTGCGCGGGTCCTGCCCGGTGATATTGCCCTCATTGGAGAGTTGTGGCTCAGGTGGCGTAATAACCAAATTGTGGCTTCCGTTAGGATTGTTGAAATGCAGCGTGGTGGTGGAGAAATCATCACCCAGATTAAGCTGCTGCTCCTCATCACCGACGCGTACCGGGATGGGACGATGCGCGTTCGGACCGAAAGCACGAGCGGTAATCACCACATCAAATCGTGCCGGCAGGGGATCGACATATTCGATGTTAACCTCCGGTGCCAGATTGGCGTTAGACCAGCGCCCCCAGCTCTCAGGACGTGATATCCCTTTAAAGCTCTTCACGCCCTCAGGTGCGCCCGGTACGGTTAGTAAGAAACTGTCTGCCTGGTAGCGAATGGCATTGTCCTCAATGCGTATCTGCTGTTCATTAAGTTGATAGGTCGCAGCACTGACTTCGGCTTTCGGGAAACTGGCTTTGCCCTTCCACAGCGGTTTATCTATGCGCGTGACGGTGGGATGCGCACCCATCTGACCCATCGCAAGGCAGAGGTCGGTAGACAGCGCTAAATCTGGTTGCCACAAACGTGCCATTTTAAAGCAGCGATCGACCCAGACGAATTTATCGGAAGAGGTGAAATCGGCCAGCTGGAAACGCAGCGGTGCCGAATATTCCCCCTCGGGCAGCGGCTCAACACGATCGCTGCCCACGCGAAACAGAATCGGCAATTTGAAGGTTGAACCGGAGAAACTGAAGGTGTTTTTTTGCTGATCGATGGTAAAGGCATCCAGTTTTTTCGGGAAATTCCACAACTGAATGATGTCAGCTTTCCACGCAGTGACCTTCTGTGTCATGTCCTGGAATTGGGTCGACAGAGAGGTTGAAGATAACCCACTGCGGCCCAGACCAATGGCATTATCACCGCCCATGATATCCAGCACCGTGGCGCCATTATCCAGGGTGCTGCGTTTGCCCGTTAACACTTCTGCCTGAGGTTGATCGCCTCGGATAACCATAAACAGATCACGGCGTGGCTGTTTAATCAGGTATTGGTGCGCGGTGTTGTTCATCGCCAGATGATCGGAGCTCACGACGATGATGGTATTTTTAAACCAGGGTGAGGCTTTGATACGCTCGATCAAACGCGCGACATGCTCCTGCGAACACGCCACTGCGCTAAAGGATTGGTTTGGTTTGCCGTCATAGCTGTAGCTTTTTCGTTGACAGCTACGAGAGATAAAACCATCGGGATGATGGGTATCCACCGTGAGTGTAAACAGAGCAAAGCGCTTCTGCTGACGTGACAGCTCCTGATACTTCTCGAACACTTCGTCCATCACTGTGTCATCGTAGTAGCCCCAGTTGTTGCGATAACTGGGATCGGCCACGCGGCTTTGCAGCTCCTGCGAACCGTACATATTCGCGGGGGAGAACCCGTGTGATTTCAGGAAGGTATCTTTTCCGGCGAAGCGCAGGTCGGCCCCCTGAATAAACCAGTTTTCATAACCGGAATTCTTCAGGATGTCACCCAGACAGATGTTCTGTGGATAGAAGCTGGAGAGCGAAGCAGACGCATTACCATCAAAAGGCGCAAACAACGGAATGCCACATTGTGAAGCGACCATACCGGCAATGGTGTAATCCGTACCAGGAAGCTGCTCGGTCTCGCTGAAGTCGATGCTCTGATCTTTCTCACGACTGAGCTCAGGTGCCAGGCCGGGGAAGGCCTGCTGATCAAAGTAGGTACGCTCGAGGCTTTCACCGTAGATATACACCAGGTTGAGCTTGGGCTCGGAGATGACTTTTTTGGGCGTTTTATAATAATCATCGAAGTCAGTGTCTGCCTGCTGCGTATGCGAGGCAATAAGATCCTTCACCTGACGAAAAGCAGGTGTGGTTTGCACTGAACCGGCGGCACAGGCAATGGCCAGGAGACTCCAACCCAAATGATGCGGTCGTTTTCGGCGGCGCAGCAGCCAGGAAAGCAGGCAAAACAGCAGGAACAGGCCAATGATTAATCCAATGGCGGGCACCACATATTTGCTGACACCTGCTCCGGTCAAACTGTTGGTTAAGGTGTAAAGCACTGCATCGGTAATGCCGTCGCCAGTAAAATAATTGCTGGCGTAAAGCGTGGCGTTAAGCACGATAAACAGTGTTAACAACAGTAAGATCAAGATAAACCAGAATTTATTTCGCCCGGCTTTGTAGGAGTAAACGGCGATTGCAGCCAAAAAGAGAACAACCGAAACTATCTCGGACAAGATCAGATCCTCACATTGAAGAGTGACGCAATCCTTGCGCCCACGGCCCTCTTTGGGGGTTATGCGTCAATCTATCTGGGCTGTCACAGGGCTGCAACATAACCAAACAGATTTGTGCGGCGCATTCCGATTCGTTTAATGCGGGTTTAGGCTGACTATGGTTTTACCTGGCAGCAACGTCACCGAGGCTGCCAGCGAGGGAAGGGAGGGGAGATTAGAGTTTGCCAGTCAGATACTGCGCTTCACCGTCAGCGAAGCTCCAGTCGCCTTTGCTGTTGGTGATAAAACTAATCATCAGATCGGTGCCCTTTACGCCACAATTTTCTAAAAGCTCGCGTGCTAACTCTGCCATGAACAACGATTTCTGTTCTTCACTTCTCGGGCTGGTATAAACCCGTACCATCACCAGGTTATCGGTGCGTTCAAATCCCAGGCCGGTGTCCTGGAATACCATTTGGTAGCTTTTGTTTTCATGAACAATCTGATAGCGGTCGCGCGCGGGCACTTTAAACGCTGTCAGCACGGCGCGATGCGCGGCGTCGAGTAAGGTGCGGATCTCTGATTCTGAACGGCCCTGAATGATGTCAAATGTCAATAACGGCATAAATAAACCCTCGTTTTTGCTCACAAGATAAGAGTAGGATGTGGCTCTATGCTGCCGCTTGCTGCAGGAAAGAAAAAGCGTGCTGGTTGAAATGATTATTTATTATTTTGAACAATCCCGATGAAAGAAATCAAAACTGATGCCCTCTGGGTGCATTTACATTGGCTCACCGTATTAGCCGAGTTGGGCAGTTTTACTCGTGCAGCTGAACGATTAGACGTCAGCAAAGCAGCCATGAGTCAAAAAATTAAAGAGCTGGAAGAGATGGCGGGCGTTTCGCTGGTGCAGCGCACCACGCGTAGCGTGCGGTTGACCTCAGCCGGTGAAAAACTGGTGGATGAATTGCGTGACCCTTTTGCGCGCATTGCACAAAGCTTTTTCAGCGTGCGTGATGAAGCCGGGCCGGTAAGGGGTATGGTGCGAGTGAGTGCGCCCGTGGCGTTTGCCCGCCAGCAGTTGGTGCCGATTATCGGCGATTTCCTCAGAGAATATCCTCAGGTACGCCTGCAACTGGACGTGACCGATCGTTTGGTCTCGCTCGGCAGTGAAGGGTTTGACCTGGCGATTCGTCACAGCCAGACATTGCCGGAAACCCATGTGGCTTTGCCGCTGTGTGAGACGAAAGCTTTGCTGGTGGCCTCGCCCGCTTATCTGGCACAAAATGGCGTACCGCAGACACCGGAGGCACTCCAGCAGCATAACTGTTTGTACTATCCGCGCGGGCTGGAATCACCGCAGTGGCGTTTCCGTCCTTTTAACGGGGGAAGCGAGACCGTACAGGTGAAGATTCAGGGGAATTTTGCCACCAATAATAGCGAGTCGATTCGCGATGCCGCGCTGCAAGGGCTCGGTATCGCCATGCTGCCGGATTTCAGCGCGACCGCCGCGTTATCCGCAGGGACGCTTTCACACGTTCTGCCGCAGTGGCAAACGGTGGATGCTTTCGCCGATCGCTTATGGGTGGTGCGCCCGTATGCCGCACAAGTGCCACGGGCGGTCACCACCTTTGTCCATTGGCTACGCGCGCGCTTTGTTGATGGCTGAAGCCAGTGCAACAGTGGCCTGCGGTTGCATCATCTCACCTAACAAACTACTGCGGTTGTAATTACCTAAGCGCAGGTTAAAGTCGAGATGCAGTTGCTCATTGCCGCTCAATTTGATCACCGGCGGCGGTGTCATTGGGCGTTGGTTGAATAGCACCGCATGGGCGAAGGCTTCACTTTTCCAGCCGCTCAGGCGTTGATAATAATAGGCGTTGGCTTCACATTTACGCAGATAGAGGTTCACGCGACGATATTCGCGCATGGCGGCTTGTTGCGCCAGTGAACCCAGCTGCTGTTGGGGCTGCTCAATTTTTTGTGTCAGCAACGCATAGTCATCGCGCTTTGCGAGTTCGTTGAAGTAGTTTTGCTCGCCAAGGTTCTTGATTGGTGCGTACTGCTTCTGCCATTCGCGAATAAACGGATTGTTAGGTGCAGCAGCGAGGAACCAGTTTTCAATCACCGGAGCCAGATAGTTGACGGTGGAAATTTCGCGATAGTAACCAATCACATCCATACGGCGCTCTTGATGTGCACGATGCACCCAAGAGAGATCTTCAAATAACAGTGTGCTGCAATCAATGGCAATGCCGCCGTAGCGTAATAACAGCTCCAGACGAATGACTTCGCTTTTCTGCTGTTTGCTTAATTGCGTTGAAGTGAAAATAAAATCAGGCAACACTTCTTTTACTGTTAAACGATTTAATAAATAAATATCGTGATCGGGATTATCTTTTCGTAATTTTTGAATATTTAACATCATTGATTTCGGTAAATACTCATCATCCCAATACATCCAGACTTTTTTCGGGATTTCCGGCAAGGCTTTCTCGCCAGAAAACAACACGATATTGTCCTCTTCGCTGGGATCGTACTCCGGCGCGCAGAGCGCAGTATGCTGTTTTTTCTGTAGTAAGGTCTGGCTGGTAAAGGCGATTTTTTTCCAGTTATGCCAGAGCGCAAGCGCTGGCTGGAGACGTTTTGTTTTCATGATGCACCTAATTATTGTGGTTATGGTGGCAAGGATTCCCTGATGCTGGCGGCTTAAGCGCTCTTATGTTTCCTCACGGCTGTGTGTAAAAAGTACTCACCTCAGCTTAATAAAACATTCTGGCCTTAGAGGCTATTACTTTTTTTTGCTTTCAGATAAACCGGAAAATGAAGGATCCGTTAAGCATAAAATTTTCGATAAATAAGTGCGTTGATTGCTGATTCTTTAATTAATCATCATTAGGACTATTCCTAATAAAATAACGTACGCATGGCGATAGCTGCGGCCTGGATTAAAAGTAGCCGCTGATCAGATCGGTTAAGGCGGCTACATTTTCTACTGGCCTGGCAGGGATTTGCCCCTCGTTGATGCCGATTAGCTACGCTTACACCAGAGGGTAAAAACAAAGGAGGCATTATGCAGTCATACACCCGTGGGTTACTGGCGGTGGATAAACAGGGGAATCGTGTCCTGTTTCTCGATCCCGATACCTATGCTGTGCAGCAGGAGTTGAATGCGTTTCCGCCGCGTCCGCATGAGCTGTTGATGCTACCCGAACAGGAGAAGGCCTATGTGCCGATCTATGGCGATGGCATTCACGGTGACAACCCGCATCCGGGCCATAAAGTGGCTGTGATCAATTTACGCCAGCGCCAGATCAGCGGTTTTATCGATTTATCGCCTTTGCAGTCCCCCCACAGTGGTCAACTGGGGCGTGATGGCAAAGTGTATCTCTGTTGTGAAAACAGTGCGGCCGTGGCCGTTATCGATCCTTTAACCGACAAAGTCGAGAAAGTGATCACCCTGCCTTCACACAATGCCCATCGGCTGACGTTGTCTCCCAGCGGGCGCAAGTTGTTTACTGAGAACGAGGAAGACGCGAGCATCACGGTGGTGGATCTGTGTGAGGCAGAAGGGCGCATCATTGATAATATTTTAATGCCCGGCCCCATCGCGGGTATTGCCGCTTCACCAAAGCACCCCTATTTAGTCGCGAGCGCCGCAGATGCGCCGTTGTTGTATGTGGTCGATCGCCAAAGTCATCGTATTCGTCAGCGCATTAGATTGTCAGGCCATCAGCGACCCTGTCAGGTGGTGCGTTTTAGTGCCAACGGTGAACGCTTAGTGGCGATTGGCGATCAAGAGCCGTTGGTGACGCTGTTTGACGATCTGCTCAATCCGCTCGGTGACATTCCGGTCGGCAATAAACCCATGGATGGCTGTTTCAGCTCAGACAACCGTACGCTGTTGATCGCCAATGAAGGTGATGGTTCGTTGAGCGTGATTGATTTGCAGCAGATGAAGGTGGTTGCTACACCGACGGCGGGGAAAGGGTGTGAAATATTGAGTTATTTCCAGCTTAAATGAATGGGCGGTGGTAAATCGCGCTGCTCCAGTGGCGGCTGCTGGCATGTTTCTCAGCTTGGCAGCCGCGCTTACGTAACTCACGTGCAATCAATTTGTTCATGATGCCATGGCCGACTAACAAAACGGTGCCCTGTTTGGACAGCGTGACCAACTTGTCTGCGGCCTGACGCGCGCGTTCTCGCGCGTGTTTAACCGATTCCACATGCCCGGCATAACCACACAGCCATAACAGGCGCAACAGTGCCAGCCAGACCGTCAGAGGCAGATGCAGGCGCTCAAACGGCAGCAGGGGCATCGCCACTTCGCTGAAAATGTCATCCACGGCATGCGGTTGCAAACCGAGACGTGCTAAGGATGAGCGCGCGCGCGGCAGCGAGCTGGAGGCAATCACGCTGGCTAGATGCGCAATCGCCCTGCTGCGAGCCGGGGGCGTGTCACAAATATCAGCCAGATCGTATCCCTCGCACCAGTCTGCCAACGCTCGCGCAGAGAAGCGTCCGCTCACCGGATGGTCAGGTTTGCCGTGTCGCATAAGGATGATAGTCATAAGCGTCCTGATTGATTTTTATCCAGTGTAATGCAGGCATCAACTCAACCGCGAGAGTAAGCTCGTTTTAAGATTAATTCGCAATTGTCATCAAAGCTTAACTGTATTGTGCGAAAAAAACCGCGATGAAAGATCAGCTGCCACTCTGCCAATGATAAGCATTCATCGTTAATAACATGCGGTTTGACGAATGATGATTCAGGCGCGTGAGATGTAATGTCATGAATTGACGCCATTTTTGTCTTTTTATCCCGAGCTATAGTAAAGATAAATTAATTGTTTTTACTTTTATCACTTGATTTATCTACGCGCGTAGATAGACTGTATCCAAAGTGATAGCTCACGGTGCCAGAGACGAAGTTGGCCTTGAGATGACCCAGTTACATTTGCCTTACTAATGCGATCGATGAAAATAACATCGGCGAGAACAGGCGAATAAGCGAATTCCAACACCAGGGGAATTCTTTGACTTTCATCCAGGTTTGCCTACTGAACGTCGTCACCGGGGTGTTCCGCTTGTTGCAAGGGAATCGACCCACGGAAGGGCGTTTGCTGTTTTCACCTATTTCAGGGAAAGGGTTATGACGGTACATCAATCCGTTTCGCAACAAACTTCACTGACCTCCACTTCAGCTGCCGATGCGCGGTTGGAAACCCCCTCTGGCCGCAAAGATTTCTGGCGCGCTACCTTTTCATGTTGGCTGGGCACTGCCATGGAATATGCGGATTTCGCGCTCTATGGTCTGGCTGC
This sequence comes from Pantoea vagans, assembly GCF_001506165.1. NCBI lineage: Bacteria > Pseudomonadati > Pseudomonadota > Gammaproteobacteria > Enterobacterales > Erwiniaceae > Pantoea > Pantoea vagans. The sequence continues at coordinate 3,450,605 of NZ_CP011427.1, read as the reverse complement.
CGGTATCATTTTTGGCGATGTATTCTTCCCCAATGCCACCCCGACAATGGCGTTGCTCTCCAGCTTTGCCACCTGGTCGGTCGGCTTTATTGCCCGTCCCATCGGCGCGCTGCTGTTTGGTTGGATTGGCGATCGCAAAGGCCGAAAAACCGTGATGATCGCCACCATCATCCTGATGGGTGCTTCCACCACTTTAATTGGTCTGATTCCTTCCTACGCGACCATTGGCGTGTGGGCGCCTGCTTGTCTGGTGTTGCTGCGCTTTACGCAAGGCCTTGGCGCAGGGGCTGAGCTTTCAGGCGGCACCGTGATGTTAGGTGAATATGCACCGGTTGAGCGTCGTGGCCTGGTCTCCTCTGTTATTGCCCTCGGCTCCAACAGCGGCACGCTGATCGCCTCACTGGTGTGGCTGGCCGTGATTCAGATGGATAAAGAAAGCCTGCTCGCCTGGGGCTGGCGCATCCCGTTCCTCAGCAGTGTGCTGATCGCGGTGGTCGCGCTGTGGCTTCGTCGTCACCTGCGTGAAACCCCGGTCTTTGAACGCCAGCAGGCGGAATTGCAGGCCGAGCGTAATGCCACCTTGCAACAGGCTGCTTCCGAGATTGATACCCGCAGCTTCTGGCAACGCAGCCGTGCGTTTTGGACCATGGTGGGTTTGCGCATCGGTGAAAACGGTCCTTCATATCTGGCGCAGGGCTTTATTGTGGGCTACGTCGCCAAAGTGCTGATGCTCGATAAATCGGTGCCGACCACCGCGGTGTTTATCGCTTCGCTGCTGGGTTTCCTGATCATTCCTTTTGCCGGTTGGTTATCAGACCGCTTTGGTCGCCGCATTACCTATCGTAGCTTCTGCCTGTTGCTGATGATCTACGCCTGGCCCGCCTTTAGTCTGATGGATAGCCATGATCCGGCCATCGTGATTCCGGTGATTGTGGTCGGTATGGCGCTGGCTTCGCTGGGCATTTTTGGCGTGCAGGCTGCGTGGGGCGTTGAGATGTTTGGTGTTAAACACCGTTACACCAAGATGGCGGTAGCGAAAGAGCTAGGGTCTATCCTTTCAGGTGGAACCGCACCTTTAGTGGCTGCAGCGCTGTTGTCTTACACCGGTCACTGGTGGGCGATTGCCGTGTACTTCTCGGCGATGGCGAGCATCGGATTCCTCACGACTTTTGTGGCACCCGAAACGCGCGGGCGCGATTTGAATCTCCCGGAAGATGCCATTTAGCGCTCAGAGGTTATGAGTTAAACATCGCCATTGGCCGGATTCTCCGGCCAATGGCATTGATACAGAGGCAAGATCCTTGGCGAAATCCCCAAGCGGAAATGTGACACGCAGTGATGTGGCAAAAGTCGCTGGAACCTCAGTGGCGGTGGTGAGCTACGTCATTAATAACGGTCCACGTCCGGTGGCGGAAGCGACGCGCCAGCGTGTACTGGATGCGATCAAACAAACCGGTTATCGGCCCAATGCCGTGGCGCGTGCGCTGGCTTCTGGCAGCACCAAGACTTTTGGGTTGGTGGTGCCGAATATCAGCAACCCCTTTGTCGCTTCGATGGCGCATATGCTGTTGCAGGAGTCACTTAATCACGGCCACGTGATGTTGCTGGGTGATGCTGGGGACGATCGTAAACGCGAACTGGAACTGATCCAGGGATTGTTAAATCGTCAGGTTGATGGGCTGTTTTATAACAGCGTTGATCGGCATCCCTACATTGATGTGATTCAGGCCAGTGGAACACCGTTGGTGATGCTGGATCGCGTTGAGCCGCGCCCTGGCGTCAGCATGTTACGCGTCAATGAACAAGAGGCTTCACGTCAGGTCACGGCGCATTTACTGAGCCACGGTTATCAGCAGGTTGGCATCATCAGCGGCCCGCTGGAGATGCTCAATGCCCAGGACCGTATTCAGGGCTGGCGGGAGGCGATGGCCGAACAGGGCTTACCGATTGATGAAACCCTGATTTTCCCAGCCAACTTTACGCGGCAGGGCGGTTACGACGCAACCAAGCGTATGGTCGCCAGCGGACGTGTTCCGCGCGCCCTGTTTACCAGTAATGAAGGCCAGGCGATAGGCTGCATCCGTGCGCTCTCTGAGCACGGTTTGCGTGTGCCGCAAGATGTCGCGCTGGTGTGCTTCAACGGGACCGATCAATCAGCGTTTCATGTCCCCACGCTGACCACCGTACGTCAACCGCTGCGTGAAATGGCTCGCAGCGCTATTGCCATGCTGAAAAATTGGGATGGCGACGCACAACTGGCAGAGTTTCCTCACTATCTCGAACTCGGTGAGTCCTGCGGCTGCCAGCTTATCCAACAAAAATAAACTTATAACATTATGAAAAGACTGATTATTGATTGTGATCCGGGGAATGGAATTGCAGGTGCGAACACTGATGACGGCCTTGCGCTGGCATTAGCGTTGGCTTCACCTTCGCTATCAGTAGAGCTGATTACGACCGTCACCGGTAATACACCGAGCGCCGTGGGCGCGCAGGTGGCTAAAGACCTGTTGCAACGCCTTGGCCTCAATATTCCGGTGGTGCAGGGGGCATTGCAGGCGCTGCGTGAAGACCCGGCGCCGTGGCGCGCCCGCCTTGATGGCGTGCAGGACGAAAAACTCGGCGAACTATGGCGTGGCGTGCGTCAGCCCCAGGTGCTTGCGGCTGATGGCAATGATGCTGCTGGCGTGATGGGGCAGTTGATTTGCGATAACCCCGGTGAGTTTACGCTGGTAGCCATCGGCCCATTGACCAATGTGGCGCTGGCGCTGCAGCGATACCCACAGATGGCGGAATCGGTGGCAGAGATTGTCATCATGGGCGGCGTCTTTGCGTTGGATGATTACATCAAAGACACCAATTTTGGCCTTGATCCGGAAGCGGCCCACCAGGTGTTACACAGCGGTGCCACCATCACCCTGGTGCCGATGGATGCGACCACGCAAACGCTGATGACGCATCAGGATCTTAACCGCCTTACCGCCAATGACCATCCTCTACCGCAGTTTGTGCGCGAGACGCTGCGCCCGTGGATTGACTACTCCATTCGTACACGTCATTTGCCAGGCTGTTGGATCCATGATGCGCTGGTGATTGCCTGGTTGCTGAATCAACGAGTGGCGGATGGGGTCGATTATCATGTCGATATTGAACTGCGTGCCGGTGCCACGCGGGGCAAAAGCTGGCGCTATCGTTTACCCTTGCGATTGGATATCGGCGTGCCTGAGCAAACCGGCGCGTTGGTGCATGTGATGCACAGCGTGAATAATCCGTTACTGCTGGAGATGATCGAGCAGGCATTTAATCGGTTGAAACGCTGAACGATGTGCAATAAAAGGCACCGCGACCTTGCGGTGCACTATCCTCACCCTCCGACACGCTTCCTTACACCGCGAATCACTCCCTGACAATTCCCCGCCGCAGCCGGTCTTTCTGACATGCTATATACAAATGGTTAACACAATAATAACCAGTGAAACCATTTGCTGGATAACGTTCCAATAAATTCCGGTCAACGAACCGGAAGCAATCAGACAGGATACCCCTATGTTCAACTGGACTGCGACCCAGCGAAACGTGGCTTTTGCCAGTTTCGCCAGCTGGACGCTGGATGCGTTCGATTTCTTTATCCTGGTGTTTGTACTCAGCGATCTTGCCCAGTATTTCAACACCAGCGTCTCCGATGTTTCCATTGCCATTATGCTCACGCTTGCGGTACGACCGATTGGCGCATTGATTTTTGGTCGTCTTGCTGAGAAATATGGCCGACGCCCGATCCTGATGCTTAATATCGTGATGTTTTCACTGTTCGAACTGCTGTCGGCTTGGTCACCCAATTTCTCTGCCTTCCTGGCGTTCCGCGTGATTTACGGCGTGGCGATGGGCGGAATCTGGGGGGTGGCATCGTCTCTGGCGATGGAAACCATCCCCGACCGCTCACGTGGTTTGATGTCCGGTATTTTCCAGGCAGGCTATCCCTGCGGTTATCTGCTGGCATCGATTATTTTTGGGCTGTTTTTCGAAGCGGTGGGCTGGCGAGGTATGTTCCTGATTGGCGCGTTGCCGATTCTGCTGCTGCCGTTCATCTATTTCAAAGTGCCGGAATCGCCGGTGTGGTTGGCAGCGCGTGAGAGAAAAGAGAGCACGGCACTGCTACCAATCATTCGTCAGCACTGGAAGATCTGTATCTATATGGTGCTGCTGATGGCGTGCTTTAACTTCTTCAGCCACGGTACACAGGATCTCTATCCCACCTTCCTGAAGGTGCAGCATCAGTTTGATCCCCATACCGTCAGTATTATCGCTATCAGCTACAACATTGCGGCGATGCTCGGCGGGATCACGTTTGGCGCATTGTCAGAACGTATTGGCCGCAAGAAAGCGATTATTCTGGCGTCTTTCCTCGCGCTGCCGGTGCTGCCATTGTGGGCGTTTTCAAGCGGCTCGTGGATGATTGGCATCGGCGCATTCCTGATGCAATTCATGGTGCAGGGCGCGTGGGGTGTTGTTCCTACCTATCTTACCGAGCTGGTGCCGGCAAACGCCCGTGCGGTGCTGCCTGGCTTTGTTTATCAACTGGGTAATCTGATTGCCTCCGTCAATGCGACCTTGCAGTCACGGATTGCAGAGGCCCACGGCGGCAACTATGGCCTCGGGATGGCCATTGTTGCAGGGACGGTGGCGGTACTGATTTGCGTGTTTGTCGCCTTTGGACGGGAGACGCGCGGCATCGAAATCTCTGGTGCTGTGGCGCGCGAGCAACGTTAGAGCGTTTCGCAGACGTCAATCCATTTCGCCGCAGTGAGGTCAGCCATTCGCTGCGGTGAAATGCGCACGGCGCTGTGGATTGAGCCAGCAGCGGGCAACACTTCTTCAAAGCTGCGCAGCGTCACATCACAATAGACGGTCAGGGGATTCTCTAATCCGAACGGGCAAACGCCACCCACCGGATGACCGGTCCAGTTCACCACTTCATCGACGCTGAGCATGCGTGCCTTGGCACCGAGCGCGGCTTTCAGCTTGCGGTTGTCGAGGCGGGCATCCCCACGCGTGACAATCAGCACAATGGCATCTTTCACTTTCAACGACAGGGTTTTGGCGATTTGCCCAGGCATCACGCCATGAACGCGTGCGGCCAGTTCTACCGTGGCGGTGCTCTCTGGCATCTCGATGATATCGATATCAGGTGCATGTTCGGCAAAGAAGTGCCGTACCGACTCCAGGCTCATTTTTTTCTCCGGCAAAAACAGAGACTAAAAGCTGCCATAAGGGGGGAAAAGTGTAAACGAGATAAAAAGAGAATCTGTAACAGAATGCGCGGAGGTTAAACCACTTTTAACGTGCAGTTACCACAACGTTCAACATCAGGAATACGATAGCGCTGGCAGCAACTACGACGTTCCATTTCACCGTTGCGCGGGATCATGGTGCGGTACAGTGGGTTGTCACTGCCATCTAAGAGTGTCTGGGTAAAGAACAGCGCCTGTTGCAACTGCGCAATAACGTGCTCAGGCAGTTGGTTTTTCAGCTCACCCAGGAACCAGTAAAATGAGAAACCCATGTTGTTCCAGATGAGTTTCGCATTGATATCACCGTGCTGCGTCATGCCGTTGACGGCGGGTATCAGACATTGCTGGATCAGGCGATCGATACGCTGCTGTGCGCTGAGGTAGCGAGCCTCGCTGTCTTCCTGCACATCAATCCAGAAGGCGCAAGGGTGACCATTCTCATGGAACTCAACATGAATCAGATGTGGCGCGCAGCTCAGTGCCCGTGGTTCCTGCAGTAGCATCAGCATCAGTGGTGAGAGCAGCAATCCAAAATACCACTGCGCCCACAGTGATTGCAGCGGCTTGGCTTCCTGCTGCACATCAGGGTGATTGCGATACAGGTAATCGCTGTAGCGCTGGGTCAGGCGGCGATAATGCACGGGTTTCGACCATTCGGCGAGCGTCAAAGTTCCGGCCGGGGCGGGTTGTCCAAGCTTCACGTTATCCAGCATGTAGCTGCGTTGATCGCGCATCAGATCTTCCAGCGCGCTCGCTAAAGTGCGGTCGCTCTGCATAAAGATCAGGGGATGCTCGCTGTAGCGATGATCCTGATGCGTGATAATCGGCATGCCGGTCCTGAGTGATAACGGGAATCGAGAAACAAATGATAATCGTTACCAGATTAATGGACAAGGTGTCATCAGCACAACCACCGTAACGTTGGCATTTAACCCGCCGGGTTTCGTACGCATAAAAAAACAGCGCGATAAATCGCGCTGCTTCGTTATATGTCTGATTTTACTGTAACTCGCTGCTCACCGAACTCAGTTTCGGCAAATCTTCCCACGCCAGAATAGTGTTTCGGCCCTGATTTTTTGCCACGTACAGTGCACGATCTGCATTCGACACCGCCTGATCAAAATCTTCAGCGAAAATCGGGGCGATGCCCGCACTGATGGTGACATGGGTAGAGACCTTTTCGTTAAAGCGGTGGGGGATCTCTAAATCCACCACGTACTGACGTATCCGCTCTGCCAGTTTCATCGCAATCGAGGCATTGACGTTGGTCATCAACACCAGAAACTCTTCCCCACCGTAACGTGTCACCACATCACGGGAACGCACCGCATCACGAATGGCAACGGAGACGCGCGCCAGGGCCTGGTCGCCCATCGCATGGCCATAGTTGTCGTTATAGGCTTTGAAGTGATCGATATCCAGCAACAACACATAATGACTACCCGCATGGTTTTCCATGATGGTATCCAGTCGATTCTTGAGTCCGCGGCGGTTGTAGAGGCCCGTCAGCGGGTCCAGCATACTCAAATCGCTGAAACTCTCTTTTTCCTCATACAGTTGGCTCACCAGGCGTCGCGTAAACGTATCAAAGCGGCGGCGCATTAAATGGTGCAATGAGAAACCGATTAATGGCAGGGCAATAGTGAATATGATCATCACTAAATGCTGGCCATCATCTAATAACAGCACAGTTAATACTGGCGGCGTAATGTGTAAACAGAATGCAATCAAATAATCACTCAGCGCAATCGCACTGACAAAGAACACGCTTAACAAGCTGATTATTAAAAAGCTGCCATCGAAATAAAAAACCTGATGATATCTATGGTTAATATGCCAGGCCCACAGCGCACCTAATATCAGGGCGACAGGATTTAATAGCGGTAATTTTTGTTTTGGCATCACTAAACAGATTGTCAGTAATGTCAGGCTAAAAGCGGCGACCAACCCCACTGGCAGCGAACTTACCGGGCTATCTGTGCCTAAAAAAGGTAACAGGCAAAAAAGCGAAACGGCGACATTTAAAAACAAAAAAAGCATCAGCGAAAGCCGATATTTGCTGTGTTTCAACTCATCATAAGATTGTAATTTCATTATTATTACTCGTGACAGCCCTGAAATATCAAAGCGCTACCCGAGGGAATTAATCCCGCAAACCGGATAGTGAGCACGTTATTGTTGTGTTATTGAAAATGTTATCGGCGGCAATTTAGCATTTTTCAGTAAATCTGTCATCCAACGTCACTTAGCTAAAAAAAATCGCTGCAAGATGAGAAATGTTGTCATATGATAATACGAATATTTATCATTTGAGGGTTGCGCGATGATCATGGCGATGATGGCCGCCTGCGGCTTATGGGGTGTGAGCTGGATGATGGGTAAACGCCTGGACAGTGGCTGGGGTGTGTTACTGCCGTGTGCGGCACTGCCGATTTTTGCGTTGTGGGAACCGAGCTTTAGTCAGTGGCGCGTGGTAATGATTGTTGCGCTGCTGCTCACGGTGGTCATGCTGTTCCACCATCGTTTACGTCACTATTTACTGCTGCCTTCTTGTCTGGCACTGGCGGGCGGCGCGGCTGCCATCACGGTGAACTTCCATATCATCTAATGCCGTTTGCTGAACGGCAGAAACGACAACATCACGCAAAGGCGTGATATTTTCATTTTCTAAATAGGGGATTTTACTGCCAGATAAGTAAGACAACGTGGTGCGAAGGGAGGGACTTGAACCCTCACGTCCGTAAGAACACTAACACCTGAAGCTAGCGCGTCTACCAATTCCGCCACCATCGCATTGTGTTGTCTTTTTTTGTTTATACCATCGCATTGGTGCGAAGGGAGGGACTTGAACCCTCACGTCCGTAAGAACACTAACACCTGAAGCTAGCGCGTCTACCAATTCCGCCACCATCGCTCAGTGCTATGATATAAACTTTGTGATTATTGGTGCGAAGGGAGGGACTTGAACCCTCACGTCCGTAAGAACACTAACACCTGAAGCTAGCGCGTCTACCAATTCCGCCACCATCGCGTACCGTGCAACACCCTAAAGTATTGCTAACCACGGAGGCGCATTCTAGAGATTTTACTCATTGCGTCAATACATATTTCGCGACGATGAAACGATTGCTGCAAAAAACAACGTTTTCACCGTCGCGCTGATGCAATCGCGCCATTAACGCGTTTTGGCACCACGACCGTATACCGCGCGGTACACCTTAAAGCGTCCGGTTTGGGCCAGCACTTCGTGGTTACCAAAGGTTTCATCCAGAATCTGCGGATAGGGCAGGAAGGCGTTGGCGACGATACGCAGTTCGCCGCCGCTGTTCAGATGCTTCAGTGCACCGCGAATCAGCGTGTTGGCCGCGTCCAGACTGGTTTGCAGGCCATCGTGGAACGGCGGGTTGGAGATGATCATATCGAAACGACCGGTGACATCCGAGAAGACGTTACTGGCGAAGACTTCACCCTCTAACTCGTTAGCAGCCAGTGTGAGTTTACTGGCTTCAATCGCTGCTGCATGAACATCACATAACCACAGGCGCACGCGCGGTGAGATCTGTGCCAGTACTGTCGCCAGCACGCCGCTTCCGCAACCGATATCCAGCACTTTACCGCGTGCATGCGGTTCCAGCGTCGAGAGCAGCAGATCGCTGCCGATATCCAGACCATCGCGGCTGAACACGCCAGGGAGCGTATGGATAGTGAGATGCTCAATCATGTAAGTGTTGCCATAGCTGCTGGCATCGAAGCTTGGCTGCTTATCCAGACGACCATGATACAGTCCGCAGCGGCGAGCGCTATCGACTTTCTCCAGCGTTGCCCACGCTTCCAGCATGCCTTCTGCGCTGCGCACACCGGCGCGGTTTTCGCCGATGACAAAAATATCGCAGCCAACAGGCAGTAATGACAGCAAGTTCTGCAACTGGAACTGCGCTTCGGGCTTGTTTTTCGTCCAGTAATAAACCAGCGTATCGCAGCCAGCGACATCATCAGCAGTCGCTACCATGCTGTAAACCGCTCGTTCACCGAGGCGACGGCTCAGGTTCTGCCAGTGATGGTACTGCTGGGTATGCACACGTGTAGAGGCCGTTTCCAGCTGGGCAGGCAGGTCATCCTGCAGGTCGCCAGCAAAAAGCACATGGCGGGTGGTAAATTCATCACTGTGGCGCAGAATGACTTCGCTGGCCGGGGTAAAAGCAGACATGGAACACTCCTGTTAAATCAGAGCAGCGATTATATACACGTCATACTTCAAGTTACAGGTGCGTTGGCGACTCTCGCTCACCGAATCACTTACCTAAAGTAAGCTCATCGGACTCACTCCTTTCCCCTCCTTCCTGAACCAAGAGTAGGCCCCATGAGGGGACTCGAATTATTTTGGGTATTGTGCATTGTTGGCGCATGTTCGATGGGTTTGCTAGCATAGCGTCGCATTCTGGCAGCATAACGGGTAACAGCATGAGTACAAGACGCGACTGGCTCCTACAGCAAATGGGGATTACGCAGTACCAATTGCGGCGTCCACGCGTGCTACAGGGCGAAATTGCTGTCACGCTGACGCCGGGTACACGTTTGGTGATGGTGACTGAACAGGCTCCTGAGTTGCAAGAACCGCTGATTCGCGACGTGCTGCGCGTGCTGAACATCCAGCCTGCTCAGGTCATGACGCTGACGCCAGAACAGCTGCCCATGCTGCCCGAGCAGGTCGATTGTGCCGGCTGGCTAATGGGCGTGGAGAGCGAACATCCCTTTAACGGCATCACCTTTACCACTGCCGTTTTCAACGAATTGATCAGCAGCGGTGCGGCAAAACGCGCCCTGTGGCAACAGATGTGTAACCATGACAACCATCTCTTTAGTCACCCCTGAAGACCAGCCGCTACTGCTGGCCATTGAACGCCGTAGCCACGCTTTCCCATGGAGCGAGCAAACTTTTGCCAGCAATCAGGGCGAACGTTTTGTTAATTTTCGCCTCGAAGCCGAGGGTAAACTGGCGGGATTCGCCATCACCCAAGTGGTGCTGGATGAAGCCTCGTTGTTCAATATCGCCGTCGATCCCGATTTTCAGCGCCGCGGTTATGCACGCCAGCTGTTACAGCATTTGATTGCTGAGCTGGAAGCGCGCGAAGTGATGACGCTGTGGCTGGAAGTGCGGGCCTCGAATCATCCGGCGATTGCACTGTACGAACTGCTCGATTTTCATCAGGTCAGTATCAGGCCCAACTATTATCCCACCGCCAATGGGCGTGAAGATGCCATCATCATGGCGCTAACGCTGTAAAAAGGGACATTATGCTAAACGACTGGGAATGCATCCTGTTCGATGCAGACGACACACTTTTTCATTTTGACGCCTATGCCGGTTTGCAACGCATGTTCGCCCGTTATGACGTGCAGTTCAGCGACCAGGATTACGCGGATTACCAGGCGATCAATAAACCGCTGTGGGTGGATTACCAAAACGGCACCATTTCAGCCTTACAGCTACAGACTCGCCGCTTCACGCTATGGGGTGAGAAACTCAGCGTGGCACCAGAAGTGCTGAACAGTGATTTTCTCGGAGCCATGGCGGAGATCTGCTTGCCGCTTGAAGGGGCTGCCGAGTTACTGAACACGCTGAAAGGCAAGGTGAAAATCGCCATCATCACCAATGGCTTTACCGCGTTGCAGCAGGCACGCCTGGAACGCACCGGTTTCCGTGACTTCTTTGATGAATTGATCATTTCGGAGCAGGTCGGTGTACCCAAGCCCGATGTGGCGATTTTCGATCATACATTGCAGTTACTCGGCAACCCAGATCGTAGCCGCGTGCTGATGGTGGGCGATACGCCAGAATCCGACGTTCTGGGTGGCATGAACGCGGGAGTGAAAACCTGCTGGATCGATCACGGCACACGCCCGCTGCCGGAACACATCACGCCAACCTGGCAGGTCAAAAACCTGGCGGAACTGCAGGCGTTGCTGACTAATAGCTAAAAGTATCTATTCACTGTTGATGTGCATTTATCGTAAAAAGCCCGCCGTGCGGGCTTTTTTTTTGAAAGTATCTATGCATAAATCTATTCATGAATCTATTCATGAGATGATGGTTATGGTGGATTTGCAGAACTTCTTGCTAGCAGGACCGCTGAGTGCCGCCGAGCTGCTACAACGGTCGGGCGTGAGCCAGGCGACATTATCGCGTCAGTTGCGGCAACAGCCGCACATCATTAAATGGGGCCGGGCACGCGCCACTCGTTATGCTTTGCTTCGTCCGATTCAGGGTGAAAATCAATTTCCGCTCTACTGCATTTCCGCTCAAGGGCAGGCCATGTCAGCCGGTTATCTGTTGCCGACATGGCCACAAGGCAGTTGCCTGTATCTTGACCAGCATGAACGCGGTCATTTCTATGATGGTTTACCCTGGTTCTTACAGGACTTGCGACCGCAGGGATTTATTGGTCGTCAATGGGGCATAGAACATGCAGCACAGCTGGGATTAAATGATGACATTCGGTTATGGAGTGATGAGCAGTGCTTAATGGCGCTGGCAAACGGTGGAATCGATATGCCGGGTGCGTTTCTCATCGGTGAGCGCCCTTACCAACGCTGGTTGCTGCAGGCGTCTCCGCAACCCATTCGCGAAGTGGAGAAAGTTAATCGCTATCCGCAGCTGGCGCAGCATGCGTTGAGCGGTGACGAGCCAGGATCGTCAGCAGGGGGGGAACATCCCAAATTTCTCTGCTTTGCTGATACTCCAAACGGCGCCCGCCACTGCCTGGTGAAATTCACTGCCTCACGGCAAGGCGATAATGCTCAACGATGGCGTGATTTAGTGCGCGCTGAGCATCTGGCACTACGGCATTTAAATGCCGGTGGCCTGGCCGCGGCAGATAGCCAGTTAATTGAAAGTGAAGATCAGCTTTTTCTCGAAGTGCAGCGTTTTGACCGTACGGGTGAGCGCGGTCGGCACGAGATGGCTTCACTGGAAGCGGTCAGTGCGGAATTTATCGGCCACCCACAGCACTGGCCTGATGCGCTTCGAGAGTTACATCAGCAACGTCGTATTGACGATGAGTCGCAACATCGTGGCACCTTGCAATGGGCATTTGGTCGCCTTATTGCCAATAGCGATATGCATGCAGGTAATTTGTCGTTCTTCACCGGGCATGAGCCTTTTAGCCTGACTCCAGCTTACGACATGCTGCCGATGGCTCTGGCGCCCAATTCGCAGGGGCACATGCGTATGGAAGTCAAACTGACGTTGGATTTCTCGTTGTCCGCTGAAGTATGGCGCGCTGCCAGCGCAATGGCAAAAACCTACTGGCAGGCAATTGAAAGTGATGAACAGTTCAGCCTCGATTTTCGGCAAATTGCTGCACATGCCTTGCAGCAGTTAACTGCGTTAGCTGCAACGCTGAACAAAATGGCTTAACTCTTTTTTTCATTCTCAGCGGTTGCGACCGCTTCTTCTTCCTCTTTGTCCTCTTTCACTGCGCGGCTGGCGGTGAGCAAGAACGGCGACTGCTGCCAACGGGTGCGGCGATCACGCAGCAAGGTACGGGTCAGGATGATGCCAATCGCCAGCGCCAGCAGCATCATCAGGCGCAGGATGTTGGTGGTGTTATCCACCTGGCGCGATTCGGTGACCAGTACGTGGGTATCGAGGGTGACGCGCAGGAAACCTTGTGGTCCCTCTTTGCCTTCCAGCGGCTGCACAATTTGATGATTGAAATAGCTACCGGCACGTTTGCCGTCCAGCGCCAGACGATCGCGCACGTTAATGCTTTCGCCGCTGTGGGCCACCAGACTGCCATCATCGGCATACACTGAGGCATCCAAAATGCGGCTGTTATCCGTCATCTGATCCAGGATAGCTTCGATCTGCGTGCGGTTATCGTCGCTGTTGTCCATCAGTGGTTTCAGGCTAAACGCCACCTGACGTGTCAAGGTGTGCGCCAGTTCTTCCACCTGTTCAGAGCGCGCCATTTGATGGCCGAGACTGAACCAGGATGCCCCTTGCATCAGCACCACTAACAGGGCCAGCGAGATAAGAACAATCACCGTGCGATGCAGGCGAAATTTCAGTGCGGTTTTAACCATCAGGAACCCGTGTGACGTAACAGCAGAAAGGCTGGCAATTATGTTGCCAGAACCCGCGCAGACAAGGTAGCCTCTTGCGTGGTTTTGTTGTCCCTACAGGAGCTGTAATGCCAAATCGTCTTACCTGGTGCGATCTGCCCGCCGATGTTTCACTTTGGCCGGGTCTACCCCTTTCCCTCAGCGGTGATGAAGTGATGCCGCTGGATTACCGTGCCGGTCGAACTGGCTGGTTGCTGTATGGGCGTGGGCTCGATAAACAAAAACTGACCGATTATCAGCATCTGCTGGGTGCGGCGATGGTGATCGTCAGCGCGTGGAACGTCGATGAATATCAGGTGATTCGTCTGGCCGGTTCACTGACACCGCGTGCCGCTAAACTGGCGCATGATGCCGGTTTTGATGTGGCACCGCTCGGCAAAATCCCGCATCTGAAAACCCCTGGGTTACTGGTGATGGACATGGATTCGACCGCCATTGAGATCGAATGCATTGATGAGATCGCTAAACTGGCGGGCTGCGGCGAGCAGGTTTCGGAAGTCACCGAACGCGCGATGCGTGGCGAACTGGACTTCAAAGCCAGCCTGCGTGAACGCGTGGCGAAACTGGCGGGTGCTGATGCCAACATCCTCAAGCAGGTGCGTGACACGCTGCCGCTGATGCCGGGCCTGACCACGCTGGTGCAGAAACTGCAGGCGCTGGGCTGGCAGGTGGCGATTGCTTCAGGCGGCTTTACCTACTATGCCGATTATCTGCGCCAGACGCTGCACCTGACGGCAGCGGTGGCTAATGAGCTGGAAATGCGCGATGGCAAGCTGACCGGCGAAGTGCTGGGGCAGATTGTGGATGCCCAATTTAAAGCCGATACCCTGAAAAATCTCGCCGAACGTTATGAGATCGCCCCAGAGCAAACCGTGGCGATTGGCGACGGCGCGAACGATCTGCCGATGATTAAAGCGGCGGGTCTGGGTATTGCTTACCATGCTAAACCGAAAGTGAATGAGCAGGCGTCGATCATCATCCGCCATGCCGATTTGATGGGTGTATTCTGCATCCTGACCGGCAGCCTGATTCACGAAGAGCGTTAACAGAGGATTTGATTTGGCCAAAGCGGCAAAACGCGCCTTCGTTTGTAACGAATGTGGCGCTGATTATCCGCGCTGGCAGGGGCAATGCAGCGCCTGCCAGGCGTGGAACACCATCACCGAGGTGCGCATTGCCGCCTCGCCCGCGGCTGCGCGCAACGACCGTCTGACGGGCTATGCCGGGAATGCCGGTGCCAGTCGGGTGCAGAAGCTGTCAGAAATCAGCCTTGAAGCCTTGCCGCGTTTCTCCACCAGTTTTAAAGAGTTCGACCGCGTACTCGGTGGCGGCGTGGTGCCGGGCAGTGCGATTTTGATTGGTGGTAATCCCGGTGCCGGTAAATCCACCTTGTTGCTGCAGGTGATGTGTAAGCTGGCAGAAGGGATGAAAACCCTGTACGTCACCGGTGAAGAATCACTGCAACAGGTGGCAATGCGTGCCCATCGTCTGGGATTACCCACCGAAAACCTGAATATGTTGTCGGAAACCAGCATCGAGCAGATCTGTCTGATCGCCGAGCAAGAGCAGCCAAAGCTGATGGTGATCGACTCAATCCAGGTGATGCATATGGCGGATATCCAGTCTTCGCCGGGCAGCGTCGCGCAGGTGCGTGAAACCGCGGCATACCTGACGCGCTTCGCCAAAACGCGCGGCGTGGCCATTGTGATGGTGGGGCACGTCACCAAGGATGGCTCGCTGGCCGGTCCGAAAGTGCTGGAGCACTGTATCGACTGTTCGGTGCTGCTGGATGGTGATGCCGATTCTCGCTTCCGCACCCTGCGCAGCCATAAAAACCGCTTTGGTGCGGTGAACGAGTTAGGCGTGTTCGCCATGACCGAGCAGGGCATGCGTGAAATCAGTAACCCGTCAGCTATTTTCCTGTCGCGCGGTGACGAAGTGACGTCCGGCAGTTCGGTGATGGTGGTGTGGGAAGGATCGCGTCCGTTGCTGGTGGAGATCCAGGCGCTGGTGGACCATTCGATGATGGGCAACCCGCGCCGTGTTGCTGTGGGTCTGGAACAGAACCGTCTGGCGATCTTGCTGGCGGTGTTGCACCGTCATGGCGGCTTGCAGATGGCGGACCAGGATGTGTTCGTCAACGTGGTGGGTGGCGTAAAAGTCACGGAAACCAGTGCTGACCTGGCGTTGTTGCTGGCAATGGTGTCGAGCCTGCGCGATCGCCCGCTGCCACAGGATCTCGTGATCTTCGGCGAGGTGGGGTTAGCCGGTGAGATCCGCCCGGTGCCGAGCGGTCAGGAGCGTATTTCTGAAGCGGCCAAGCACGGCTTCAAACGTGCGATTGTGCCGGCAGGGAATGCGCCGAAGAAGACCATTGATGGCATGAAGGTGTACAGCGCCAAGAAGCTGGCGGATGCGCTGGCGATATTGGATGAGCTGTAAAGTGGTCTGATGCCCTCACCCTAACCCTCTCCCACAGGGAGAGGGAACCGAAAGCAGGGGCTGTGAGCTCGCATTCAGAGTCACGCTTTTGCAAGATGCACAGATTTCTCCCTCGCCCGCTTGCGGGAGAGGGCCGGGGTGAGGGCCAACGCGCACCACACCCCATTTTTTTCCACGCAGGAGGCACCAAATGTCATCATTCGACTACCTGAAAACAGCCATACGCCAGCAGGGCCATACGCTGCAGCAGGTTGCAGATGCCAGCGGGATGACCAAAGGCTACTTAAGCCAGTTGCTGAATGCCAAAATTAAAAGCCCGAGCGCGCAGAAGCTGGAAGCACTGCACCGTTTTCTCGGACTGGAATTCCCACGCCGTGACAAAACCGTCGGCGTGGTGTTCGGTAAGTTCTACCCGCTGCACACCGGGCATATCTATTTGATTCAGCGCGCCTGTAGCCAGGTCGATGAGTTGCACATCATCATGGGCCATGACGATCCGCGCGATCGTGAACTGTTTGAAAACAGCGCCATGTCGCAGCAGCCAACCATCAGCGACCGTCTGCGCTGGCTGCTACAGACCTTCAAATACCAGAAAAATATCCGTATTCACTCCTTTGATGAAGAGGGGATCGAACCCTATCCGCATGGCTGGGATGTGTGGAGTGAAGGGGTGAAAAAATTCCTGTCAGAACAGGGGATTGAACCCGATTGCATCTATACCAGTGAAGAGCCTGACGCGGCGATGTATCAGCAGCACCTCGGCATTCCTACCGTGGTGGTGGATCCTAACCGATCCTTTATGAACATCAGCGGCGGGCAGATTCGTCAGGATCCGTTCCGTTACTGGGAGTACATCCCCACCGAAGTGAAGCCGTTCTTTGTGCGCACCGTGGCGATCCTTGGTGGGGAATCCAGCGGCAAATCGACGCTGGTGAACAAGCTGGCGAATATCTTTAATACCACCAGTGCCTGGGAGTATGGCCGTGATTATGTCTTCTCACACTTGGGTGGGGATGAGATGGCGCTGCAATACTCCGACTACGACAAAATCGCACTGGGGCAGGCGCAGTACATCGATTTCGCGGTGAAATACGCCAGCAAAGTCGCGTTTATTGATACCGACTTCATCACCACCCAGGCGTTTTGCCTGAAGTATGAAGGGCGTGAGCATCCGTTCGTGCAGGCGCTGATTGATGAGTATCGTTTCGATCTGGTGATTCTGCTGGAGAACAATGTGCCTTGGGTGGCGGATGGCTTGCGTAGCCTCGGCAGCTCAATGGATCGCCGTGAGTTTCAGTCGATGCTGGTCACCATGCTGCGTGAAAACAACATTGAGTTCGTCCACGTCAAAGAGGATGACTACGATGCACGCTTCCTGCGCTGCGTTGAGTTGGTGAAACAGATGCTGGGGGGATGATCTTCACAGCCATAAAAAAGGCGCCAATCGGCGCCTTTTTCACATCATAACCATTACTTCGCCATACGCTTGTACTTGATACGCTTTGGCTCCAGCGCGTCAGCGCCGAGGGTGCGTTTCTTGTACTCTTCGTATTCGGTAAAGTTACCTTCGAAGAACTCCACTTTGCCTTCATCCTGATAATCGATGATGTGCGTGGCGATACGGTCAAGGAACCAACGGTCATGCGAGATCACCATGGCACAGCCTGGGAATTCCAACAGGGCGTTTTCCAGCGCGCGCAGGGTTTCGATGTCCAGGTCGTTGGTCGGTTCATCGAGCAGCAACAGGTTGCCGCCGACCTGCAGTAGTTTCGCGAGGTGCAGACGACCACGCTCACCACCAGACAGTTCGCCAACACGTTTGCCCTGATCGGTACCTTTGAAGTTGAAGCGACCGACATAGGCGCGGCTTGGCATCTCAACGTTGCCGACACGCATAATGTCCTGACCGCCCGAGACTTCCTCGAACACGGTTTTCGAATTGTCCATGGCGTCACGGAACTGATCCACTGACGCCAGCTTGACGGTTTCGCCCAGCTCGATGGTACCGGAATCTGGCTGTTCCTGACCGGACATCATGCGGAACAGCGTGGATTTACCCGCACCGTTTGGACCGATGATGCCAACAATTGCACCCTTCGGCACAGAGAAGCTCAGGTCATCAATCAGGACACGATCGCCATACGATTTGTTCAGGTTGGTCACTTCCAGCACTTTATCGCCAAGGCGCGCACCAGGTGGAATGAACAGTTCGTTGGTTTCGTTACGTTTCTGGTATTCGGTGTTGTTCAGCTCTTCGAAGCGCGCCAGACGGGCCTTGCCCTTAGACTGACGGCCTTTCGCGCCCTGACGAACCCACTCCAGCTCTTTCTCAATCGACTTGCGACGCGCCGCTTCAGAAGAGGCTTCCTGCGCCAGACGCTGATCTTTCTGCTCCAGCCAGGAGGAGTAGTTACCTTCCCACGGAATACCTTCACCGCGGTCCAGCTCCAGAATCCAGCCTGCAACGTTATCCAGGAAGTAACGGTCGTGCGTAATCGCTACCACGGTGCCTTCGAAGTCGTGCAGGAAGCGTTCCAGCCAGGCCACGGATTCTGCATCCAGGTGGTTAGTCGGTTCATCCAGCAGCAGCATGTCTGGTTTTTCCAGCAGCAGGCGGCACAGCGCGACGCGGCGGCGCTCACCACCGGACAGGTTGCCAATTTTGGCATCCCAGTCTGGCAGACGCATCGCATCAGCAGCACGGTTCAGCTGGGTGTCGAGGTTGTGGCCATCGTGTGCCTGGATCACTTCTTCCAGACGACCCTGTTCTGCCGCCAGCTTGTCGAAATCCGCGTCCGGATCAGCGTACAGGGCGTACACTTCATCAAGACGTTTCAGCGCCCCAACCACTTCAGAAACCGCTTCTTCCACAGATTCACGCACGGTGTGCTCTGGGTTAAGTTTCGGTTCCTGTGGCAGATAGCCCACTTTGATGCCCGGTTGTGGGCGTGCTTCCCCTTCGATATCGGTATCGATACCGGCCATGATGCGCAGCAGGGTGGATTTACCCGCGCCATTCAGGCCGAGTACACCGATTTTGGCGCCAGGGAAGAAGCTAAGAGAGATGTTCTTCAGGATGTGACGCTTCGGCGGAACCACTTTGCCGACGCGATGCATGCTATAGACGAATTGAGCCACGTTGTAATGAGCCTCTGGTCTGTGAATGGTGGAACTTCAGATGGTGAAGTTTAGCCGTTTTCACCCGGCAATCACAGCCGCATGGCGTTGAATCTTCTGGAGTGGGGTAACAGAGCCGATAACTGATTGATTCTCACTCAACAGTCGCTATGCTGCTTTTTTGCCTGAAAACGGAGGGAGTTCGATGAAAGTGCTGATTGCAGCAGATGAACATGCCTGGGGTGGATTGATTCCCGCGATCCGCCAGACGTTACCTGATATGGAATTTATCGCCTCGGCGGGCCATGCGGCGGAGAGCCTGGCCGGTTTCGATGCGCTGATCCCCGGCATGTGTCGTGTGGATGCACGGTTAATCGCCACTGCCGATCGACTAAAGCTGATTCAGCAGGCGGGCGTCGGGCTGGAAGGTGTTGATCTTGCGGCGGCAAAGCAAGCCGGCATTATGGTGGCGAATGTCCCTTCCGATAATTCAGGCAATGCCGATTCAGTGGCGGAGCTGGGTATCTGGATGATGATTGGGCTGGCGCGTCGCCAGCATGAGATTGCCGATTGCCTTGCACAGCAGAGGCTCGGACAGCCAATTGGATTGGGACTGATGGGCAAAACCGTCGGGCTGGTGGGATTAGGTGGCATCGGCAAAGCGCTGGCGAAGCGCCTTGCCCCGTTTGGTATGCGTATGATTGGCGTAAAACGCGAGGCGGATGAAGCCTTTGCGCGTCAGCATCAGCTCGACTGGCTCGGCACAATGTCGCAGCTACCGGAACTGCTGCAGCAGGCGGACTTTGTGGTGCTCAGCCTGCCAGACAACGCCGATACTCATAACATCATCAACGCGGATGCGCTGGCGCAGATGAAACAGGACAGTTTCCTGGTTAATCTCGGACGCGGTGGGTTGATAGAGAAACAGGCATTTCTGGCGGCGCTGGAGAGCAAAAAATTAGCTGGGGCCGGGGTGGATGTGTTCTGGCAGGAGCCGCCCGATCCGCAGGATCCGGTGTTCCGCTATAACGTGATCGCCACCCCGCACATTGGTGGCGTGACGGACATTTCCCTGGCAGGCAACATCAAAGGGATCTGCGATAACCTGCGCCGTCTGCGCGATGGCGACGCGGTGATCGATCGTAAAGCCTGATCTCAAGGTAGGCGCAGTGGGATATTCTGTTGCGCCAGCCAGTTTTTCAGCGCCGCTTCTGGCGCACTGTCACTCACCAGCAGATCAAAACGACGCAGCTCACCGATGCGGGCGGGCAGTACTTTGCCAAATTTGCTGCTATCGGCCACCAACACACGGGTGCGCGCCCGTAACATGGCGTGATGCTTCATGGCTAATTCATTGATGTTATAGCAGGTTGCGCCCTGTTCCTGATCGATGCCCGCTGCCGAGATAAAGGCCAGCGTGGGGCAGAGATCGTCGAGGATCGAGTGGGCACCGATCGGCGTGAACAGCGCGTTATCGGCATGAAACTCTCCGCCGCTCAGGATCACATTACAGGCCGGTTTCTCTTTCAGCGCGAGAAAGGTATTCATGGCGCAGCAAATCGCGGTGAAGGGCAAGGCGTCCGGGATAGCATCCACGATGTAGGGCAAGGTGGTACCGCAGTCAAAAAACACCGTATCGTTTTCGCTGATCAAACTTGCCGCCACCTGCGCCAGACGTTGTTTACGTGCGGCGTTTTGGCTGTGTTGGTCGGAGATAAAATAGTGTCCGGCGTGGCTTTTCGGATCGCTGACAATATACCCCCCCAACAGTACGACCGCCGAAGCCGGTTCCGTCAGATCGCGGCGAATCGTCATCTCTGATACACCCAGCAATTGAGCCGCATCTTTCAGGTGCAGCTTGTCGGTACGCTTCAGCGCCTGTGCCAGCTTGTGAATTCGTTCGTCGCGCCGGGTTTCCATGATGATCTCTATTAATTGAGTAGGCTGAGGTCGAGGATGCTGAAGGTGAAATCACGATAAATGATAAAAATTTTAATAATTTGCGACACATTCAGCACACCGATTTTCAATATTACCTGTAATGGGATCGGCCCGCAAACCTCTCTCTCCGGTCCGTGATGGCCGTTTCGCTTAACGCTATCTCTGCAACACGATGATGTTACATTGTTAGAATAATAACACTCTCGCTCGGTAATCTGTGGCGTTATATCGCTTTTGTTGATGATGTTGAGGTGTGAATTTTGTCACATTACAACCTTAATTTAACTGTTATTGTTAATTTAATAACATTATAAGGTTAAAAATTCACCGGGGAGTTAACAATGGATATCGCGGTTATTGGGTCAAATATGGTGGACCTTATTACCTACACCAATCAGCTACCGAAAGCCGGGGAGACGCTGGAAGCTCCCGATTTCGCTATCGGCTGCGGAGGGAAAGGGGCAAATCAGGCGGTGGCAGCAGCGAAAATGGGCGGTCGCGTGATGATGGTGAGCAAAGTGGGCGACGATCTGTTTGCGCCTAACACTGTGGCGAACCTCAAACAGCAGGGCGTGGATACCCAATATGTGACCACCGCAGCGGGAACGTCCAGCGGCGTGGCGCCCATCTTCGTTGATGATCAATCACAGAATCGCATTTTGATTATCAAGGGTGCCAATCAGCTGCTCAAACCAGCCGACATCGATGAGGCCGCTGAGGCGCTGAAAGCCTGCAAGCTGATCATCCTGCAGTTAGAAATCCCGCTGGAAACCGTCTATTACGCCATCGATTTTGCGCGCCAGCACGATATCAAAGTGATCCTTAACCCGGCACCAGCGGTGGCGAATCTCGATATTGAATATGCCTGCAAGTGCGACTTCTTTATGCCCAATGAAACCGAACTGGAGATCCTCACGGGCATGCCGGTGGGCACTGATGATGAGGTGAAACGGGCAGGGCAGACGCTGCTTAAGCGCGGTCTGAAAAACCTGATTATTACCCTCGGAGGGCGCGGTTCACTATGGATGGCGGGTGACACTCTGCACCATGTGGCCCCCACGCCAGTGAAGGCAGTGGACACCAGCGGTGCAGGTGATGCCTTTATCGGCTGCTTTGCGCATGTCCTGGTGAACAGCGGTGATGTCGCGGCGGCGATGGCGCAAGCCTCGGCCTACGCCGCTTGCAGCGTGACCGGTCGCGGTACGCAGCGTTCCTATCCTGACGCGGAAACCTTCCAGCGTTTTCTCAACGTACACTGAGGTCGAGCTATGCAACCGAACATTGTTCAGCAACCTGACGGCTATCTGAATAAGACGCCGCTGTTTCAGTTCATTTTGCTCTCGTGCCTGTTCCCGTTGTGGGGCTGTGCTGCGAGCCTGAACGACATCCTGATCACCCAGTTCAAAAGCGTGTTCGCGTTGAGCGACTTTGCCAGCGCACTGGTGCAGAGTGCGTTTTACGGCGGCTATTTTCTGATTGCGATCCCGGCTTCTTTGGTGATCCGCAAAGCCACTTACAAGCTGGCGATCCTGATGGGTCTTGTGCTCTACATTGTGGGTTGCGTGCTGTTTTATCCCGCCTCGCACATGGCCACTTACACCATGTTCCTTGCGGCGATTTTCGCCATCGCCATTGGCTTAAGCTTCCTCGAAACCGCAGCTAATACCTACAGCTCAATGATTGGGCATCGCGATCACGCCACGCTGCGTCTCAATATCAGCCAGACGTTCTATCCGATTGGCGCGCTGATGGGCATCGTGTTGGGCAAGTATCTGGTGTTCCAGGACGGTGAAAGCCTGCATGCGCAAATGGCGGGCATGAACGCGGAGCAGGCGCATGCTTTCCGTCTCAGCATGCTGGAACATACATTGGAACCTTATAAATATCTGGTGATGGTGTTAGTGGTGGTGATGTTGCTGTTCCTGTTCACTCGCTATCCCCGCTGCAAACCTCAGTCGAGCGAAAAGTCGCTGCCTTCACTGGGTGAGACCTTCCGCTATCTGGCGGGGAATCGTCACTTTAAGCGCGGTATCGTCGCGCAGTTCCTGTATGTCGGGATGCAGGTAGCCGTCTGGTCCTTTACCATTCGTCTGGCCTTGACGCTGGGGGCGACCAACGAACGTCATGCCTCTAACTTTATGATTTACAGCTTTATCTGTTTCTTCATTGGTAAGTTTGTCGCTAACTTCCTGATGACGCGCTTCCGTGCAGAGAAAGTGCTGATTGCCTACTCAGTCCTCGGTGTCATCACCCTCGCGTGGGTGATGTTTGTCCCCAACTTTACTGCGGTGTACGCGGCGGTATTTGTGAGCGTGCTGTTCGGACCATGCTGGGCCACCATCTATGCCGGCACGTTGGCTACGGTGGATAACAAGTACACGGAAGTCGCGGGTGCTTTCATCGTGATGTCGATTGTGGGTGCCGCCTTTATTCCGGCCATTCAGGGCTTTGTTTCCGATCATCTGGGATCGATGCAGTTGGCGTTCGGCGTTTCGCTGCTGTGTTTCGCGTGGGTCGGCTTCTACTTCTGGGGCGAGCTGCGCCATAAAAACCAGGCGATTCAGGCAGGCCGTTTAGTGGAGGAGATGCCATGAAAACCCGTTTACCGTTGCGCCGGGAGCAGTTCCATGAAACGCCCAGCACGCTGCTGCACAATGCGACTTTCCACGTCGAGTTATTCCGCTATCCGGCGGGTGTTGAAGCGGTACGCATCAGCAACCTGCGCGGTACGGTGATTGTGCTGCCGTTTTACGGGCAGATGGTGTGGGATGCCAGCTTTGATGGCCACTCGCTGACCATGGGGCACAGTTTCAAACAGCCGCTGCTCGGCAGCTCGATTATCGATACCTATGGCTGTTTTGCCTTTCATTCGGGTTTGCTGGCCAACGGTTGCCCGGCCCCGGAGGATGACCATCCGCTGCACGGTGAAATGGCCTGCGCCCGCATGGACAGCGCATGGATCGTGCTGGAGCAGGATCGTGTGTCGTTGGAAGGCGAAACTGAGTATGTGAAAGGTTTTGGCCATCACTACTTAGCCTCTCCGGCGGTGCGGTTGCATGCCGACACGCCGCGCCTGCAGATTGAAATGAACGTCACCAATCTGGCGGGAGCACCGATGCCGCTACAGTATATGTGTCATCTGAACAGCGCCTGGCTGGCAAATGGCCGCTTTAAGCAGTCGATCCCACAGGATGCCTTTCAGTTACGGACGTCGATTCCAGCCCATGTGAAGCCGACACCGCAGTGGAGCGCCTATACCGATCAACTGGCGCGCGATCCGCAAGCATTCCAGCAGTTGGGTCAGCCGGAAATGTGCGATCCTGAGATTGTGTTCTTTGCCGATAATTTGCCGCAGTACGGCAACGAAGTGCAGTTTGAGTTGCATGCGCCGGAAGGCTTCGCACTGATGACCCGCTTCGATAGCCGCCAGTTCCCGCATGCCACGCGCTGGATGCTGTACAACCACGATCAGCAGGTCGCGGCCTATGTGCTGCCCTCCACCTGCCGACCGGAAGGATTTAAGGCGGCGCAGCGTGCCGGCACGCTGATTGAATTGGCTCCAGGTGAGAAGCGCCACTTTAGCGTGGAGACGGGAATTCTGTAATTTTTTTGACGGCGGGGGGCCTGAAGCATGAAGGCCCAGCGGTAACGCCGTCTGGGACCGCACAGAGGCTGGCGGTCCTCGTGCGTGCTGTCATAAAACTGTCACGCAATATCCTCGCCAATCGTATAAAGCCCATCCCCCTGTTGGACGATAACTCCTGCGACATTCGTCACAGTCGTTCTCCTCTCTTTTTACCAGGGTTCAGATTTATGAAGCTCAACCAGTTTAAAATTGGCCAGCGGCTGGGGTTTCTCGCCACGCTGCTGCTTTTCGCAACGTTGTTGATGGGACTGCATGGACTGCAAGTCAATATGCAGGCGCTGGAAAACAATCAAGACGTGATGGCACGTGAAGTCTTGATTGCTGACAGCATCGACACCGCGCGCAGTGCGCAGGTGCAGTTCAAGATACAAGTGCAGGAGTGGAAAAATACCCTGTTACGCGGCACGCAAGGGCAGGAGACCTTCGATAAGTACAAAAAGGCGTTTTTGAAAGAGAGCCAGCAAACGCAGGCGCTGCTGAGTAAGTTAAGTCAAATCCAGACAGCGCTGGGGCTGCCTAATGCACCAGTTGAGCAGGCACGCCAGGTGCATGCAGGGCTGGAGAGCCAATATCTGGCGGCGCTGGAAAACTACCGCATCAGCGACAGTAGCAGCGCCACCCGCGTTGACCATCTGGTGACAGGGATTGACCGCGCACCCACGCAGCAAATCGACGATCTGGTGGCTGCCACCCTGAAGCGCGCGCAGCAGATGCATCAGGAGATCGAGGCGAATAACCTCGCCCACTACCAGAAAACCCGCATGCTGCTGCTCATCGCCATGGTCTGTATTCTGCTGGTGGGTATCGGCATCACCGCCTGGCTGGTGCAAAGCATCACCCGCCCTTTGAAGCAGGCGATCAACGTGGCAAAAACCGTGGCCGCTGGAGATCTGCGTGCGCAAATTGAAGTATCAGGACGCGATGAAACCGCGCAACTGATGGCGGCACTGCGCGACATGAACCACAACCTGACGCGCATCGTCACTGGTGTGCGATCCGGCACCGAAGCGATTGCGGATACCACCGATCAGGTGGCGCATGGCAGCCGTGAATTGTCGGCGCGCAATGAAGCGCAGGCAAGCGCACTGGAAGAGACGGCGGCTTCCATGGAACAGTTGACGTCGGTGGTCAAAAACAACGCCGAGAATGCACGTCATGCCAGCGACATCGCCCGGGATACACGCCAGCGCGCCGGAGAAGGCGGTGAGGTGGTGGAAAAAGTGGTGGTGGCGATGGGGGAAATTCACCAGTTCTCGCGTGAGATCAACGAGATCGTCACGGTGATCGATGGCATCGCGTTCCAGACCAATATTCTGGCATTGAATGCTGCTGTCGAGGCGGCCCGAGCTGGCAACGATGGCCGTGGCTTTGCCGTGGTGGCTTCAGAAGTGCGGGCGCTGGCACAGCGATCGGCCTCCGCCGCGCGTGATATTCGTGGCCTCACCGATCGATCGGTGAATCTGATTGCGCAGGGCAACACGCTGGTTAAAGGGGCGGGATCGTCAATGCAGGAGATTGTCGAAAGCGTGAAGCAGTTGTGTGAGCTGATGGAAAATATCTCGGCAGCCAGCGCGGAACAGAGCGTGGGGATCGAGCAGGTGAATCTGGCGGTGACGCATATGGATGCGGCGACACAGCAGAATGCCACGCTGTCACAGCAATCAGCACAGTCAGCACGTGCGCTGAATCAACAGGTCGGCTCGCTGGTGGAGAATATCAGCGTGTTCCAACTGGATACAAAACCGGCGCACTAATTTCTGGTAATAAATGGCGCCGCTGCGGCACTGGGCTGTAGCGGCGCGATTCATCGCGCGTTTCAATATATTAAATCGCCACCAACCCGCGTACGCCCTCGGCTTCCATATTGGCACCTGCGCCACGTTGTACAATCTCCCCGCGCGACATCACCAGATAGCTGTCGGCCAACTCGGCGGCGAAATCGTAAAACTGCTCCACCAGCAGGATCGCCATGTCACCGCGCTGTGCTAACTGGCGGATCACCGCGCCGATCTCTTTGATCACCGACGGTTGGATCCCTTCGGTGGGTTCATCGAGGATCAATAACTGCGGTTTACAGGCCAGCGCACGCCCGATCGCCAACTGTTGTTGTTGCCCGCCAGAAAGATCGCCGCCGCGTCGTGCTTTCATCTCTCGTAGCACCGGGAACAGTTGGTAGATCTCCTCTGGCACCGTTTTGGCCTGCGATCCGGAAAAACGAGCCAGCCCCATCAGCAGGTTCTCTTCCACCGTCAGACGCGGGAAAATTTCACGCCCCTGTGGCACATAAGCGATCCCAGACTGCACGCGCTGATGCGGTTTACGGCTATTGATCACTTTATCCTGCCAGCGAATTTCACCGGACTTCGCGGGGATCAACCCCATCAGGCACTTCAGCAGTGTGGTTTTCCCCACGCCGTTGCGACCCAGCAGGCAGGTAATCTCGCCTGATTTAGCCTCAAAAGAGAGACCGCGCAGAATGTGGCTGCCGCCGTAATATTGGTTCAGTTCGGAGACTTGTAGCATCTTAACGCCCCAGATAAACGTCGATAACGCGATCGTCCGCCTGCACTTCGCGTAACGATCCCTCCGCCAGCACCTGGCCTTGATGCAACACCGTGACATGATCGGCGATAGTTTCCACAAAGCCCATATCGTGTTCGACCACCATCAGCGAGTGCTTGCCTGCCAGGCTACGAAACAGTTCGGCGGTGTACTCAGTTTCTGCATCGGTCATGCCCGCTGCGGGTTCGTCGAGCAGCAGCAGATGGGGGTCTTGCACCAGCAGCATGCCGATTTCAAGAAACTGCTTCTGGCCGTGCGACAGCAAACCCGCCTTGCGTTGGCGTTCGCCTCCGAGTCGCAGCAGTTTCAGCACTTCATCAATGCGGTCTTGCTGCTCGCCATTGAGCTTTGCCCGCAAGCTGGCCCACACGGATTTATCATTTTTCAGCGCGATCTCCAGATTCTCAAACACCGTTAACGCTTCAAACACCGTGGGTTTCTGGAACTTACGGCCAATGCCAGCGCGCGCGATCTCCACCGGTGACATTTTGGTGAGATCGGTGTCCTGGTCGTAGATCACTTGCCCGTTATCAGGACGGGTTTTGCCGGTGATCACATCCATCAAGGTGGTTTTGCCCGCGCCGTTGGGGCCGATCACACAGCGCAGTTCGCCAACGCCGATCTTCAGTGACAGATCGGTCAGGGCGCGGAAGCCATCAAATGAGACGTTGATCTTCTCCAGCTGCAGCACCGGATCGCTCTGATCGCGGTGGCGGTCTGCTGGATGGGGTTGGGTAAACAGTTGCTCAGTCATCACGCCTCCGGCGCAGCAGGCCAATCACACCACGCGGCAGGAACAGCGTGACGAGGATAAACATCAGGCCGAGGAAGAACAGCCAGTATTCCGGGAAGGCAACGGTAAACCAACTTTTGGCTCCGTTGACAATCGCCGCACCTAACAGCGGGCCAATCAAGGTACCGCGACCGCCCAGCGCCACCCAAATGGCCGCCTCAATCGAGTTGGTGGGGGACATTTCACTGGGGTTAATGATGCCCACCTGCGGCACATACAGGGCGCCAGCCAGCCCGCACAGTACGGCGGAGAGCGTCCAGACAAACAGCTTGAATCCTTTAGGATCATAACCGACGAACATCAGGCGGTTTTCTGCATCACGCACTGCGGTGAGTACACGGCCAAACTTGCTGCGTGCCAGCGCGAAGCCAATCCCCAGACTGATCAGCAGCAACAGCACGGTGGCGATAAACAGTCCGATGCGGGTGCCGGTGGCGGTGACATTAAAGCCGAGCAGGGTGGTGAAGCCGGTGAAGCCGTTGTTGCCACCGAAGCCGGTTTCATTGCGGAAGAACAGCAGCATGCCCGCGTAGGTCAGCGCTTGCGTCATGATCGAGAAGTAAACGCCTTTGATCTTTGAGCGGAAGGCGAAGAAGCCAAACACCAGCGCCAGCAAGCCGGGCACCAGCATGATCAGACACAGCGCCCAGGCAAAGTGCTGGGTACCGGCCCAGAACCACGGCAGCTCGTTCCACGACAGGAATGACATAAACGCCGGTAAGCCCTCGCCAGAGGCCTGACGCATCAGGTACATGCCCATGGCATAGCCGCCCAACGCGAAGAACAGGCCGTGCCCGAGCGACAGTAATCCGGCATAGCCCCACACCAAATCCAGTGCTACCGCGACGGTGGCATAGCAGAGAATTTTCCCCACCAGCGTCAGCGTGTAGGTGGAGATCGCCAACGGGTGCGTGGCGGGCAACAAGGCGCAGAACGGCATGATCAACAGCAGCGCGGTGACCACGATGCCGAGGCCGATGCTGAGGCGCGGCGCTTTGCGCGCCAGCGTTAAGGTGATGGGTTGGCTCATTAGTCGATGACCCTCCCTTTAAAGGCAAACAGGCCCTGTGGACGTTTCTGAATAAACAGCACGATCAACACGAGGATGAGGATTTTACCCAGCACCGCACCAATTTGCGGTTCCAGTACTTTGTTGAGAATGCCGAGGCCAAAGGCCGCCACCACGGTGCCCGCCAGTTGCCCGACACCACCCAGCACTACCACGAGGAACGAGTCGATGATGTAGCCCTGGCCGAGTTCGGGGCCGACGTTACCCAACTGCGATAACGCCACGCCGCCGAGTCCTGCAATGCCAGAACCGAGGCCGAATGCCAGCATATCGATGCGCCCGGTGGGCACGCCGCAGCAATCGGCCATGGCGCGGTTTTGCGTCACGGCACGCACGCTGAGGCCCAAGCGCGTTTTGTTCAGCAGCAGCCAGGTGAGGCCTAACACGGCAAACACGAACAGGATCACCGCGATACGGTTGTACGGCAGCACCAGGTTGGGCAGGACCTGCAAGCCGCCAGAGAGCCAGCCTGGGTTAGCCACTTCGAGGTTTTGCGCGCCGAACAGCATGCGCACCAGTTGGATCAGCATCAGGCTGATGCCCCAGGTGGCGAGCAGCGTTTCCAGTGGGCGGCCGTACAGGTGACGGATAATGGTGCGCTCCAGCAGCATACCGATGCCCGCAGTGACCAGGAATGCCACCGGCAGGGCCAGCAGCGGATACCACGCCAGCCACTGTGGCGCGAACTGCTGGAACAGGTTCTGCACAAACCAGGTGGCATAGGCACCCAGCATCAGCATCTCGCCGTGCGCCATGTTGATGACGCCGAGCAGGCCGTAGGTGATCGCCAGACCGAGAGCAGCCAGCAGCAGGATCGAGCCGAGAGAGAGACCGGTAAAGGCCTGGCCCAGCAGATCGCCCCACATCAGCCGATGTTTGATCTGTTGCAGGCTGGCGGTTGCTGCCGCGCGTACCTGGGCATCCGGCTCATTGCTGGCTTGCGTTAAACGATTGAGGCTAGCCTGCATATTGGGATCGCTGGATTCCCCAAGTAGCGTAACTGCTTTGAGGCGCACGGCGGCATCCGGGCTGGCCAGTTGCAGGTTGGCCGCGGCCATGGCTAATACAGCATGTACCTGTGCGTCTTTTTCGACGGCGAGGCGTTGTTCAATCAGCGGAAGCTGATCGGCGGCTCCGTCGTTTTGTAACTGTTGTGCGGCGCGCAGGCGCAGGGCCGGGTCATCACTCACCAGCTGGTGGGCGGCGAGGGCGCTGGCGATCAGCACGCGCAGACGGTTGTTCATAAACAGCTTTTTGGTGTCACCATTGGGGTGTTGCGCGCTGTCTAGCGGGGTGAAGGTGTTAGCCTGTTGGCTGAACGGCTGTTTGTCCTGGTCAATGACCACGCTTTCGTTGCGCAGTGCCTGCAGCAGCGGCACGCGGCTCGCCTGCGGTGCAGCGGCCCACTTTTGCAGTAGCGTGGCTTGTTCGGTGCGACTGGCGGCAGCGAAGTCAGCGCCATCGCCCGCCTGAGCCAGCCAAGGCAGGAGCAGCAGCAGACAGCAAAGATAACGGCGGATTGTCATGGTGATGATCCTGTTGAACTGAAGCGGCGTTGAAAATGGTCGCCAAAATTGGCGACCCTACGGAGTCCGCGCAAATAATCCAGGGTCGCCATTGATGGCGACCACCCACTTACTGCGTCGATTTCACCGGATAGTCAGGCTTCTTATCGTTACCCGCGATGTACGGGCTCCACGGCTGTGCACGTACCGTCTTATCGGTCTGCCACACCACGTTGAATTGGCCGTTCTCTTCCACTTCGCCAATCATCACCGGTTTATGCAGGTGGTGGTTGGTTTTATCCATGGTCAGGGTGAAACCGTCTGGTGCTTTAAAGGTCTGTCCTGCCATCGCTGCGCGCACTTTGTCGACATCGGTCGTACCCGCTTTCTCCACCGCCTGTGCCCACATGTGAATGCCGACATAGGTCGCTTCCATTGGGTCATTGGTCACGACCGTGTTGGCGTTCGGCAGGTTGTGTGCTTTCGCGTAGGCGCGGTAATCCGCAACAAACTTGGCATTGGTTGGGTTATCAACGGATTCAAAGTAGTTCCACGCCGCCAACTGACCGACCAGCGGTTTGGTGTCGATACCACGCAGCTCCTCTTCACCGACAGAGAAAGCAATCACCGGAATGTCCGTCGCTTTGATGCCCTGGTTCGCCAGCTCTTTGTAGAACGGCACGTTAGAGTCACCGTTGATGGTGGAGATCACCGCGGTTTTGCCACCAGCGGAGAATTTCTTGATGTTGGACACGATGGTCTGATAGTCGCTGTAACCAAACGGCGTATAGACCTCTTCGATGTCTTTATCCTGAATACCTTTGCTGTGCAGGAAGGCGCGCAGGATTTTGTTGGTGGTGCGTGGGTAGACGTAATCGGTACCGAGCAGGAAGAAGCGTTTCGCGCTGCCACCGTCTTCGCTCATCAGGTATTCCACCGCCGGGATCGCCTGCTGGTTCGGTGCCGCGCCGGTGTAGAACACGTTCGGTGACATCTCTTCACCTTCATACTGCACCGGGTAGAACAGCAAGCCGTTCAGCTCTTCAAACACCGGCAGCACTGACTTGCGTGATACCGAGGTCCAGCAGCCGAAGACCGCCGCGACTTTATCTTGCGTCAGCAGTTGGCGTGCTTTCTCGGCAAACAGCGGCCAGTTTGAGGCGGGATCCACCACCACCGGCTCCAGCTTTTTGCCCAGCACACCGCCTTTGGCGTTGATCTCATCGATGGTCATTAACGCCACGTCTTTCAGCGGTGTCTCCGAGATCGCCATGGTGCCGGAGAGTGAAGACATGATGCCGACTTTGATGGTGTCAGCGGCTTGGGCACCAAAGGTAAAGCCCAAACTGGCCACGGTGGCGGAGAGCGCAAAAGCTTTAAGCAACGAACGTCTTTTCATCGTTAACCCTCTAAATG
Organism: Pantoea vagans; assembly: GCF_001506165.1. Taxonomy (NCBI): domain Bacteria; kingdom Pseudomonadati; phylum Pseudomonadota; class Gammaproteobacteria; order Enterobacterales; family Erwiniaceae; genus Pantoea; species Pantoea vagans. Next base: position 3,418,702 of record NZ_CP011427.1, on the reverse strand, counting down.
TGTTAGTGTTTTTATTCAATGGGTTGAAGCCGGGCCTGCTGTAACATATGCAATGTGATCTTTCTGACCTCTGCCTTACTGACGGCGATGTGGTCGGTTAAAATGCGCTGTGCCTCCTCGGTTTGTTGCTGGAAAATCGCCCGTAAAATCTGGGCATGTTCACGGTAAGTCGCGTCTACCCGGTCATCTCGCGTGAAGTCGAGGCGGCGGATAATGCGAATTTTTTCGGTCAACTCGGCGTGGATGCGCGCCATTTCCTGATTACCGGCCGCCGCCACCAGCGCCATATGAAAGGCTTCGTCATGCGCCGATACAGCCTTGCCGTCCTCCAGACGTGGTGCATCAATCCAGAAGCTTTTCAAAGTGGTGAGGACTTCAGCACAGGCCAGCGGCGGCAGTGCACACAAACGGCGCACCGCTTCGCGCTCCAGCACGGTACGGAAGTCGTACAGTTCTTCGAAATATTCGAAATCGAACGGCTTCACCTGCCAGCCGCTGCGGAACCACACTTCGACATAGCCCTCGCGCTCCAGCCAGAACAGCGCCTGACGCACTGGCGTACGGCTGACCTCCAGCCGTTCGGCGATTTCGTTTTCACTGAAGCGGTCTCCAGGCATTAAACGGAACTCAAATATGTCCTGTTTCAGTGCCTGGTAGACCTTCTCCGCCAGCGCTTCTGGACGGCCTTTGCTGCGTGGGCTTGGGTTCATGTCAGCTCCTTATTCCAGCCACAGCAGGGTGTCGCCCGGGCTCACCGGACGTCCTGCCTGGCAGGCAATGCGTTTCACCGTGCCGGCTTGCGGCGCGACAATCGCCAGTTCCATTTTCATCGCTTCGACAATAATGATGGTCTGACCGGCTTCGACCGCGTCACCCGGCTGCACCAGCACTTTCCAGATGTTGCCGTTCATGTCGGCGCACACCGCCAGCGCATCGTCATCGGCTTCGGGTGCAATCAGTGTCTCTTCACTGGTGAGTGGCGCGTTCTGCTCTTCCTGCGCCCACAGCGTCACTTCCTGCTCAAAGGCCGCTGACTGGCGCTGCCGGAAGGCAGCAATCGAATCCGCGTTATCGTTCAGGAACTGCTGATGGGCCGCGAAATCAAACAGAGTCTCTTCGATGCGTACCGTCGCACGGCCTTCACGGAAGTCATCGCGCAGTTGGGTTAACTCATCTTCAGTGACCGGATAGAAGCGCACCTGATCGAAGAAGTGCAGTAGCCATGGCTCATCCGCCGCGAACTGATCGTTCTTGAGGAATTTGTTCCAGATCGGCAGCGTGCGGCCCACCAGCTGATAACCGCCGGGGGAGTCCATGCCGTAGATGCACATGTACATGCCGCCAATGCCCACCGTGCCTTCGGCAGTGAAGGTACGCGCCGGGCTGTATTTAGAGCTGAGCAGGCGATGGCGCGGATCGATCGGCACCGCACAAGGCGCGCCCAGGTACACATCCCCCAGACCCAGAATCAGATAGCTGGCGTCAAAGATCGTGTCACGTACCGTTTCGCGACTCTCCAGGCCGTTAATGCGCTGGATAAAATCAACGTTGTTTGGCAGCCATGGCGCAGTGGCACGGACGGTTTCTTTGTAGCGTTCCACAGCACCGAGTGTGGCGCTGTCTTCGAAAGCCATTGGCATCCAGACGATACGTGACGGCACTTTTAGCTGGCTCACATCGCCCAGTCCGGCTTCCAGCTCCAGCAGCAGGTTCATCAGCTGTTTCTGGCTGAGGATCAGGCTGTCATAGCGCACCTGCAGTGAACGCACGCCGGGTGAAAGCTCCTCGACACCGGGAACGGCGCGCTCGCGCAGAGCGTTCATCAGCAGATGCACGCGCAGGCGCAGCGCCAGATCCAGTACGTTGTCGCCATATTCAATCAGCACATATTTGTCGCCCGCCTGGCGATAAACCGCCGTTGGCGTGGTTTCTGTCGCTGGGAGTGCTGCCAGCAAGGTCGCGGAGCCGAATTCAGTGACCGCTAAGGAAGGCACGTCAAAGGTGGTCGCATGATGGCTGCGCAGCGTCTCAACGCTCTGCGCTTGCGCTTTTTCCAGCGCGACCGCTTCATCCGCACTGATTGGATGGAAGCGAATGGTGTCGCCCGGTTTGACCTGGCCGACTTTCCACAATTCCGCTTTTGCGATAGTCACAGGACAGACAAACCCGCCGAGGCTTGGGCCGTCATGGGTCAGGATCACCGGGAAGTCACCAGTGAAGTTCACCGCGCCAATTGCGTATTCGCAGTCATGGACGTTGGAAGGGTGCAGCCCAGCTTCACCGCCGTTGGCGCGGGTCCAGGTCGGTTTTGGCCCCACCAGACGCACGCCTAAACGGTTGGAGTTGTAATGCACCTGCCAGTCGCTGGCAAAGAACTCGTCGATGGCGGCTTGGGTGAAGAAATCCGGCGCGCCATGCGGCCCGTAGAGTACGCCGATACGCCACTCGGTGCCGTAATGCGGCACCAAGGCATGATCGAGTGCTTGCGGTTCGCTGACCGGCGCAGGCGTGGTGCAAGCCGCCAGCAACGGCTGGGAGATGGGCAGCATATCGGCCACGCGCAAAGTGCGTCCGGCATGCCCGCCAAACTGGCCGAGTGAGAAGGTAGAACGGCTGCCGAGGTACTCTGGCACGTCAAAGCCGTTGCGCACCGCAAGATAGGTGCGGCAGCCGCTCTGCGCGCGACCCAAAGTCAGCACCTGGCCCGCTTTGACCTGAATCGGATGCCAGTAGGTCAGGCTCTCGCCATCCAGTTCCGCCGGGCAATCTGCACCGGTCAGGGCAATCACCGCATCGCTGTGGAAGCGCAGTGTCGGCCCTTGCAGGGTAAATTCCAGTCCCGCGGCGCTATCGTGGTTGCCGACGATGCGGTTAGCCAGGCGGAATGCAAAGTCATCCATCGGGCCAGAAGGCGGTACGCCGATATCCCAATAGCCGAGACGGCCAGGAAAATCCTGGATGCTGCTGAAGGTGCCCGGCTGCAGCACTTCAATCACGCTGGCAGATGGCGTGAAGCTGTCGAGGAAGCGCGTCCACACCTTGCCGCTCTGGAAGGCTTCAGTGGCGATGATTTGGCGCAGGTAATCAAGGTTGGTCGCAATGCCGTGCAACTGCGTGGCATCCAGCGCCTGTTGCATCTTCGCCAGAGCCGCTTCTCGGGTATCCGCCTGCACGATAAGTTTGGCCACCATGGGATCGTAAAACGCGGATACCTCAGTACCGGTATCGATCCAGCCATCCACGCGCACATCGTCCGGGAAGGAGACGCCGGTCAGCACACCAGGGCTTGGCTGGAAGTTCTTCAGCGGATCTTCGGCGTAGATACGCACTTCAATCGAGGCACCCTGTGGCGCCTGTTGCAGGCGTGCCCAGTCGATGGCATCGCCCGCTGCGACCATCAGCATGCATTCGACCAGATCGAGTCCGGTGACACATTCGGTGACCGGATGCTCCACCTGCAAACGGGTATTCACTTCGAGGAAGTAGAAGGCGTCTTTTTCGGCATCATAGATATATTCCACCGTACCCGCGCTGCGGTAGCTCACCAGCTCACCAAGGCGCACCGCTGAGGCCAGCAACGCTTCACGTGTGGCCTGCGGAAGATTCGGTGCTGGGGTCTCTTCCACCACTTTCTGGTTACGGCGTTGCAGCGAGCAGTCGCGCTCGCCCAATGCGATCACCTTACCGCTGCCATCACCAAAGATCTGGACCTCGACGTGGCGTGCGCGGTCGATAAAGCGCTCAAGGAACACGCCGGCATCACTAAAGAACTGTTCGCCGAGGCGACGCACACTTTCCCACGCATTGCGCAGCGCTTCGGCGTCATCACAGCGGGTTAAACCAATGCCGCCGCCGCCCGCCGTGCTTTTCAACATCACCGGATAACCAATGTTTTCCGCCGCGCTGAGTGCTTCCTCCAGCGAGTTCAATAACGGTGTGCCCGGTGTCATCGGTACGCCGGCATTGGCAGCCAGTTCACGTGCACGGTGTTTCAGACCAAACTCACCAATCTGATGCGCCGTAGGGCCGACAAAGGCGATACCGGCCTCTTCACAAGCGGCGGCAAACGGCAGGCTTTCAGAGAGGAAACCGTAACCTGGCCAGATGGCTTCTGCGCCGGTCTCTTTGGCCGCCGCCAGAATTTTATCGATGCGTAAATAGCTGTCGCTGGCCTTATCACCGCCCAGCGCAATCGCCACGTCGGCTTCTTTAACGTGGCGCGCATTGCGATCGGCATCTGAATACACTGCAACGCTCTTCACGCCGAGGCGCTTGAGGGTACGAATGGCACGGCAGGCGATCTCGCCACGGTTGGCAATCAGTACGGTGCTGAACATGTTTATTTACTCCCCTGGGAGGCCAGCCAGTTACGCCAGCCGCCGAATTCAGTGATTTCCAGCGCCTGTGCCAGCACCGCCGGTTCGCAGATAAAGCCTTTCACCGTGCGGCCATCAGCCAGCGTCAGTGAGCCGATGCCGAGCGGGGCCGGGATTTCTGCCACAAACTCACCAAAGCGCGCCAGCGGGATATCCCACAGCTCAACGGTAATCGCTGCACCGCTGTCGCCGCGCAATAGGCCAGGCTTCTTAATCGGGCCATCGAGCAGGGCAAACAGGCGATAGTTGCTGGCGGTTTGCGTCTCTTCCACTAACACCGCATGGCGGGTGGTGAGCTGGAAATTGAGCGGCATGCCAGTGAGATGCGCACCGACCACCGCCACGCGCACGTGATCGGCTGAGACTGGTAAGGATGAGTGCTGAGCAGGTTGTGGTTTGCCGGTGGCACCCAGCGTCAACGCCATCTGCTGCTGCCAATGCATGCCAAAGCCCGCCAGTGCGCGATCCTGCCAGGCGGGAGCAATCAAGGTGATGCCAGCAGGCAAACCATCGGCACGGAACGGGCCGGGCAGGGCCAGGGCACTGAGATCGGCGAGGTTGGTGAAGTTGGTGTAGGTGCCGAACTGCGAGTTGTAGTGCACCGGCTCCTGTTTCATCTCTTCCAGCGTATGGATGGTGGGGGAGGTTGGCACCACCAGCGCATCAAACTGCGCCAGCGTTTGCTGGATTTGGCGCGTCAGTTCGGCGCGCAGATATTCGGCCTGATAGGCTTCGACCGCGGTGTATTTCAGGCCGCTGCTGACAATGCCATACACCACCGGATCCATCTCTTCCGGGCGGTTGATCATCTCACCCACCGCGACGGTACGCTCGGCGACCCACGGGCCGTAGTAGAGCTGCTCCGCTAACTGGTGGAATGGCGTGAAATCAATGGCGTGCAAAGTGGCGCCAGTCGCTTGCAACTGCGCAAGGGCGCTATCCCAGGCCGCTTCAGCCTGTTTATCGCCAAAGAACTCTGGCGAAGCGGGAATAGCAAAATCTGGCTGCGCTTTGAAGCTGGCGGGCGCGGTATGCGGGTTGCTGCGCGAATAAGCATCCCCGGCATCGTAGCCACCTGCGGCGGTGGCGACAGCGAAGGCATCTTCTACCGTTAATGCAAAAACGGAAATGGTATCGTTCAGGCGGCAGGCGGGCACCACGCCGCTGGCAGAGAACCAGCCTTTGGTGGGCTTGAGCCCGACAATGTTATTAAAACCAGCCGGTACGCGGCCCGATCCGGCGGTGTCTGTGCCAAGTGAAAAGCCGACCAGACCGCGTGCCAGCACCGACGCCGAACCCGAACTTGATCCGCCACTGACATATTCTGGATTAAATGTGTTGCTCACCGCGCCATACGGGGAACGAGTGCCCACTAAACCTGTCGCATATTGGTCGAGGTTAGTTTTACCGATAACCACCGCACCTGCGGCTTTTAACTGTGCGACAACAAAGGCATCGGCTTCGGCGGTGTAAGTAAAGGCTGGGCAGGCCGCGCTGGTGGGCCAGCCAGCGACATCAATATTGTCTTTCACGGCAAAGGGCACGCCAAACAAAGGCAGCGCCGCAGGATTACGCAGGTAGCTGGCCAGTAGCGGCTCGATTTGTGCCTGCAATTGCGCCGGCGTGGCAAGGTAAAGCCACGCGTTATCCTGCTGGTCGAGAGCGTCGAGGTGCGCGGCCAACAGTGAGGTAATGCTCTGCGGGTCCTGCTGGTAGCGGTGTTGCCAATCCTGAAGCGTGTAGCCGAAGGTTGATGCCATGAGTGAATTCCAACTGGTATACAAGATGGAATTCAATAGAGCAAAGCGCGTGCCATTTTTATAACATGATGATTTTTAATAATTAATTCACGTGTAATAAGTTTTTGTGATGAAAGATTGCACAATCAAAGCGCAGAAGTTGTGCGATCGCGGTGCGCCTGCGTAAATTTTGTGAAGAACATGGCAAGAGTGGATGGGCTTAGTTAGCATGAAGGGGGTCTGATATTGGACTGAACCCATAATGTTGGACTGTAAAACGACATAATGGGGATAAATCATGAAGCCCAAATATTCCACTCAATTCAAGTTAAAGGTCGTGCGTTACTTTCTCGACGGTCATGCCGGTCAGGGCGGGACAGCACAACATTTCGGGGTTTCGAGGACGCATGCTATCCGCTGGATACAGCTTTATCTTCACCACGGTGAGGAAGCACTGCGTCCCCGTTCCCGCTCCCGCTCTCAGATGTATTCACCGGAGTTCAAACGAGAGGTTGTCACCTATGCCATCAACCATCCTGAGACATCGGCAAGGCTCGCGGCCCGATTTGGTATTGCTTCCCATACCACTGTTGATAACTGGCTCAAACGGTTCAGACTAAAGGGGTACAGTGCCTTTTGTCCGACACAACCGGAGCGGAGCGTATCTATGCCAGTTAATCCAGACAAGCCTCGTAAAGCAGATGATAAAACGCCTGAAGAACTGCTGAAGGAGCTCGAATATCTCCGGGCGGAAAATGACTATCTGAAGACGCTGCAGGGGATACTCCTTGAAAAAAAGCGGCTGGAGTCGCTGAAAAAGCAGCGGCGGTAAACCTGTTGCGTACGCAACATCGCCTGCCGGTGCTGCTGAAAGCGGCTCAACTGGCCCGGAGCACCTTCTTTTATCATCTGGCTCGCCTTCAGATACCGGATAAATATGCTGAGGTTAAGGTGCTGATGCTCCGGTTGTTCAGTGAACACAGAAGCCTGTATGGCTACCGGCGGCTTAACGAGCTTCTCAGACAATGTGGCTACAGTCACAGTGGTAAAACTATCCTTAAGCTGATGAAAGCTCTGTCGCTGGAGTGTCCGGTAAGGCGGAAGAAATATTGTTCCTACCGGGGAGGCGTGAATCCGACAGTGGCTAACCTGCTACAAAGAAACTTCGTTGCTTCAGCGCCTGAAGAGAAATGGGTAACAGACGTGACGGAGTTCCGAGTGGGAGAGGATAAATATTACCTGTCAGCCATAATGGACCTGTACAACGATGAAATCGTGGCCTGGGAAGGCTCACAGAAGGCAACGGCATCATTGATAGATGGCATGCTGAAAAAGGCGTTCAGTCACCTGAGTAGCCTGAGCCGCGTGTTGTTGCACAGTGATCAGGGGTGGCATTACCAGCGGCCATATTACCGGCGTCAACTCGCAGAGAGAGGAATACAGCAAAGTATGTCCAGGAAAGGCAACTGTCTGGACAATGCGATGATAGAGAACTTCTTTGGGCATCTTAAAACAGAGATGTTTTATCTGAAGACGTTCCGAAGTGTGAGCGAACTGAGTGCTGCGATCGGTGAGTACATAGACTTCTGGAACGACAAGCGGATAAAGATGGGACTGGGCGGACTGAGTCCGGTGGAGTACCGGACTCATAATCAAATTAAGCTGACTTAAAGAGTCCAGGTTAAGGGGTTCAGTTCATATGAGCTGGACCGCAGCAGAGAGGAGAGCAGAGTGGAGAAGTGGCGTAACTGGATGATAGGAATCTGCCTGGTCAGCACGGCCAGCAGCGTGTGGGCCGACTCGCTGGATCAGCAACGGCAGCGCTATGCACAGATCAAACAGGCTTGGGATAACAATCAAATGGACCAGGTCTCGCAGCTGATGCCCACGCTGCAGGACTATCCGCTCTATCCTTATTTACAGTACCGTCTGCTGGCGCAGGACCTGGATCAGGAAACGCCGCTGGCAGTGAAGAATTTTATTCAGCAATATCCAACGTTGCCGCCCGCGCGTTCGCTCTCTACTCGCTTTGTGAACGTGCTGGCGCATCGTCAGGACTGGCAGGGCGTGCTGAGCTTCAGCCCGGATGAGCCGAAACCCGTACAGGCGCGCTGCAACTGGTATTACGCCAAATGGGCGACCGGCCAGCAGCAGGCGGCATTTGATGGTGCTAAAGCTATCTGGCTGCGCGGTTCAGCGCTGCCGAACGACTGCGACCAGCTGTTCTCCGTATGGCAAGCTTCTGGACAACTGTCGCCGATCACCATCCTCGAACGCATCCGTCTGGCGATGAAAGCGGGTAACGACAGTCTGGTTAACTACCTCGCTAAAATGTTGCCTGCGGATTACCAGACCACTGCCAGCGCCTTGATTGCGCTGCAGCAGAACCCGCAGACCGTCACCACCTTTGCCAGCAGTCTCGGTCCTACTGATTTCACGCGCATGGCCACCAGTTATGCCTTCGCCCGCGTAGCGCGTGAAGATATGGATAATGCCCGCATGATGATCCCGCAGTTGGTGCAGGCGCAGAAAATGGGCCCCGCGGAAGAGCAGGATCTGAAAGAAACGGTGGTGTGGCGCATGATGGGCGCGGATCTCACCTCGGAACAGGCGCGCTGGCGCGATGCGGTAGTGATGAACAGCGAATCCACCGCACTTATCGAGCGCCGGGTACGTCTGGCGCTGAGCCAGAACGATCGCCGTGGGCTGAATACCTGGATCGCCCGTTTGCCGGTGGAAGCCAAAGAGAAAGACGAGTGGCAATACTGGCAGGCTGATTTACTGATCTCCCAAGGACGTAAAGAAGAAGCCGATGAGATTCTGCGTAAACTAATGCAGGCGCGTGGTTTCTACCCGATGGTGGCGGCGCAGCGTCTGGGCGTGGAATACCCGTTACAGGTTGACCAGGCACCGGCTGCTGACAGTTCAGTGGTGCAGGGGCCAGAACTGGCGCGGGTGCGAGAGCTGATGTACTGGGGGCTGGATAATCTGGCGCGCAGCGAGTGGGCCAATCTCATCTCCAGTAAAACGCATGTGCAGCAGCAGATGCTGGCGCGTTATGCCAATGAGCAGGACTGGTGGGATCTTAGCGTGCAGGCCACGATTACCGCGAAAATGTGGGACAGCCTGAAAGAGCGTTTCCCGCTGGCGTGGCGCAATCTGTATCAGCAATACACCAGCGACAAAGGCATTCCGCAGAGCTATGCCATGGCGATCTCTCGCCAGGAAAGCGCCTGGAATCCGAAAGCGCGCTCGCCGGTCGGGGCCAGCGGTCTGATGCAGGTGATGCCGGGCACGGCGACGCACACGGTGAAGATGTATAACATTCCTGGCTACGTAAACAGCAGCCAGTTGCTGGATCCACAAACCAATATCCAGATTGGCACGCAGTATCTGGAGTATGTCTATCAGCAGTTCGACCAGAACCGTATCTTCTCTTCGGCCGCGTACAATGCCGGACCGGGACGCGTGCGTAGCTGGTTGAACAACAGCGGCGGCAAACTGGATGCGGTGGCCTTTATCGAAACCATCCCATTCTCGGAAACGCGCGGCTATGTGAAAAACGTGCTGGCGTATGATGCCTACTACCGTTACTTCATGGGCAAGCCGGATAAGATTCTCGCCGATGGTGAGTGGAATCGCCGTTACTAGCTGTGCTATGCTTCCGTACTCGTCAATGAGTACGGAAGCCCTTCATGAGCCAACCCCTTTCATCCCAGCCGGATTCGGCTCAGCCTGTTGAAGATAACTGGCTGCGTTTTATTGATTTGATGCAAAACGCCTTTGCTGACGGCGTCTCCTTGCCTTTACTGCACTTGATGATGACACCCGACGAACGCGAAGCCTACGGCACCCGCCTGCGTATTATTGAAGAGTTGATGAACGGTGAAATGAGTCAGCGTGAGTTGAAACATGAGCTTGGCGTGGGGATCGCCACCATCACGCGTGGCTCCAACAGCCTGAAAGAGGCGCCTCCCGAGCTGAAACGCTGGTTGGAAGCGCGTTTAGGACGTCGTTAACTTATTGAGTGTATAGCGGATGAGTGAACGGACAGAGTGCCAGAATCAACGCCTGATGGTAGACGCTGGAACGACTTAACAAACCGTGCGTGAAGGCGCCAATCGCGCCGCCTTTCTGCTTGATATTGTCCACCCCGGTCAGACGCGCCATTTCATCCCCTAATTCGTGCCCATCGGCTAAACCCGCTAACACAATCGGCGGCAAGGTGAAGCTGGCAGAGCGTGATTCTCCGCGCTGCTGGGCGTTTTCAATCACCATCCAGGCAAAGGCGCAATCGCCTTCGATACCGGCTTCAATCGCTACCCAATAGTCAGACTGCGGGCGCAGTTGACGCGCGTTCGCCAAGCGGGTACGTGCGCCAGTTCGCGTTTCGACATCACTCAGCGGCTGAGCGGCAACGCCACTCTCGACCTCGACCCCTTCAATGTGGCAGGATCCTTCGCCAAAGACGTCGTTGAACGCCTGAGCAATCGCGCGAATTTTTGCCGGGTTGATGGTGGCTGCGACAACGTGGTACATAATTGTTTGAACCCTCAAGGCAAATTTGTCGCAGTATAACGGAAATTAAGCATGCTACAGGTCTATCTTGTTCGTCACGGCGAAACGGTATGGAATGCGGCCCGACGCATTCAAGGGCAGTCCGACAGTCCGCTGACGGAAAAAGGTGAGCAACAGGCCCAACAAGTGGGCGAACGCGTGAAATCGCTGGGCATTACTCACGTGATTGCCAGCGATTTAGGGCGTACGCGCCGCACGGCAGAGATTATCGCCGATGCGTGTGGCGTCACGGTGTCAGTTGATGCTCGCTTGCGCGAACTGAATATGGGTTGCCTGGAACAGCGCCCACTCGACGGTCTGACGCCGGAAGAGGAGAGCTGGCGTAAAACGCTGGTCGATGGCACGGAAGGCGGTCGTATTCCGGGTGGTGAATCGATGCTGGAGATGGCTACGCGCATGCATGAAGCGCTGAACGCGTTGCTGGAACTGCCCGCAGGCAGCCGCCCGTTAATTGTCAGCCACGGTATGGCATTGGGTGTATTGGTCAGCACGCTGCTGGGATTACCGGCGCATGCTGAACGTCGTCTGCGCTTGCGCAACTGCTCTATCTCACGCGTGGATCACCAACAAAGCGCGTGGCTGGCAGCAGGATGGGTGGTAGAAACAGCAGGCGATGTGTCGCACCTGGATGCGCCTGCGCTGGATGAGTTACAGCGTTAATTGTCATTCGATTCCGGTGCGCATAAATGCGCACTCTGCGAAAATCGCACCGGACATTGTAGGGTCGTCATTTATGGCGACCGCAAGTTATCGAGTCAAAAAAAATGCCGTCATCATGACGGCATTTTCATATCAGCGACTCGCTTGTGGGCGAATAGGAATCAGATATTCGCAACGGATCTCCGTTGGCGGCTCGCTGCGTTTCTTGCCACCGTGTGTGAAGAAGCGTTCGATATCCTGGCCCTGACGGCGCACCAGTCCGAGTGTTGGCATACAGGTGCCGTACAGCAGCAGGATGAACTCCTGCAGTGCGCTACGTGGACCGTTATAGGTAAACTGCACGTAATCACCGGCTTCCAGAATTACGCTCTGATTCGACTGCATACTCAACGCCTGTTGATCGGCAGGCACCGCCGTGGTGTAGAGAATTTCCTGCTCATCATCTTTTTCATGGCTGGCGCGTACCTGATGCAGGCCGTACAACACCGGCGGTACAGTGTCGGTTTCCAGCAAGAACTGCTTCCAAAAGTGAATGCGCATCTCGTCACGGTAGCTGGAAATTTGTTCCAGCGTACAGGTATAACTTTGCGTTTGTCCGACCAACACGGTTTCCGGCAGCGTGACAAAACTCGCTTCAGGCATGTGGTGATCATCAAGACGAATCGGCGGGCGAATGCCGAAGGAGTTCCACTCCGATGAACGACGATACCAGGCAGGCGTTTGATTGAACTGTTTTTTAAACGCACGGGTAAAGGTTTGCTGCGAATCGAAGCGATATTGCAGAGCGATGTCGAGGATCGGGCGACTGGTCAGGCGCAGGGCCACAGCGGCTTTCGACAGACGACGCGCGCGGATGTAAGCACCGATGGCGTGGCTTGTCACTTCCTTAAACATACGCTGTAGGTGCCACTTGGAGTAGCCCGCTTTCAACGCAACATTATCGAGTGAAAGGGGTTGATCCAGATGGCTCTCCAGCCAGACAAGCAAATCGCGAATGATACCGGCTTGGTCCATAAAACATCCTCATAACTCTCTGGTGGCGCAACTATGAAGTCGTCGAATAATAGCACGAAATGCACAAAGGCGTGGGGGCGGTTTGTCAATCGGCTGTGCTAAATCAATGCGGGTTACAACCCGTTTAGGTTTGGTTCCGGGTTCGATTGACAGTACATTACAGTCTCATCTATTCGATTGCCAATGGTAACTCAATGACAATAACTCGCTTTCTTATAATCACGCTTGCAACTTGTGTGTTCAGCGCGGGCGTCCAGGCCGAAGAGATCGGCTCAGTTGACACGGTATTCAAGATGTTTGGCCCCGATCATAAGATCGTGGTGGAAGCCTTCGATGACCCCGATGTAAAAAATGTAACCTGTTATATCAGCCGGGCAAAAACCGGTGGGATCAAGGGCGGATTGGGTCTGGCAGAAGACACTTCCGACGCGGCCATCTCATGTCAGCAGGTTGGGCCCGTAGAGCTTAGCGATAAAATCGCACAAGGCAAGGCGCAGGGTGAAGTGGTATTCCAAAAACGCACTTCTTTGGTGTTTAAGAAACTACAGGTGGTGCGCTTCTTTGACCAGAAACGCCATGCGCTGATCTATCTAAGCTATTCCGATAAGGTGGTTGAGGGCTCGCCGAAGAATGCATTGAGCGCCGTGCCGATTATGCCGTGGAAATAAGGTATAAAAAAACGCCCTGTTGGGCGTTTTTCTTTTACCGCAGCAAACTTAATCCTGCAATTCGCCGCAGAAGCGGTAACCTTCACCGTGAATAGTGGCGATGATTTCTGGCGTGTCCGGCGTAGATTCAAAATGCTTACGGATGCGGCGGATGGTGACATCCACCGTGCGGTCATGCGGCTTCAGCTCGCGGCCGGTCATCTTCTTCAGCAGGTCACCACGGGTTTGAATTTTGCCCGGGTTTTCGCAGAAGTGCAGCATGGCGCGGAATTCACTGCGAGGCAGTTTGTATTGTTCGCCATTCGGGCTGACCAGTGAGCGGCTATTGATATCCAGCTCCCAGCCGTTAAAGCGATAACTTTCCACCGTGCGGCGCTCTTCGCTCGGCATCGCCAGATTCATGGTACGCGACAGCAAGTTGCGCGCACGAATCGTCAGTTCGCGCGGGTTGAACGGCTTAGTGATGTAATCATCGGCGCCAATTTCCAGGCCGAGGATTTTATCCACTTCGTTATCACGGCCTGTCAGGAACATCAGCGCAACGTTTGCTTGTTCACGCAGCTCGCGCGCCAGCAGCAAACCGTTTTTACCTGGGAGGTTGATGTCCATAATCACCAGATTGACGTCATTTTCCGTCAGAACCTGGTGCATCTCAGCACCATCGGTGGCTTCATAGACCACGTAACCTTCCGCTTCAAAAATACTTTTGAGGGTGTTACGCGTGACCAGTTCGTCTTCAACGATAAGAATGTGCGGGGTCTGCATGTTTCGCTACCTAAAATTTGCCAACAAATCGAAAACAGGGCGTACCGGGTTGCGCACACTGTTCACCTGAACAGAATATCTTTCGCAACCGGTGTACGAAATAATCTTCGGAATACACCATCCATCAACGTCAACTTCAGTGTTAGCTCAGCCAGTCAGGATGAATATTTGCGTGCCCCGTGGGTATCGGACTGGCGCTTATCCTAACCGTATTAACAGCAACCTAACAGCACCAACAACAACCGATAAGCATAAAAACAACGCTTCGTTGACTTATATCAAATGCAAGTGTAGCACGTTAACACTTTTATGAAAAACTTCTCCAGGAATGCAAGCTTAGCTCACAAAAAGCAGCATTTTTGCTACATTTTGGCTGCATAACATTAAAACTAAAACCTGCAGGAAATAATATTTCAATAATATGAAAAACAATGATTTTATATTAATTAAACGTAGAAATTTCGCTTATATGCCACGTATTCTTCTCCCCATGGCTTTTATCCTCTTTTAACATCCTTAACATCTTATTTTCTCTCACCCGTGTGGTTGGTATTTTTGCCACTGCATGCCAACATAGGGCGAGTTGTTAACAGTTCGATGGAAAAATCATGCATTTCCCCCTGATCCTTGTCTCACCCGCCCGTCCAGAGAATATCGGCGCGGCAGCCCGCGCCATGAAAACCATGGGCTTTAGCGAATTGCGCATTGTGGCCAGCGATGCCTGGCAAGATCCCGCCGCGCGCCGTGTGGCGCACGGTGCCGGTGAGATCCTTGATAACGTTAAAACCTACGGCACCTTGAGTGAAGCGCTGGCAGACGTGGATTTCTCTGTCGCCACCACTGCACGCAGCCGCGCGAAGTTCCGCTACTACGCGACGCCAACCCAGGTAGAAACCATCCTGCAGGAGAAGCGCCAATGGCTGAGTCGCATCGCGCTGGTGTTTGGTCGTGAAGACAGCGGGTTAACCAATGAAGAGCTGGAGCAGGTCGATCTGCTGACCGGTATTCCGATGGCCAATGATTATCCCTCGCTCAATCTCGGCCAGGCGGTGATGGTGTACTGCTATCAGTTATCTGCGCTCAATCAGGTTGCGGTTGAACGCAATGAAGCGGCAAATGAACATCAGTTGCAGGCTTTACGTGAACGCTTCCATCAACTGCTGGTGAAGCTGGAGGTGAGTGACGATGCGAAAATGGCGGACTGGATCGATCAACGTATCGGCTTACTGGAACAGCGTGATAGCGCCATGCTGCATCGGTTGCTGCATGATGTAGAAAAAAAACTTATAGATAAATAATCGGTGAATATGCGGGTTCTTAGTGACAGATCGGGAAACCAGGCGATCTGTTGAACGATCCCAATATGATTTGCGCGCAGAAACCGAACTCTGCGCAGCAGCCGTAAAATCGCGGCTAAGACAAATTCGTTGACTTAACGTGCGCTTTGCTTTACTTCTGGAAGGCAGACGGACAAGACAAAGACAGACAGAAAAAATCTCAATGCGTAATCACAGCCTGAACACCACAATTATTATTACCACCACCATTACCACAGGTAACGGTGCGGGCTGACGCATACAGGAAAAACAAAGAAAAAAGCCCGCACCTAAACAGTGCGGGCTTTTTTTTCGGCAAAAATTCAGGAGAGCTTCAATCATGCGAGTGCTGAAATTCGGCGGAACCTCAGTAGCCAATGCGGAACGTTTTCTTCGCGTGGCAGATATTCTGGAAAGCAACGCGCAACAGGGACAGGTTGCCACCGTGCTCTCTGCGCCAGCGAAAATCACCAATCATCTGGTGGCGATGATTGAGAAAACCATCAGTGGCCAGGACGCGCTGCCGAATATCAGCGATGCCGAACGTATTTTTGCCGAACTGCTGCAAGGCCTGACAGAAGCCCAGCCGGGTTTTGACTTCGATGGACTGAAAACCCGTATCGAGTTGGAATTCGCGCAGCTGAAACAGGTGCTCCACGGTATCAGCCTGCTCGGTCAATGCCCGGATGCCGTGAATGCTGCCATCATCTGCCGCGGTGAAAAGCTATCTATCGCCATTATGGAAGCGCTGCTGCAGGCACGTGGCCACAAAGTGACGGTGATCGATCCGGTTGAGAAACTGCTGGCGGTGGGTCACTACCTCGAATCCACTGTTGATATCGCCGAATCCACCCGCCGTATCGCCGCAAGCCAAATCCCTGCCGATCACATGATTCTGATGGCCGGTTTCACTGCCGGTAACGAGAAGGGCGAACTGGTGGTGCTGGGCCGTAATGGCTCCGACTACTCGGCGGCGGTGCTGGCAGCGTGCTTACGCGCCGACTGCTGCGAAATCTGGACTGACGTAGACGGCGTTTACACCTGCGACCCGCGTCAGGTGCCAGATGCTCGCCTGCTGAAGTCGATGTCCTATCAGGAAGCGATGGAGCTTTCCTACTTCGGCGCGAAAGTGCTGCATCCACGTACCATCGCCCCGATTGCTCAGTTCCAGATCCCTTGCCTGATTAAAAATACCGCCAATCCGCAAGCGCCCGGCACCTTAATCGGTGGTGAAGGCGAGCTGGATGAGAATCCGGTGAAAGGCATCACCAACCTTAACAACATGGCGATGTTTAACGTCTCGGGTCCCGGTATGAAAGGCATGGTCGGCATGGCGGCGCGCGTATTTGCCGCGATGTCTCGCACCGGTATCTCTGTCGTACTGATCACCCAATCCTCTTCTGAATACAGCATCAGCTTCTGTGTGCCGCAGAGCGAGCAGGCGCGTGCGCGTCGCGTGCTGGAAGAGGAGTTCTACCTCGAACTGAAAGATGGCCTGCTGGATCCGCTCGATGTGCTGGAGCAGTTGGCGGTGATCTCGGTGGTCGGTGATGGTATGCGCACCCTGCGCGGTATCTCCGCGAAATTCTTCTCGGCGCTGGCCCGTGCCAACATCAATATCGTGGCGATTGCACAGGGCTCTTCCGAGCGTTCCATTTCGGTGGTGGTGAGTAACGATGAAGTCACTACCGGCGTGCGCGTGGTGCATCAGATGCTGTTTGCCACCGATCAGGTGATCGAAGTGTTTGTGGTGGGCGTGGGCGGTGTCGGTGCCGCATTGCTGGAGCAGCTGCACCGTCAGCAGGCGTGGCTGAAAGAGAAGCACATTGATTTGCGCGTGTGCGGTATCGCCAATTCACGTGCCTTGCTGACTAACGTCCACGGCATCGATCTCAGCAACTGGAAATCTGCACTGAGCGAGGCTAAAGAGCCGTTTAATCTCGGTCGCCTGATTCGTCTGGTGAAGGAGTATCACCTGCTTAACCCGGTGATTGTGGACTGTACTTCAAGCCAGGCCGTGGCCGATCAATATGCTGACTTCCTGGCAGAAGGTTTCCACGTGGTGACGCCAAACAAAAAGGCCAACACTGCATCCTGGAATTACTATCAGCAGATGCGTGCAGCCGCCGCCAAGTCTCGCCGCAAGTTCCTGTATGACACCAACGTTGGTGCCGGTCTGCCGGTGATCGAAAACCTGCAAAATCTGATGAGCGCTGGAGACGAGCTGATCAAATTCTCCGGTATCCTCTCCGGTTCGCTCTCCTTTATCTTCGGTAAGCTGGACGAGGGGGTTTCGCTGTCAGAAGCCACCAAGATGGCGCGTGAGATGGGCTTTACTGAGCCGGATCCGCGTGACGACCTTTCCGGCACCGATGTGGCGCGTAAACTGCTGATTCTGGCCCGTGAAGCCGGTCATCAGTTAGAGCTGAGCGATATTGAGATCGAACCGCTGCTGCCCGCCGAACTGACTGACATCGCCGACGTTGAGCAATTTATGGCTCGCCTGCCGGAACTGGATGATGCTTTTGCCGCCCGCGTTGCCAAAGCGCGTGATGAAGGTAAAGTGTTACGCTTCGTCGGCGCGATTGAAGAAGGTGGCGTCTGCAAAGTGAAAATCGATGCGGTGGACGGTAACGATCCACTGTACAAAGTGAAGAACGGCGAGAACGCGCTGGCGTTTTACAGCCGCTATTATCAGCCAATCCCGCTGGTTCTGCGTGGATATGGCGCGGGGAATGATGTCACAGCGGCCGGCGTATTTGCCGATCTGCTGCGTACACTGTCGTGGAAGTTGGGAGTTTGATGATGGTAAAAATTTATGCACCGGCCTCGATAGGTAACGTCAGCGTCGGCTTTGATGTGCTGGGCGCGGCGGTTTCGCCGGTGGATGGCACCCTGTTGGGTGACTGCGTATCAGTAGAAGCGGCTGAGAGCTTTAGCCTGGTCAACACCGGGCGTTTTGTCAGCAAGCTGCCGACCAATCCGCATGAGAACATCGTGTATCAGTGCTGGGAGCGCTTCTGCCAGGCGATTGGCAAAGAAGTGCCGGTAGCGATGACGCTGGAAAAGAACATGCCGATCGGTTCAGGTCTGGGTTCCAGCGCTTGTTCCGTGGTGGCCGGTTTGATGGCGATGAACGAATTCTGCGGCAAGCCGCTGAATGATACCGAACTGCTGGCGCTGATGGGCGAGCTGGAAGGGCGTATTTCGGGTAGCGTGCATTACGACAACGTCGCACCTTGCTTCCTCGGCGGCGTGCAGTTGATGATTGAAGAGAACGGCATCATCAGTCAGGAGGTGCCGTGCTTTGACGATTGGCTGTGGGTGATGGCCTATCCGGGCATCAAGGTCTCAACTGCGGAAGCGCGTGCGATTCTGCCTGCGCAATATCGCAAAGACGATGCCATCAAGCATGGTCGCCTGTTAGCGGGCTTTATTCACGCCTGCCATACCCGCCAGCCGCTGCTGGCGGCTAAACTGATGCAGGATGTGATTGCCGAACCTTACCGCACCAAACTGCTGCCAGGCTTTGCCGAGGCGCGTCAAGCCGCAGCCGATATTGGCGCGCTGGCTTGCGGTATTTCGGGCTCAGGCCCGACACTTTTCGCTGTTTGCAACGAGATGGCAACGGCACAGCGGATGGCAGACTGGCTGAGCCAGCACTATCTGCAAAATGATGAAGGCTTCGTCCATATCTGCCGTCTTGATACGGCTGGCGCACGTAACTTGGGATAACGCATGAAACTCTACAACCTTAAGGATCACAACGAGCAGGTGAGCTTTGCTCAGGCCGTTAAGCAGGGCCTCGGCTCGCAGCAAGGCCTGTTCTTCCCGCTCGAACTGCCGGAATTCGAACTGACCGACATCGATGCGATGCTGGAGATGGATTTCGTCAGCCGCAGCAGCAAAATTCTCTCTGCATACATTGGCGATGAGATTGCCGCACACCAGTTGGCTGAGCGCGTGAAAAACGCCTTTGCCTTCCCGGCACCGGTGGCGAAAGTCAGTGACGATGTGGCTTGCCTTGAACTGTTCCATGGCCCAACGCTGGCATTCAAAGATTTCGGCGGCCGTTTCATGGCGCAGATGCTCTCTTATGTGTCCGGTGCCGATGAGCAGATCACGATTCTGACCGCGACCTCCGGTGATACCGGCGCAGCGGTGGCCCATGCGTTCTACGGCATGGAAAACGTGCGCGTGGTGATCCTGTATCCGCAGGGCAAAATCAGCCCGCTGCAGGAGAAACTGTTCTGTACGCTGGGTGGCAACATTGAAACCATCGCGGTGGAAGGCGATTTCGATGCCTGCCAGGCGCTGGTGAAACAGGCGTTTGATGATGAAGAGCTGAAGAAGGCGATTGGCCTGAACTCGGCGAACTCCATCAACATCAGCCGTCTGTTAGCGCAGATCTGCTACTACTTTGAAGCCGTGGCGCAGTTGCCGCAAGAGCAACGTAATCAGCTGGTGGTTTCGGTGCCAAGCGGTAACTTTGGTGACCTGACGGCTGGCCTGCTGGCGAAATCACTCGGTTTGCCGATCAAGCGCTTTATCGCGGCCACCAACGCCAACGATACCGTGCCGCGCTTCCTGGGTAACGGTGAATGGCAGCCGAATGCGACCGTGGCAACCTTGTCGAATGCGATGGATGTCAGCCAGCCAAACAACTGGCCGCGCGTGGAAGAGTTGTTCCGCCGCAAAACCTGGCGTCTGACCGATCTGGTGTCTGGCGCGGTATCCGATGAGACCACCAAATCCACCATGCGCGAGCTGGCGGAGATTGGCTACATCTCAGAACCGCACGCGGCGATTGCTTACCGCATGCTGCGCGACAACCTGCAGGAAGGCGAATTCGGTCTGTTCCTCGGCACCGCGCATCCGGCCAAATTCAAAGAGAGCGTGGATGAGATTCTGGGCCAGGAACTGCCACTGCCGCCAGAACTGGCAGAGCGCGCTGAGCTGCCATTGTTGTCACACAACTTGAAAGCGGATTTCGCAGAGCTGCGTAAGTTCTTGCTAAAAGCTTAATCCACGTCCGTTCGTTGAAAAAAAGCCTGCCGGATATTACGGCAGGTTTTTTTTTGTCTTTTTTCCACGTGACGACAGCGGGAGATAGCGTAGTTACATGTTTATTTACATTATCAGACTGGAAATTGGCTTAGCATGATCACATTAATTAAATTTAACTATCGTTATGAATTCATGTTACTAAACGTCCTAACGCATGAAAAAACGCACTTTAGTCACTAAAGAAATCACTAACCAAGCAGGAGATAAGTGAAATTTTGCTTATTAAAGCTTAACGCCATGGCCATTAACCAGGTGTTTTAAAGCCATTTTCTGCAATGGAATACAGATAAATCTTAATATATTTACTGAAGTGAGATTGCTTTCTGGTGGTGATTATATATCAGCTAATATTGCAATGATCTCATTTTAAAGGATATTTTCCATAAATGCTGAGAGTGTTACTAAATGTAAAATTGATTTCCTGTGATTTTGTCGCTTCGTTTCTTATGGATCTCTTATTATCGTTGGCGCTACGACAAATTAATTAATAGAACCTGTCACTTATTTTTTTTCACATTTTGTAACAGGTTGTCCTCCTCCGACCACAGACAGCACTCTTCAATCTGGTTAAAGTTCAGCCCTCAACAATTTCGGCTATCACCGCCAGGTAATAGCATTACCTGCTCACTCTCACGGTAGAGCCGGATACTTTTTCTTTCTTCGATGACATGGCGACTTTATTCCGTCAGGGACGCGCTCGGTCAAAAGACAAAAAACAGGTATTCACATGGCTAATAGCTTTCAGGACGAAGTACCCGCAGCACGCGTCAATATCAAACTCGATTTGCACACCGGTGGTGCGCAGAAAAAAGTGGAATTGCCATTAAAGCTGATGGTGGTGGGGGATTACAGCAACGGTCAGGACGATCGCGCCGTTTCAGAACGTGAAAAAATCTCGATTAACAAAAACAACTTCAACCAGGTACTGGCGGAGTACAACCCAAAGGTGAATCTCACCGTTGCCGATACGCTGGCAGCGGATGGCAGTGAAGCGGCAGTGAAGCTGGATTTTAAAGAGATGGCTGATTTTGAACCCGAGCAGGTCGCCCGCCAAATTCCTCAACTGCGTGCACTGCTCTCGATGCGCAATCTGCTACGCGATTTGAAGTCCAACCTGTTGGATAACGCCACGTTCCGCCGCGAACTGGAAAATATTCTCAAAGACGAAGCACTCAGTGATGAGCTGCGCGCAGAGCTGGCCGCATTGGCACCGCAAGCGTAAACGTCCGTTATCAGCAAGGAGCTAACTATGTCACAACGAGAAACTCAGGCGACCGCCAGCCCAGGCCATGCAACGCTGGAGGGTGGCGTCTATCAGTCGCTTTTCGAGAAGATCAACCTCAACCCGGTCAGCCAATTAAACGGCATTGATGCATTCCAGGATAACGATGCACTGGCAGATACCTCTGCCGATGAGCGCGTGACCGCCGCCGTCAGCGTGTTCCTCAATCTGCTCAAGCAATCATCGCAGAAAGTCGAGCGTCTGGATAAGACGCTGCTCGATAATCACATCAGCGAACTGGATAATCAGATTAGCCGCCAGTTGGATGCGGTGATGCATCATCCAGAATTCCAGAAAGTGGAGTCTGCGTGGCGCGGTTTGAAATTCCTGGTGGACCGTACTGACTTCCGTCAGAACGTGAAGATTGAAGTGCTGGATGTCTCGAAAGACGACTTGCGTCTGGATTTTGAAGACGCGCCAGAAATCGTGCAAAGCGGTTTCTATCACCACACCTATACCCAAGAGTACGACACGCCGGGCGGCGAACCGATTGGTTCTACCATCGCCAACTACGAGTTTGATCGTAGCCCACAGGATATTGCGCTGTTGCGTAACATCTCCAAAGTGGCGGCGTCGGCGCATATGCCGTTTGTG
This sequence comes from Pantoea vagans, assembly GCF_001506165.1. NCBI lineage: Bacteria > Pseudomonadati > Pseudomonadota > Gammaproteobacteria > Enterobacterales > Erwiniaceae > Pantoea > Pantoea vagans. Next base: position 3,396,643 of record NZ_CP011427.1, on the reverse strand, counting down.
GCTTCCGTGGGACCAGCCTTCTTCGGCAAAGAAACCATGGAAGAAGTGGCGGGCATCAAAGATATCGCCAACTACTTTGACCGCGCGGAATACATCAAGTGGAAGTCATTCCGCGACAGCGATGATGCGCGCTACATCGGTCTGACGCTGCCGCGCGTATTAGGGCGCCTGCCTTATGGTCCCGATACCGTGCCCGTGCGCAGTTTCAACTACGTCGAAGAGGTCAAAGGCCCGGATCACGACAGCTACCTGTGGAGCAACGCCTCTTTTGCGTTCGCCGCTAACATGGTGAAAAGCTTTGTGAACAACGGCTGGTGCGTACAGATTCGCGGCCCACAGGCGGGTGGTGCGGTAACGGATTTGCCGATTCATCTTTACGATCTCGGCACCGGTAATCAGGTAAAAATTCCTTCTGAAGTGATGATTCCGGAAACGCGCGAATTTGAGTTCGCTAACCTCGGCTTTATCCCGCTGTCGTATTACAAAAATCGTGATTACGCCTGCTTCTTCTCAGCGAACTCGGCACAAAAACCGGCGCTGTATGACACCGACGAAGCCACGGCTAACAGCCGCATCAATGCGCGTCTGCCTTACATTTTCCTGCTGTCGCGCATCGCGCACTACCTCAAGCTGCTGCAACGGGAAAACATCGGCACCACCAAAGATCGTCGCATGCTGGAGCTGGAGCTGAATAACTGGATCAACACGCTGGTCACGGAGATGACCGATCCCTCGGACGATCTGCAAGCCTCGCATCCGCTGCGTGAAGCCCGTGTGACGGTGGAAGATATCGAAGATAACCCCGGTTTCTTCCGCGTCAAACTCTATGCAGTTCCGCATTTCCAGGTTGAAGGATTGGATGTCAACCTGTCGCTGGTTTCTCAAATGCCGAAGGCGAAAGCGTAAGTCAGGGAGCAACAATGAAGGTTTCACGCCCGCTGTGGATTGAAGGCGCATTCCTTGCGCCGCATCAGTTCCAGCAACAGGCGCGCTGGGAAGCGCTCACCAACCAGTGCATTGCACAGTTGAGTCTGACACACCCGTGGGGCGTGCTGAACGCGCGCTTCGATGGGGAGGCGCTGCGCGTCAATCGCCTGAATGCACAACATCTGGCGGTGCGTTTGCAGGATGGCACCCTGATTGACAGCGACCGTGCCGACGCGCTGCCTGCGGCGGTGGATCTGCAGCGGGCGATTCCCGCGGACTGTCATCAGGTGACGGTGCTGCTGGCGCTGCCACTGGAACACGCCAACGGCGGCAACTGCCAGACCGGTACGCAAGCTTCCGAGCGCCCACTGCGTTATCAGCAGGAGTGGGTGTCAGTGCAGGATGTGTTCGGCACCGAGCAAGAGTCGATCGCCGTTGAGCGGTACGCACTCTCGCTGCGTTTTGACATCGACAATAATGACGAATACTTCACTTGTCCGCTGGTGCGCTTACAGCGCGATGGGCAGAACGGATGGCAGATCGACAACGCGTTTATCCCGCCACTGCTGGCGTTTGGTAGCAGTGAGTTATTGCAGGATCAACTGAGCCTGCGTGTCGCGCAGTTACGTGCCAAACGTATGCGTTTGATGGGCATGCGCCGCGAGAATAATCAGCGCATGGCTGATTTTGCCGTCGCGGATGTTTCGCTGTTCTGGCTGTTGAATGCGCTTAACACTTACGAACCGGTGTTGTTGGATTTTGAAACCTCACCGATGATTCATCCTGAACTGGTTTATCGCGAATTGGTCAAGCTGGCGGGCAGCATGTTGACCTTCTCGCTGGAGCACGACATGGATGCCATCCCGCGTTATGACCACGCCAGGCCAGCCGACGTCTTTCCCCCACTGTTTACCCTGATCAGCACGCTGCTGGAGGCGAGCCTGCCATCGCGCGTGGTGGCCGTGGAGCTGGAGTTGGTGCGTGAGAACCAGTGGCGCGCCCAGTTGACCGATAGCCGCCTGCGTGAAGAGGCTGATTTCTACCTCTCCGTGCGTTCCGACTTGCCTGCGCATCAGCTGCAGAGTCAGTTCCCGCCGCTGTGCAAAATCGGTACGCCAGATGAAGTGAACAACATCATCAATGGCGCACTGAACGGCGTGCCGCTCATTCCGCTGAGCCACGTGCCAGCAGCGATCCCACTGCGGCTGGAGAACCAATACTTTGCGCTGGATCTGGCGCATCCCTCGGCGGTCGCGATGCTCACGGCAGGCACCTGTGCCATTTACGTTCCAGGTGTGTTGCCGGGCATTAAATTAGAACTCTATGCGGTGCTGCGCTCATGAAACAACAACTCTCCATTGATGAACTGCTGCGCGACACTTGGCTGCTGGTGGTTGCCCTGCGCAACGGCGATGTGGCGGAAGAGGGCGAAGCGCTCTATCAGCGCGGCGTTGAACTGGTTGAACAGACACGCCAGCGTTTGGCCGGGCAGGGGATTGTCAGCGAAGACAGCGACCACATTGCTTATGCGCAGTGTGTGCTGCTGGATGAGACAGTGCTCAATCGCCCGCTAGATGACAACGGCTATGCCTTTTGGATGCGTACACCACTGCAGGCGCGTTTCTTCAATACGCTGCAAGGTGGCGAGTTGCTCTATCAGCGTATGCAGCAGGTGCTGGCGCAGCCCGCGCCAAACCCACTGGTACTGAGCTGCTTCCATCGTGTGTTGATGCTCGGCTTCCAGGGGCGCTATCGGAATCAGCCGCAGCAGAAGCGCCAGGCGTTGATCGCCGAACTGGCTGCGCGGGTGCCGCCGTTTGATGTTGCAGAAGAGACGCCAATTCTCGCCCATGTCGGCCGCCGTTCAACCGGACTGTGGCGCGGCCGTTCGCTGTGGTTCTGGGCAGCGAGCGCGGTAGTCATCGTTGCCGTGGTGTGGTTTGGCCTGCATTACCAGCTTCAACAGTCACTGAGTGACTGGTTACAGGAATCACAGGGCTAAGGAGCAGCCGTTGAGTATCCTCTTGAAACGCACGCTATGGCTGATGAGCTGCCTCGCTGCGTTGATCATCTGCGTGGTTTTCCTGCCTGTGAGCCGCAGTGCGGCCTGGGCAGGTGCGGTAGCTGCCGTGCTGGTCGCTGCCGTTGCCTGGTGGCGCACAGGTCGCGCCGCACAGGCCTTACGCCATGCGCCTTTAGGTGAACAACTGGTCGCCGCCCTGCCGGACGTGGACTATCGTCTGCCGGTAGTGTTGACCGTGGGCGAATGTGCAGAGGCGCTGTTTGCTGGCGAAGCGGTGCGTGAAACCGCGCAGGGATGCTACATCCTCATTCCTCAGCCGGATCAACTGGCACATTACAGCGAGATGCTGCTGGCGATACGTCCCGGCTGGAGCACACAACTGAGTGCGCTGCTGGTGCTGCAACCCGAGCAGCACCATGACCAGCCGGTACTGGCGGCACAGCTGCGCGAATTTCGTTTTCAGGTACAGCGCTGTGCACAACACAGCGGCCATGTGCTACCCGCAATGTTGGCTTGTCTGCTACAGGGCGCGCCTTCGCCGTGGTTTAGCGTGGAGGCCGCACAGGCCGGCGTGCGCGTGTGGGATGAACAGCAACAGGGCACGCCGCTGAGTCGCTGGGTAGCGAATGCGGATGACAGTGAAAAAGCCTCGCGACTGGCGCAGGGCGTGATGCTAAGCAGCCAGATTGCCTGGCTGCGTGAGCAGGTTCTGCCGCAGTTCAGTGGCACTGAGCAAGCCAGTGCGCCACTGCATCTGCACGCGATGGCGATGAGCTGGCAGCCCGAGGTGGCATCAGTTCCGCGTAACCTGTGGCAGCAGTGGTTGCAGCAACGCACCACGCTGCGGTCGCTGGCAACCGATACAGTTTCCAGCCATGGCCGCTTCCCCGACTTTCTTCTGGCTCAGTTGCCGGTACGTCGTGGCTACTCTCCCCCCCAACGTGCCGCCGTGTATGCCCTGGCGCTGGTGACGCTATTTAGCGTGATCGCGCTGGCGTGCTCATCGTGGAACAACCATCGTCTGCTGCGCGCTATCGCCAGTGATGTCGCACGCTATCGTGCGATTGCGATGACCAACACGGCGCTAAAAGTCCCGGCATTAAACCAGTTACAGAGCGATGCGCGACTGCTGGAGAAGTATCAGCGCAACGGCGCGCCCGTGCATTTAGCGCTGGGGCTCTATCCGGGAGAGCAGCTCTATCCGCCGGTTATGGCAGAGATTCGCGGCTACGTTCCTCCGGCGAAACCGCCTGAAAAAGGGGTGCCACGTCTGGTCCGTCTGGACAGCATGTCGCTGTTCGAGGTGGGGAAATCCGCATTGAAAACGGGATCGACCAAAGTGCTGGTGGATGCCCTGATAGATATCAAAGCCAAGCCCGGTTGGATGGTGTTAGTCACCGGGCATACCGACAGTACCGGCGATACGCACGCGAACCAGCAACTTTCGCTGGCTCGTGCGGCCGCCGTGCGCGACTGGATGATCGCCACCAGCGATATCCCTGAAACCTGTTTTGCGATTCAGGGATATGGTGCAACGCGGCCGGTCGCCACCAATACAACCTCTGCGGGGCGGGCTGCTAACCGCAGGGTTGAGATCAGTCTGGTACCGAACGCAGCGGCCTGCCAGCCAGCTGCACGGCAATCAGACTTATCACTCTCGTCGCCATCAGGTGACAAAAACCCATAAACAACAGGAGTTAATCATGGCTATTCCAGCATACCTTTGGCTGAAGGACGACGGCGGTGCTGATATCAAAGGTTCCGTTACTGTACAGAACCGTGAAGGCAGCATCGAAGTCGTGGCACTGGACCATGCGCTGTACATCCCAACGGACAACAACACTGGCAAGCTGACCGGAACCCGCGTGCACGCGCCGTTAGTGTTTACTAAAGAAGTCGATTCTTCAACCCCGTATCTCTATAAGGCGGTGACTTCAGGCCAGACCCTGAAATCAGCTGAATTCAAATGGTACAAAATCGACGATGCCGGTCAGGAAAAAGAGTATTTCAACACCAAGCTGGAAAACGTGAAGGTGGTGAAAGTGGCTCCGCTGATGCATGACATCAAAGATCCCGCCAAAGAGAAGCACAACCACCTGGAAGTGGTTGAGCTGCGCTATGAAAAAGTTATCTGGACCTACAAAGACGGCAACATCATTCACTCCGATTCCTGGAATGAGCGCGCACAGGCGTAATGCCGCTGCGTGAGTAATCTCAGTGCGCCCCGTGTGGGGCGCCTGTTCTGCTGTTACGTACCTCATTGACATCGATGCGTCAGTGACTGGATTCATCGCACAACTTGCTGTTCTACCCAACGAACGATCCTCGGTCGTGCGGTAGCCATGGCGCAACACGATGAATGCCCCGATTTTTTGCCATAGGACGGGACTATTATGGACATCTCTTCACCTGCTTTACTTCGCCGACTAAACCCCTTTTGCGCTCGGGCGCTGGACGCCGCCGCCGCGCTCTGCCAAACCCGCGCACACCGGGAAATTACCGTGGAGCACTGGCTGTTGAAACTGCTGGAAAGCGGTGAAGGCGATATCGTCACCGTAGCCCGCCGCTATGAGTGGGATCTGGATGGGCTGTGGCAATCGCTGCTCAGCCATCTTGAGACCTTGCCGCACAGCGTCACCCAGCGTCCTCAGCTCTCTTCCGCGCTCAGTGGCCTGCTGCAATCCGCCTGGCTGGTGGCCTCGCTGGAAGAGAATGCGACATCGATTCGCTCTGCACATCTGTTGCAGGCGTTGATCACCCAACCGGCCTGGCTGCACGCGCAACAGGCCTGGCCGCTACTGAGTTTGAGCGCTACCCAACTGCAACGACTGCGTCCGCTGCTGGACGCTCAGTCAGAAGAGCGTCCCGAACAGCAGGCGCTGGCGGAGAGTGCAACGGTGCTGGCGGATGACAACGCGCCACCCGCATTGAACGGCAAACAGACCTTGTCTGACGCGCTGCAGCAGGTACTGAACAAGTTTACCCACGACCTCACCGCGCAGGCGCGTGCAGGCAACATCGATCCGGTACTTGGCCGCGATAATGAAATCCGCCAGATGATCGATATCCTCTCTCGCCGCCGCAAAAACAATCCGATTATGGTCGGCGAGCCGGGTGTGGGTAAAACCGCGTTGGTAGAAGGACTGGCGCTGCGCATTGCCGAGGGCAACGTGCCGGAAAGCCTGAAGCCGGTTTCACTGCGCACCCTTGACCTGGGTATTTTGCAGGCAGGTGCGGGAGTGAAAGGGGAGTTTGAGCAGCGCCTGAAAAGCGTGATCGATGCCGTCCAGCAATCCCCTGAACCGGTGCTGCTGTTTATTGATGAAGCCCACACCCTTATCGGTGCGGGCAACCAGGCGGGTGGCGCGGATGCCGCTAACCTGCTGAAACCCGCGTTGGCGCGTGGCGAACTGCGCACCATCGCCGCTACCACCTGGTCAGAGTACAAACAGTATTTCGAACGCGATGCCGCTTTGGAGCGTCGCTTTCAAATGGTCAAAGTGGATGAACCAGATGACGCCAACGCCACTCTGATGCTGCGCGGCCTGAAATCTCGCTACGCACAACATCATGGCGTACACATTCAGGATGCGGCGATTCAGGCAGCGGTGACGCTTTCGCGTCGTTACCTCACCGCCCGCCAACTGCCGGATAAGGCGGTGGATCTGCTGGATACCGCCAGTGCGCGTGTGCGCATGAGCCTCGACACGCAGCCAGAAGCGCTGATGCAGTTGCAGGCGCAGCTCGCGGCACTGGCGATGGAACAACAGGCGATTGAGGACGATCTGGCACTCAATCCCCAAGGTGATGCCACGCGCCTGACCACGCTGGCGGAACAACGCAGCGCGCTGCAAACCCAATGCTCCGCGCTTGAACTGCGCTTCCAGCAGGAAAAAACGCTGGCAGAGCAGATCCTTACAGCTCGCCAGCAGCCGGAGCAGGGCGCGACTTTAAGCGATCTACAGCAGCAACTCAGCACGCTGCAGGGCAACGCGCCACTGCTGTCGCTGGATGTGGATGCGCGCAGCGTGGCAGAAGTGATTGCCGACTGGACCGGCGTGCCGCTGGGCAGTTTGCTGAAAGATGAACAGACCAACCTGCTCGAACTGGAACAGCAGTTGGGCAAACGGGTGATTGGCCAGGATGTCGGATTGCACGCGATTGCTCAGCGTCTGCGTGCCGCGAAAACCGGCCTGACGGCAGAAAACGGCCCGCTGGGGGTATTCCTGCTGGTGGGACCGAGCGGCGTGGGTAAAACCGAATCGGCGCTGGCGCTGGCCGACACGCTGTTTGGCGGCGAACGTGCGCTGATCACCATCAACCTCTCGGAGTATCAGGAAGCGCATACCGTATCGCAGCTGAAAGGCTCGCCGCCGGGTTACGTAGGATACGGTCAGGGCGGCATTCTCACTGAAGCGGTACGCAAACGCCCTTATAGCGTGGTGCTGCTGGATGAAGTGGAAAAAGCGCACCGCGATGTCCTCAACCTGTTCTATCAGGTGTTCGATCGTGGCGTGATGCGCGATGGCGAAGGGCGTGAAATCGACTTCCGCAATACCGTGATATTAATGACTTCCAACCTCGGCAGCGATGAACTGATGGCACTGCTGGAGCAGCAGCCGGAAGCTCCGGCCAGCACAGTCAATGAACTGCTGCATCCAATCCTGCGCGGTCACTTCCAGCCTGCGCTGCTGGCGCGA